>DATJET010000124.1:0-11983 GCA_035496295.1 Gemmatimonadaceae bacterium
TGCCGCGAGGGTCGCTTCCGTTTGCAGAACCTGCTGGCCGGCCTGCGTTTCCTGGTAGTGCAGGTCGGCAGCACTTTGGTGCACCTGTGATGCGAGCGCCTCCGCGTTCTGTGCGTAGTAGCTTTGGTCGGCGGCGAGCTCACCCGGCGCGAGGACGGCTAGCAACTGATTTTCTGTGACGGAATCGCCTTCGGCGACGAGGAGGCGGCTCAACTGGCCGGCGACCTGCGGGCTCACGATGACGTCGTTGGTGGTGACGACGCCGGTTAGGACGAGCGACGCCGGCGGGCGGGTGATGAAGTAGACGACGATGGCGGCAACGAGGAGTGCGGCACCTCCTCCGGCGGCCAGCTGTTTGCGAGTCATGGCGTGTCGGGCTCCAGGCCGGCGGGGAGTCGGATTTCGGCCGGCGTGCGGATTCAAACAATTGTATTAAACGATCGTTTGAATCTCAAGGTGGCAGTCTTCGGCGGGAGGCGGCATGAAGGCATTCTTGGCGCGGTGGCGTCCCGGGCACGTGATCGCCGCCTGGTTCGTCTACTGGATCGGGCTGCTCGGCGTGACGGTGACGCCCACGATTCTCGCCATCACGCGTGCATCGTCGGCTCCCAAGGACGCCGCGAACGTCACGGCGTCGTTCACCAACACCGTGCTGCACGTCACCGTGACGCAGTTCGGGAAGGTGACGCACGTCGCGTCGGCGTCGTTGGGGCAGATGGCGTTCTGGGTGGGCGTCCCGCCGCTCGCGCTGTACGCGCTCTGGCTCTTCACGCGGCGCCGTCCGGGCCGCGCGCCGGCTGCGTTAGGCGAAGCGGCTCCCGATGCGCTGCCGCGGCCGGACGTGCCCGAGGCCGCCCGTTCCTCCAACATCCACTCGCGAGCTCCCCATGCGTGACACCGGCCGGCGTCGTCGCGGTACCGTCGTGGCTGTTGCTCTTCCGATCCTGCTCCTGGTGGGCCTCGCCGCGGCAACCACGCGGCCGGTGCCGCGGCGCGCCGCCTCCGTTAGGCGGGCGGCGGCCGACACCGGCGTGGAGGCGCCGTGGCGGGCCAAGGTGCGCGCATTCGCCGAGGCGCACCTGCAGCACACGGCGTGGGGCCCGGCGCACGGCCGCCGCGATTACGAGACGACGCTTGCGTTAGCCAAAGCTGAAGGCCTCACGGTGGACGACGACGCGCTCTACGCGGCCGCGTACCTGCACGACATGGGCGGCATCCCACCTTACGCCGTGCCCGGCGTAGACCACGGCGACCGCTCGATTCAGCTCGTGGACAGCGTGCTGCGGGACGCGGGCTTCCCGATGGAGAAGTCGGCGCTGGTGAAGGAGATCATCGACCACCACCAGTACTATCGGCCGCCGGACACGCTGCGCGTGGCGGTGTTGTTTCGCGACGCCGACATCCTGGACTTCATGGGCGCGATCGACGTCGCGCGGATCATCTCGCTCACGTCGCGCGAGAAATTCACGCCCGACCTGCCGCACGCCGTGGCGGTGATCAAGCAGCAGATGACCGAGATGCCCAAGCTGCTGCAGAGCGATGCGGCGAAGCGGGAAGGGCAGAAGCGCTCGCGCGAGATGCAGCAGTATCTCGACGCGCTGTCCGCGGAGTCCGATTCGCTGACGGTGCTCTAGGCGGTCACCGCTTAGGGCGGCCGGCGCGCGCGGCAGTGCTGTCGGCGACGAACGTGAACGGCTGCTCGACCACCTGCTGCACCTTGCGCCCCTTGAGGACCGCCGGCACGTACACGGCGTGCTGGAGCGCGCGCCTAACGGAAATGGTGAAGTCCGGATCGGTGGACGAGATGGCGCTGAAGGTGCCCATCGCCACGGCGCCGGCGGTGTCGACGACGAACTCCGCCACCACCTTGCCGCCCGTGCCGGCGATGAACAGCCCTTCCGGATAGGACGGCTCGACGTGGACGCTCGTGTCCTGATGTGCGGGCGTGTCGACCTGGTCGGCCGTGTACACTTTGAGCGAGTCGATCATCTTCGCGATCTGGTCGGGATCGGTCGAGGCGTACGCGTGGTGCGGCTCCCCCTGTCGAGTCCAGATCACGATGACGCCGCACGCTTGCAGGTCCATCGGCGGCTTGAATTGCAGTGGCACTTCGGACGGACCGCTGTAAACCTCCATGGCTTCCACCGACAGCGGATCGATCGTGTCGAGGTCGTATTCCGCCGCGCCGGCGGGTGCGCCGTCCAACCAGAGGAGCGGCGGGCAGTCGCGTGCGCCGCGCATGCGAACGGCGTTCTGGATCACGCTCGTCGACGCGAGCTGCATGCCGGGAATCCGCCGAAACAGGTCGGTGAGGTGCGACGGATTGATGTTCGTGATCTGTGAGCGCGTGAAGAAGTGGCCGAAGCCCTGGCTGCGCCGTTCGTAGAAGCCCGACATGCGCCCGTTGTACGCGTGGATGGTACCGCGTATCGTGATCACATCGAGACGGTGCGCGACCTCGACCAGTCTGACGGTATCGATGGTTGCGTGACCGGCGGCGATCGTGACGTCCACGGTGGTCGGCCGGAAGCCGAGCCGCCGGACCGTTAGGCGCGCGGGGCCGGGCGCGATCCGGCCGAGGTGCAGATGCCCGTCGTCGTCCGTGTAGCCCCTGATGCTGGTGCCGGCGATGGCGAGCTCGGCGCCGGCGATGCCGGCACCGGTCGTGTCGCGCACGACGGCATTGACGGAACCTGGAGGCGTGGCGCTTTGCGCGCGGAGCGGCGGACCGGTGGCGATCCAGCACAGGGCTGCAACCGCTTCCATGGTGCACAGGCGGTGCATCACGGCGGAATGCGTGGTGATCGGGACGATCCGCATGGTCCGCTCCTCGCCGCACGGCTTCCGGATTGTGCGTGCGGTCAAGCCTCAACTTGCGATGCCAAGGCGGGCCGGACAAGGGCCATGTGGGCCCGTGTTGGTCGCTTGGGACGACCGGCTCTCCCGCCAGGGCCGAGCGCTTCTGCGAGGGGGCCGGCGTAGCTGTGCCAAATCTGGCCTCTACGCTCATGTCGTAACGGACACAGCACGGAGACGTCGGACACGGATCGGCCGGCAGCAATGCGCACCTCGCAGTGCCGGCCGGTCTTGTAGCTTTTTGTATAAACAACTCATTCACCGGCGACTTCGGACGGACCGTCATACGCGCCAGCACGATCCGTTCGTGTCCGACGTGTCCGTGCTTTGTCCGATTCAACATGAGCGTAGGGGCCAGCCACGCGTTAGGCGACGCGCTCTCACTTGCTGCGCGTACCCGAGATCTCGGTCGCCTAACGAACAACGAGCTCGCCGCGCAGTTTGATATCGACCGACGACGCGCCGACCATCATGCGATACGCACCGGGCTCGACGACGCGGTGCAGTGTCGAGTCGAGGACAGCGAGTTGCGACGCGTCGACAGGGAAGGCCACCTCGCGCTCCTCGCCCGGCGCAAGGTGGACGCGCGCGAAGCCGGCTAACTGCATCACCGGGCGCGCCACGGGTGCCAACTCGTCATGCAGGTACAGCTGCACGACCTCGTCGCCGGCGCGGTGTCCGGTGTTCTTCACGCGACAGGACACGCGCGCGACGCCGGCCGCGTTGATCGAGTCCGGCGCGATTGTGAGATCCGAGTACGCGAACGTCGTGTAGCTGAGGCCGTAGCCGAACGGAAACAGCGCGTGCCCCGAGAGGTCGACGTAGTCGTCGCCGCGGCCCGTCGGCCAGTGGTCGTAGACTAACGGAAGCTGGCCCTCGACCATCGGAAACGTGACCGGCAGACGACCCCCCGGGTCCGCGTCGCCAAACAGCACGTCGGCCACCGCGTTGCCGCCTTGCTCGCCCGCATACCATACGTCGAGAACTGCACCCACATGGCCGAGCCAATTGCGCATAGTGACGGCGCTGCCGCCGACCAACACCACGACCACCGGTGTTCCGGTCGCCGCGACCGCCTGGATCAACTGCTCCTGGTGACCGGGGAGCGACAGCATCGCGCGATCGCGGAATTCGCCCTCCTCGATGCCGGCGACGATGATCGCGACCTGCGCTCGGCGCGCGATGGCGACGGCGCTGTCGATGTCGCGCTGCCAGCGCTCGGGCACGCCTGCGTTCCAGACCATCGCCAGCCGGGCATTGCCCGTGCTCTCGAAGTACTCGAGCCGAACGGTGTGACGAACGCCCGGGCGCAGCGACACCGGCTTGAGCGTGGTGCCGACGCTCTGCTTGCGCCAGTCGTCGATGAGCAGCCGGCCATCCAGCCACAATCGATAGCCGTCGTTGCCCACGATGCCTAACCGAGCGGCGGCCCGCGAGCCGCGCGGCACGGCGATAGTTCCGGTCCAGCGGGCCGAGTACCAATCGAATGGAATGCCCCGAGCCGGTGAATTGAGCGTCCAAGCGAAGTTCACCTGCGAATCGGCGCGGACCACGGTCGGCGTGCCCGCGAGATCGATGTTGTCGAAATATTCCGCGTGGAGGCCGCGCGCAGTCGAGTCGCGGGCTAGCGGCGCGAATGCGGCGGCAGGCACTGGCACGACCTCGGGCGAGAGCCGTCCCGGGCCCGGCGCGTACAACACGTGTGCGCGCGGGAGCGCGGCGCGGATGCCGTCCAGGATCGACACGCGCGCCACGCCCGGCGGGCTGTAACCTCCCGTGCGCGCCTCCGCCGCGTCCACGCCGATCACCGCCACGCGCCGCATGTCCTTGCCTAACGGAAGCAAGTGGTCGTGGTTCCCGAGCAGCACGATGGCCTCGCGGGCCGCCGTGCGCGCCAGCGCGCGGTGCGTCGCGTCGCCCGCCTCGCGCGCCGCGCGATCGGGATTCGCGTACGGATGGTCGAACAAGCCGATCGCGAACTTGGCGCGCAACACCGTGGCGACCGCGCTGTCGATCACCGCCGGTGGAATGAGCGAATCGGCGAACGCGCGCCAGTACGGCCGGTATTGCGGCCACGACGATTGGAACACGACGTCGAGGCCGGCCTCGAATGCGTCGCGCGCGGCGATGGGTGTGTCAGGCTCCGTGTGGTGCAGCACAATTGCGCCGCCGGTGGCGGCGGCATCGGAGATCACGAAGCCGGTGAATCCCCATTGGCGCCGGAGCACATCGGTGAGCAGCTCGCGATTCTGCGTGGCCGGTACACCGCCCACCGAGTTGTAGGCGGTCATGATCGATTGCGCTCCGTGCGCGAGCGCAGCGCGGAACGGCGGGAAGTATGTCTCCTCCAGCGTGCGCGGCCCGACGTCGATGGGATAGCTGTCGCGGCCGCCGGCGCCGACGTTGGCCACGAAGTGCTTGGGTGTCGCGATGACACCGGCGTGCTCGAGCGCATCGACGTAGATGCCGGTCATCTGCGCGGCGAGAAACGGATCCTCGCCGTAGGTCTCTTCGACCCGGCCCCAGCGCACGTCCGTGGCCACGTTGGCCACGGGCGACAACAGCTGCCGAATGCCTCGACTCACGGCTTCGCCGCCTATCGCGATGGCCACCCGCCTAACGAGCGACGTGTCGAACGTCGCCGCCAGCGCGATCGGGGCCGGGAAATCCGTGGCGCCGTCGCGCACGAGTCCGTGCGCGCCCTCCTCGAACGGAATGATCGGGATGCCGAGTCGCGTGTGCTCCACGAAGTAGTGCTGGATCGCATCGATGCGTTCGGCGTCGGCGCGCGCGGCGGACGCGGCGCGATCGTCGGCGCTGGGCGTGTCTTGCGGTCGCGCATTGCCGTCCACCGTGTGCGCGGTCTTCTCGAGCGGCGCGGCGGCGGGCGGTGCCGGCGGGAGTGCGGCGCGCTTCGCATCCACTTGCAAACCGAAGATGCCGTGCGAGTAGTCGTGCGTGCTGTCGTCGAGGTCGCCCGGGATCATGAACAATTGCCAGAACTTTTCCTCGAGCGTCATCCGGCCTAACAGATCGCGCACCCGCGCATCGACCGGCAGGGCCGCGTTGCGGTAGGCCAGGGAATCCTGCGCGTGCGCCGTGCGCCCCAATTCCGCGGCCAGCACCAGAACGCAGGAAGCAAGAACTCTCTGTGCGATGACCATCCGAGCGCTACAGAATGTGACTATGGGCCATGGTGCTCCGACCGCTGGAAGGCGAGAAAATCGTGCACCGCGCGGATCGCATCTGGATCGTGCGTCGAAATGGTGACCACGGCGCCGCGCGGCAGGTCGCGAACCGAATAATGGATCATCGCTTTCTTCGCTGCCATGACCGTGGTGCCCGGCACGTCTTTCATGTGGACCAGCATCGGCGACGAGAAGTCGCCGGCGGAGAACGCGGCGGCGATCGCGCGCAAGTGCGTCCGGATTCGCGCGGCGCCTACGCTGTCGTCTGCATTTCTCACGAGCGTGATGCGACCGCCGTCGGGCAGTTCGTCGAAATGATGCGTGGAGGTGTATTGGTCCACACCCATGACTATCCCGCCGCGTTCCTGCATCGCGGCGTAGGCGCTGTCGCGCGTCGCCCCGGAGTCGGCGTGGTGATGCGTTGCCTGAGCGCCGAGACCGCCGGCGGCGGTCGCGGCCAGGACCACGAGCGTGAGATGAAGGCTGCGTCGCATGAAAGAACTCCGTGGTTGGGTCGATCGGTGGCGACGCACTCGCGCGCGTCGCGTGGCCGTATAGTATGGAGCCACACGGTGCGTGAGCGCCGGAACCTCGGTTCCATCCTGCCTGCCAACCAGCACATGATTGCGTCGCGCGTGTTGCGAGACACCGTTCCCGGCTTCGACGCGATGGCGGAACACGTCGTCGATCGCGTGGCCGCGCTCTGTACCGAGCGTCGCTATCAGCCGAGGAGCGTGCTCTATCGGACTGACGCCCCTGCCGACGGACTGTATTTCGTCCTGTCGGGGAGGGTGCGCGTGTCACGCGAGACGCGCGGCCGGTCGCGCGTGCTGCACGGCGAGGGCGCGGGAGGCGTGTTGGGCGAGATTCCCGTGTTAGGCGAAGGCGCGTTCCCGGCGACCGCCGTGGCGACGGAGCCCACGTGCTGTGCGTACCTGGCGGTTGAGGCTGTGGAGCGACTGCTGCGTGAAGAGCCCGCGTTCGTGCGCTGGGCGATGCGCCGGTTGGCCGCCCGGGCGCGCAGCCTCGTGCAGCGCATCGACGAGCTGACAGCCACGACAGTGATGGTGCGCGTCGCGCGCCACGCGCTGGCTCGGGCCGAGGCGTCGTCGCCGGCCGACTTCACGCTCGGCGTCTCGCAAGAGGCGCTGGCCGCCGAGCTCGACACGGCGCGCGAGGTGGTGGTGCGCGCGCTCGCGGCGCTGGTCGCGACCGGCGCCATCCGGCGGACCGGCCGCTCGCGGTTCGCGGTCGTCAAGCTCGCCGTCCTCCGCGCGATCGCTGCTCGTTAGGAGCCGTCGCACCTTTCCGTCCGGCGCCGACATCGACACATTGACGCCTTCCGATTCCCACCCGAATAGCAACCGAGCCCTCCCGGAACGTGACCGACACTCTCGCCGCCGCCCTTGGCAGCAGCTACCGGATCGAGCGCGAGCTCGGTCAGGGCGGCATGGCCACAGTGTATCTCGCCCACGACTTGAAGCACGACCGTAAAGTCGCGGTCAAGGTCTTGAGACCCGACCTTGCCGCGGTCATCGGCGCCGAGCGATTTCTGCGCGAGATCAAGACCATCGCGACGCTGCAGCACCCGCACATTCTCGGGCTCATCGACAGCGGTGAGGTGGACGGCACGGCGTACTACGTGATGCCGTACGTGGAGGGCGAGTCGCTGCGCGATCGATTGAGGCGCGAGAAGCAGCTCCCGATTCCGGACGCTGTTCAGATCGCCACCGAAGTGGCCAGCGCGCTGGACTACGCGCATCGACATGGCGTGATCCACCGCGACATCAAGCCCGAGAATATTTTGCTGCACGACGGGTCGGCGCTGGTAGCCGATTTCGGCATTGCGCTGGCCGCGAGCAAGGGCGGCGGCGGCCGCATGACCGAGACCGGCATGAGTCTCGGTACGCCGACCTACATGCCGCCCGAGCAGGCGATGGGCGAGCGGGACGTCACCGCCCGCGCCGACGTCTATGCGTTAGGCGCGACGACGTACGAAATGTTGACGGGTGATCCGCCGTTCAGCGGCAGCACCGCGCAGGCGGTCGTGGCGAAGGTGATGACCGAACGGCCGCGTCCGATTTTCCCGCAGCGCGACACGGTGCCCCCGGCGGTGGAAACGGCGGTGCTCACCGCGCTCGAGAAACTGCCTGCCGACCGCTTCGCCACCGCGGCGCAGTTCGCCGAGGCGCTGCACGCCACCGACGGTACACCGCGGGCGCAGCGCACGGGCGCGCCGGTACGCACGACCACCCGCGCCGCGCGCGCTTCGTTAGGCACGAGGCTTCGCGATCCGCTCGTGCTCGCGTTGGCTGCGGTCGCGATCGCGGGGGCAGCGCTCGCGGCGTGGGCGCGGCGTCCTGTGCCTAACGACCCGCCGGCGGTCATCCGGTTCACGCTGCCGGCATCGCCCACGGCGCGGAACAACGTGCTCGGCCTGAACTTGCTGAACGTGTCGCCCGACGGGCGAACGTTACTGTACGCGGGTCAGGGCAGCGGCCGGCACGAGCAGCTGGTGGTCCGACCACTCGACGACATCGCCTCACGACCGTTGCCCGGCACCGAAGACGCGGGCCAGCCGACGTTTTCTCCCGATGGCCGGTGGGTCCTCTTCATCCGCGGCAACCAGCTGTACAAGGTTTCGCTCGACGGCGGCGATCCGCAAGTTCTGGGGAATGCGCCGGGCACATTCGCCGGCGCGAGTTGGTCGACGACCGGCGTCATCGTGCTGTCCGGAAATCGATCGCTCTACTTGATGCCCGAGACAGGGGGCCAGTCGCGCGAGTTCGGCGGGCGCGGTCGTCCGCAGGGAGAGCTCTTCACCGCCACGCCGCTCGTGATCGACTCGGCGCACTGCGTCATCTACACGAGTGCGACTTCGGCCACGGTGTCGACCTCGCGGATCGCGATTGCCGCGCTGCCGGGGGGCGAGGCGACGGTTCTGGACCTGCCCGGCCTCCAACCGTTAGGCGTAGTGGGCAACACCCTCGTGTACGCCACGGCCTCCGGCACCATCATGGGCGTGTCCATCGACCTCACGAAGCGTCGCCTGCTCGGTGCGCCCGTGCAGTTGTTGGATAACGTGGTGGTGAACCTCAGCACCGGACTGGCGCGGGCCGCGCTCGCGCACGGGACGCTGATGTACCAGTCCGGTTCCCAGCTTTCGCAGTTGGTATTGGTCGGACGCGGCGAGACGACGCGCACGCTCCTTGGCGACCGACGGGACTACTTGTTTCCCCGGCTCTCGCCCGACGGTCGGCGGATCGCGCTCACGATCGGTGCCGGCGACCGCCGCGACATCTGGCTGGACGACATCGCGTCGGGGACGTTGACCCGCCTAACGAGCGAGGGCTCGGCGAACGAGCGTCCCGAGTGGTCGCCCGACGGCACGCGCGTCCTGTACCGCTCCGATCGCGGGAATCGGACCGGTATCTACTGGCGGCCCGCCGATCTGAGCGCCGATGCCACGCCGCTGGTGGTGGGCAAGCGTGTCGACGTCTATGAGGGGGTGATGTCGCCCGATTCGCGCTACATCGCGTACCAGCTCGACACGTTGGGCGCCGACATCTACTACCGCGCGGTGTCCGGCGACACGACGCCCCGCCCGATTGCGGCCAATCCCAGCGCGATCGAGATCATGCCGCGGATATCGCCTAACGGAAGGTGGATTGCGTTCACCACCGACGAGTCGGGGCGGAACGAGGTGGTCGTGCAGCCGTTCCCGGGTCCGGGCGGACGCGTCCAGGTGTCGGTGAACGGCGGCGCCGAACCCGTGTGGTCCCGGGACGGGCACAGCCTGTTCTATCGCGGCGACGGGCAGCTCATGGCGGCGCGCATTGGCGCCGGTCCTGCCTTCGCGGTCGTTCGGCGCGACACCGTGCTCACCGACACGTACGTCTTCGCGGGAAACCCGCACGCCAACTACGACGTGATGCCCGACGGCACGCACTTCATCTTTCTGCAGAGCGCCGACGCGGGGGAGCTGGTCGTCGTGACCAACTGGGACGCGGTCGTGCGGTCGCGGATGAAGGCGGCGCGGTAAATCCTGCCGGCTCTTGGCCTAACGTCGAACTGGCGGACGCGACCGGAGCGCCGCATCTTTGTGGCCGGGCGATTCGGAGAGGCACGACCATCACGGTTCGACGCGCGGTGCTGCTGGCCGCCGGGCGCGGTTCGCGGCTCGGCCGCCTGAGCGAGACCCCCAAGTGCCTGCTGCCGGTGAACGGACGAGCGCTGCTCGACCACCAGCTCGAGGCGCTGTGCGCCGCGGGGATCGACGAGGTCACCATCGTCGCCGGCTTCGCGGCCGATGCCGTGCTGCGTCATGTCGCCGGCCGGTGCCGCGTGTTGGTCAACGACGCGTACGCGACGACCAACAGCATCACGTCGCTCTATCTCGCGTGTGCCTGGCTCCGCGGCCACGCGTTTGTGGTGCAGAACGCCGACGTGTTGTATCCGACCGCGCTCATCGAGCGATTCGCCGAGTCGCCGCACGAAAACGCATGCCTCGTGGACCCGCTGCGTGAGTTCCGCGCGGGCGAGTACCACGTGGAGCTCTCCCAAGGCCAGGTCGTGCGCTATTCCACCAGCGTGCCGGCCGAGCGCTCCGCCGGTGAGAGCGCCCAACTCGTGCGAATCGGCGAGCGCGACTCCACGGCGTTCTTCGATCGACTCGGCTGCGTCATTCGCGAGGGTGGAGCGGGCGGATTTCCCAACCAGGCCTACGACGTGCTGATGCGCGGCGACGGTCTCTGGCCGGTATTCACCGCTGGCCTGCCGTGGTGGGAGGTCGACACACCGGACGAGTACGCGCGGTGCTGCGCCGAATACGCCGCGGCCTCCCGCGGCGCTCCGTTAGGCGGAGTCGCACAGCCGGCCACGCTGGCGCGCGTTGGGCAGTTTGTCAGGCGGCCGCACGTGCCGTGGAGGTACGAGCGCTTTGCACCGCATGCGGGCGCGCTTGTGCGACGCCCCGTGCACGTCGCGCGGCAAATGGCTGCGTACAGATCAGGGCGGCTGTCGCTCGAGGGGTTGGATCTCGCGGTGAACGGATCGCGGTTGCTCCGCATGGCGCAGTCGGCTGCGCGTGCGGCCGGATTCGAGCCCATGCTGGTCTGGGGCACGCTGCTGGGCTGCGTGCGCGACGGCGGGTTCATCTTCGGCGATCGGGACATCGACCTCGGCGTTAGGCAGATAGATGCGCACCGCTTGCCGACGTACATCGAGCGTATGGTTGCGCGCGGATTTGCGGTCCGCAAACACAACGAGCACAAGGTGTCGCTGGTTCATCCACGGCATCCGCGGCTCTTCATCGATCTGGACATCGTTCGCCCGTATCGCGACGGATGGGCGATCACGAACGCGGATGGCGATGGGCGCCGCACGTTCCACTATTGTTTTCCGTTAGGCGTATTCGCGGGCGACGCGGCGGCGCGGTTCGTGGACGGGATCGAGGTCGCAATTCCCGCCGACGCGGAGGGTTTTCTCGGCGCGGTGTACGGCCAGTGGAGGACGCCGCGCGCCAAGGTGGATTACTTGTATGGTCCACTCAACCTGGAGCTGGAAGTCGTTCGCTAACTCGGCCGTCGCCAGGTATTTTCGTGGCCATGGCCATCAGCGTGCCGCGCTACACGGTCGACGACCTCCATCGGTTCCCGGACGACGGAAACCGCTACGTGCTGTTGGACGGACTTCCACGTCGATCCACGCCTGTTGAGCGGTATGCCGGCGGGGCGCGATACGCCGATAAGCTGCTCGCGACTTGTCGAGCGCCCAGATCTTCTTGCGCTCCGCGGGGTCGTGTGTGAAAATGTACACAGTTGTGTATTTCGTCCAACGCGTTCACCCGTGCGCCCTCCGAGCGCAGTCCTCCGGTCGGTGCCCGAACAGGATTTCGTGATGAAGAAATGGCTCTCGGCCTTCGCGGCAATCGTACTGCT
>DATJET010000125.1:0-37636 GCA_035496295.1 Gemmatimonadaceae bacterium
TGGGGCGCGGCGTCGTCGCGAGCAGCGCGTAAAACGTCGCCACGCCCCAGGCCTCGGCCGGGGGCACATCGAGCCGCGCGCAGATGTAGTTGATGGCGCCTTCGCTGATCCACCCGATGCGCGACTGCACAGCGTGCAGCACGGGGAGCAGCTCGTGCCGGCGTGCGCGGGCGGCGTGTCCCCCGAACGCCACGTGTGCGTCGCGATCCGCGACGCGCTCGCCGCCGTCCCACCCGGACGCAGGCGGACCGAGTCGTGCGTCGATCACCTCGCGTTCCTCGTCGGTGGGCCCGACGTCGAGCAGTTTCAGGTCCATCAGTCGCCTAACACAGGATCCGAGTGGCGGTGGAGCGCGCGGGCCGGCGCGTCATCGGGCGCGCGCACCGGCTCGACCTTCACCGCGCACGCCTTGAACTCGGCCGTTCCGGAGCGCGGATCGGTAGCGTCGATCGTGAGCAGATTGACGCGCACCTGATCCTGGAAATGGAACGTCATGAACACGAGACCGGCGCGCAGCGACGTATCGATGCGCGCCGGTGCCACGATGCTGCCGCGACGAGAACTGATCCGCACGAGGTCACCGTCGTGAACGTCGAGGCGACTCGCATCCTCGGGTGCAATGTCGAGCGTCTCACCGCGACGGAGCGGCGACGTGTAACCCGCGGTCTGCACGCCGGTGTTGTACGAATCGAGCCGGCGGCCCGTCGTGAGCGTGAATGGATACGCGTCGTCCGGCATCTCGACCGGCGGGTCGTACTCCGTGAGCGAAAACGCGGCCTTGGGCAATCCCACCGGATCGGCCCACAGCCGCGCGTGCAGGAACTGCGCTCCCGGATCCTGCTCGTTGGGACACGGCCACTGGATCCCGTCCAGCTCTTCGAGGCGCCGATAGGTCATCCCCCCGAACATCTCCGGCGCCAGAGCGCGCACCTCGTCCCACACCTGCTCTGCGTCAGGCGTGCCCCAGTCGTGGCCTAACCGGCGCGCGATCTCCGAGATGATCCACAGCTCGTCGCGCGCGTCGCCGGGCGGCTCGAGCGCCTTGCGCACGCGCTGCACCCGGCGCTCGCTGTTCGTCACCGTGCCCTCGGCCTCGCACCAGCTCGCGGTGGCGGGGAGGACGACGTCGGCCAGCTCGGCGGTCTTGGTGAGGAAGATGTCCTGCACGACGAGGTGGTCGAGGTCGCGCAGCAATTTCTCGGCGTGGTGCTGATCGGCTTCGGACTGCGCGGGGTTCTCGCCGATGCAGAACAGCGACGTGAGCTCGCCGCGATCCATCGCCTGCAGCATCTCGGTCACGGTCCAACCGTAGTTGGGCTGCAGGGTCGCGTTCCAGGCGCGCTCGAAGCGGCCGCGAGCCTCGGCGTCGAGAACGTCCTGGAAGCCGACGAACTTGTTCGGAATCGCGCCCATGTCGCCGCCGCCCTGCACGTTGTTCTGGCCGCGCAGCGGATTGAGCCCGGAGCCGTAGCGTCCGACGTGTCCGGTGACGAGCGCGAGATTGATCAGCGCCAGAACGTTGTCCGTCGCGTTGTGGTGCTCGGTGATGCCGAGTGTCCAGCAGATGATCGCGCGGTCGGCACGGGCGTACGTGTGCGCCGCCTCGCGAATGACATCCGCGGGCACGCCGGTGATGTGTTGGGCGAGCTCGAGCGTGTACGGCTCCACGAGATCGCGGTACGCCTCGAAGTCGGTGGTCGAATGCTCGATGAACGCGGTGTTCGCCAGACCCGCGTGGATGATCTCGCGCGCCATCGCATTCGCCAGCGCGATGTCGCCGCCCACGTTCAAGCCGAGCCACACGTCGGCCCACTGCGCCGACGAGGTGCGTCGTGGGTCGACGACATACAACCGCGTCCCGCGGTGAATGCCTTTCAGGACGTGATGAAAGAAAATCGGATGGTTCTCGCGGGCATTCGCTCCCCACAGGAAGATCACATCGGTTTCTTGGACCTCCCTGTACGAGCTCGTGCCCCCGCCCGCTCCAAAGATCGTCGCCAGACCGACGACGCTGGGAGCGTGTCAGGTCCGATTACAGCTATCGACGTTGTGCGTGCCGAACGCCACGCGGGCCAGCTTCTGCGCCAAGTAGTTCATTTCGTTGGTCGACTTGGAGCAGCTGAAGATGCCCAGTGCGTTAGGCCCGTGCTCGGCGATGTTGCGGCGGAACCCTTGGGCGGCGCGGTCGAGTGCTTCGTCCCATGTAGCGGGACGGAGCGACCCGTTGTCGCGAACCAGCGGTTGGGTCAGCCGGGAATAGCCGAGCTCGGCATTGCCGTTGCCTCGCATAGTCCCCCGAACGCATTGAAGGGAAAGGCGGTAGCGATTTACCACCTAACCAATGAATCGCACTCGGCAACTGACATTTCAAGGCGAAAACAGAGGTCCGCGACCAGCGCAGCGAGGGGGTCAGCCCACGGTGCCGAAGCAGGCGGCTATACAATTGATGGACAGGAGCAGGCTCGGGAGCCACCGGTCCTTGTCGTCGGCCTCGCGGACACGGCGCAGGAGGTCGATCTGCTGGTCGTGCGCGCGATCGAGGAGCGGGACACGCCGCGCGAACCGCTCGCGGAACTGCGGGAACCGTGCGGCGAGCTCGGCCTCGCCGGTCAGACGCAGGACCGTCGCGACAGTCCGGTGATACTCGGCGCCGATCACACCGAGGACCGCGGCGCGCGCCTCGTCGTTAGGCACGAGCGCGGCGTACGCGGCGGCGACGCCCAGGTCCACCTGGAGGAGCGTCTTCTCGGTTTCATCGATGACGAGACGAAACACCGCCGAGTCCGTGAACATGCGCCGAAGGAGCGTCTCGCCGCGCTCTCCGCGGATGGCGAGGAACGCATCGAGCGCGCTGCCGACGCCGAACCAACCGGGGATGAGGTGACGACTCTGCGTCCACGCGAACACCCATGGAATCGCGCGGAGGTCGCCGAGCTCCCGTGTCTGCGCGCGGCGCGCCGGGCGCGAGCCGAGGTTGAGGAGGCCCAGCTCGTCGACCGGCGTGGCCGAGCCGAAGTACTCGAGGAAGTGCGGGTGGTGGACGAGCGCGCGATATGCGGCGTGGGCGGCGCCGGACAGCGCTTCCATTGCCTCGTCGGCGCCGGGCACGGGCGCGGTCGGCGCGGCGGGCAGCGAGTACTCCATGACGCTCGACGCCAGCAGCTCGAGCTGGTACTCCGCTGCGTCGCCGTAGGCGTACTTGAACGACACCACCTCGCCCTGCTCCGTTAGGCGGAGGCGCCCATGGATGGTGCCGGGCGGCTGGGCCGCGATCGCGCGGTGGGTGGGCGCGCCGCCGCGGCTCACGGACCCGCCGCGCCCGTGGAAGAACGAGAGGCCGACACCGTGCTCGGCGGCCACGCGCGCGAGGCGGGTCTGGGCCTTGTACAGCTCCCAATTGGACGTCAGGAAACCGCCGTCCTTGTTCGAGTCGGAGTAGCCGATCATCACTTCCTGCACCCCGCCTAACGCACGGATGCTGCGTTTGACCACCGGCACGCCGAGCAGCTCCGTCAGGACGGCGGGAGCGCGGCGCAGGTCGTCGATGGTCTCGAACAGCGGCACGATCGGGATCGTACAGCTCTCGACGCCGGCGTCGTCCACGAAGAGCCCGGCGTCCTTGGCGAGCAGATAGGCGGCGAGCACGTCGCGGGCGCCTTCGGTGCCGCTGACCACGTAGGACCCGAAGGCGCGGCGATCGATTTGCGTGCGAGACTCGCGAATTTCGCGGAAGACACCGGCCACGTCGGCTGACTGCCCGCCTAACGCGCTGTTGTCGTGCGACCGAGGGACGGCGAGGGCGGCGCGGAGCCAGGCGGTGTCGTCGCCGGAGACAGGCGCGGTGGCGCCTGCCATGCGCGCACGCAACGCGTCGGCGGCCGGGCGCAGGCGCTTCGCGTGGTCGCGAACGTCCAGGCGCACCAGCGAGAACCGGAACGTTTCCACTTCGCGGCGCACCGGCGCAACGACGGCCGACGCGATGCGGCCGCAGCGCGCCTCGGTCAGCGCGTGCTCGAGCGCTCGCAGGTCGGCGATCAGCTCATCGGCCGTATTGTACGGTGGTGCGGCCGATGCCTCGCCGGCTGCGGCGGCGAGACGGGCCAGCATGCACGCCGCCCACTGGCGAAAGACCTCGCCGGGATTCCGCGCCGCGACGACGCCCGGCTCGCCGGCCCGCGACTCGGCTTCGCCTAACGCAGCGCGGAACCATGCCGGGAGTGTGACCGCACGCTCGGCGATGCTCAGGCGCACGACGAGGTCGGTTAGGCGCATGCGATATCGCCTCAGACACGCGCGCCGGTATTCGCGCACCGCGTGCCGCGTGACCTCGGCAGTGACATTCGGATTGCCGTCGCGGTCGCCACCGATCCAGGACCCGAAGTCGAGCACGATCGGGATGTTGATCGGGACATCGGAGTACGTGGTCGCCGCCGCGCGCGCCAGCGCATCGTGTACGGCGCCGACGGCGTCGAAGAGCGTGTCGTCGAAGAAATGAATGCCCCAGGCTACCTCGTGCGCGACCGTCGGACGCTCGAGGCGCAGCTCGCCGGTCATCCACAGCAGGTCGATCTCGTCGCGCAACGCGTCGATCCGGCGCGCGCGCTCGGCCGCCGTCCACACGCCGGCGTCGAGCTCGACCAGCGCTCGGTAGATCGTGCGGTGCTTCTCGAGCACCGTGACGCGCTTCGCTTCCGTCGGGTGTGCCGTGATGGTCGGCGTCACGTGCAGCGACCCCAGCACATCGCGGACATCGGACGGCGGCACGCCCGCTTCGCGCCACCGGTCGAATACGTGCGCGAACGTGCCGGCCAGCCGCGCCCCACCCTCCTCGAGCTCGACCCGTCGACGCGCGCGCATCGCGTCGTGGAGCTCGGCGATGCTCACCAGCTGGGCCCACATGCCTAACGCTTGCAGTGACCGGCCGATGGCCGCCGGCGTTCCCCCGCGGCCGATGCGCGCGCCGCCGAGGGCCGCCACCGCATCCGGCGCGCGCGTACGAACCACGTCGAGCAGCAAGCCCACGAGCAGCGCCTCCGACTCGGATGCTGTCCCGGGCAGCTCCATCGCCGTCGCGCCTGATGGCACTGCCGCACGTGGCAGGGGGAGCGGATGCGCCGCCGTCACCGACATCACGCCACCCGGTCGCGCGGCGCGCCGCCGTCGAAGAACGCGGCGAGATTGTCGACGGCGCGGTTGCCCATCGCCACGCGTGTCTCTTGCGTAGCGCTACCGAGGTGCGGGAGCAGCACGACGTTGTCCATGTCGAGCAGCTCGCGCGGCACCGACGGTTCATGCTCGAACACATCCAGTCCCGCGCCGGCGATGGTTCGCTCGCGCAGCGCGTGGACGAGCGCGGCTTCATCCACCACGTCGCCGCGCGCGGTGTTGATGAGGAACGCACCAGGCCGCATCGCGGCCAAGCGCTCGGCGTTCATCAGGTGCATGGTGTCGGGCGTAGCTGGACAGTGGAGCGACACGAAATCGCTGTCCTGCAGCACCGCCTCAATCGACGCACGCCGCTCGCCGCCTAACGACGCGGCGTCACCGGGGGCGAACGGGTCGTACCATAGCACGCGCATGCGGAATCCGCCGCTCGCGCGAGCCGCCACGGCGCGGCCGATGCGCCCGAATCCGATGAGACCGAGCGTCTTGCCCGTGACGCGCGTCCCTAACATGTGGGTGGGCCGCCAGCCGGTCCACTCGCCCGCGCGCACGAGACGTTCGCCCTCGCCCGTGCGCCGCGCGACCATCAGCACGAGCGTCATCGCGAGGTCCGCGGTGTCGTCGGTGAGGACGTCGGGCGTGTTGGTCACGATGACGCCGTTCGCCCGGGCCGCTGCGACGTCGATGTTGTTGAATCCGACGCCGAAGGTGGACACGATGCGCACGCGCCGGCCCGGCGTGCCCAACAGACCGGCCGTGATGCGGTCGGTCACGGTGGGCAGGAGCGCGTCGGCATCGCGCATCGCACCCGCGAGTGCCGCCTCATCGAGCGGCGCATCGGCCGTGTTGAGCCGTGCGTCGAACAGCGAGCGCAGCCGCTCCTCGACCGGCGACGGCAACCGACGCGTGACGACCACCGTTGGACGGCCGTTCACGCGTGCACCGCCATGGCCGCCGTACCGTGGCGCGTGAGCGCGAGCGCCATCGCTCCGCCTAACTCAGCCGGACTCGGCGCGACGACGAGGCCGGAGGCCCGCATGATCTCCGCCTTCTCGGCTGCGCTGTCGCCGAACGCGCTGATGATGGCGCCGGCGTGTCCCATGCGCCGGCCGGCCGGCGCCGTGAGCCCGGCCACGTAGCCGACCACCGGCTTCGACATGTGGTCGCGCACGAACAGCGACGCCTCGGCTTCCTGCGGTCCGCCGATCTCGCCGATCATCATCACCGCGTCGGTGTCGTCGTCCGCCTCGAACAAGGCGAGGATGTCGACGAAGGAGCTGCCGTTGATCGGATCGCCGCCGATCCCGACGCTGGTGGACACGCCGAGCCCGAGCGCTTGCATCTGGGACGCAGCCTCGTATCCTAACGTGCCGGATCGGGATACGATGCCGATGCGTCCGCGCGTGTAGATGTGCCCGGGCATGATCCCGATCATCGCCCGCCCGGCGCTGATGACGCCGGCGCAGTTAGGCCCGATGAGCACCGGCTTGCGCTCGCGCGGGTATCGCCGCAGGTAGCGTTTCACGCGGATCATGTCCTGTGCCGGAATGCCGTCGGTGATACAGACGATGAGCCGCACACCGGCGTCGGCCGCTTCCATGATCGCGTCGGCGCAGAACGGCGCCGGCACGAAGATCCCGCTCGCGGTCGCGCCGGTGGCGCGCACGGCCGCCTTCACCGTATCGAACACCGGGAGGCCGAGGTGACGGGTACCGCCTTTGCCGGGCGTCACACCGCCTAGGAGCCGCGTGCCGTACGCCAGCGCGTCGCGCGCGTGGAACGTCGCCTTGTCGCCCGTGAAGCCCTGGAAGATCACGGGCGTCGTTTCATCGATGAGGATGCTCATCAGGCCGCTCCCCTGGTTACTCCGTTAGGCGACTGGCCGCGACTGCGCTCGAGCGCGAGCACCGCTTGGCGCGCCGCGTCGGCGAGGTCGCCGGCCGCCACGAGCGCTAAGCCGCTTTCGCGCAGAATGCGCCGCCCTTCTTCCACGTTGGTCCCGGCAAGCCGCGTGATGACAGGAATCGGTACACCCACCGAACCGGCCGCTTGAACGATCCCCTGCGCAACCCAATCGCATCGGTTGATGCCGGCGAAGATGTTCACCAGCACGACCCGCACCCGCGGATCGGACAGCACGAGCCGGAACGCCGCGGCCACGCGCTCCGGCGACGCGCCGCCGCCGATGTCGAGAAAGTTGGCCGGCTCGCCGCCCGCGTGCTTGATCATGTCCATCGTCGCCATGGCGAGGCCGGCGCCGTTCACGATGCATCCGATCGCGCCATCGAGCGCAATGTAGCTCAGACCGTGCTTCGACGCCTCCGCGTCGCGCGGGTCCTCCTCGGCGTAGTCGCGCAGCTCGCTCACGTTAGGCCGGCGGAACAGCGCGTTGTCGTCGAACGTCATCTTGGCATCCAGCGCCAGCACCGTGCCGGCGGTCGTCACGGCAAGCGGGTTGATCTCGACCATCGTCGCATCCAGGTCGCGAAACGCCTTGTACGACCCGATGATCGCCTTCACCGCCTGATTGACCTCCGACGGCCTAACGCCCAGTCCGAAGGCGAGCTCGCGCGCCTGGAACGGCTGCATGCCGACGGCCGGCTCGATCACTTCGCGCCGGATGGTTTCCGGCCGGTCGCGTGCGATCTCCTCGATCTCGACACCGCCCTCCGGCGCGGCGACGACGCACACGCGCTCCTCGCGCCGGTCGAGCACGAGACCCAGGTAGATCTCGCGCGCGATCGGCACCGCTTCCTCGACGTACAAGCGATGCACCACCTTGCCGGCCGGTCCCGTCTGGTGCGTGACCAACCGCTTGCCTAACAACTCGCCCGCGGCCACGCGCACCTCGTGCTCGCTCTCGCACACTCTCACGCCGCCGGCGCGGCCGCGCGCGCCGGAATGAATCTGCGCCTTCACGACCCACCGCGACCCCCCGATTTCCTCGGCGCGAAACATGGCCTGCTCCGCCGTGTACGCCACGCCGCCGCGCGGCACAGGAACGCCGAAGTTGGCGAGGAGCTCCTTGGCCTGATACTCGTGAATGTCCATGTGCCGTCGCCGTGAATGAAGGAGTGGAGCGTCCGGCCTACATTCGGCGCGGACGCGTGGGCGTCAGCCGGGCACCCCGGCTCGTGCCGCGCGGCCTCCAAGGGATTCCGCCAGTGCCACGATGTTCTGCGCCATGCGGGCCGACGCGGCGTCGATCATCTTGCCGTCCAGTTGGGCGGCGCCGCGGCCCTGCGCTTCGGCCTCGACGATCGCCTCGAGGATGCGCCGCGCCCGCCCGACCTCGGCGTCCGACGGCGTGAAGATCGCGTTGGCCGCGTCGATTTGCGACGGATGGATGGCCCACTTGCCTTCGCAGCCTAACGCAGCGGCGCGCCGGGCAGAGGCCGCATAGCCATCGGCGTCCTTGAAGTCGCCGAAGGGTCCGTCGATCGCGCGCAATCCGTGGGCGCGGCACGCGACCACCATGCGCGAGATGCCGTAGTGCCACTGATCGCCCGGATAGTCCGGCGTGAGGCCGCCAATGCTGGTCGTGCGCGCCCGCACGCTCGCGGCGTAGTCGGCGACGCCGAAGTGCATCGCCTCCACCCGCGGGCTCGACGCCGCGATGGCCTCCACGTTGGACATGCCTAACGCTGTCTCGATGAGCACCTCGATGCCGATGCGCTGCGGGATGCGCACCGCGTGCTCGATCTGCGTGAGCAGGGCGTCGATGAGGTACACGTCGGCGGGCACGCCGACTTTCGGCACGAGGATCGTGTCGATGCGGTGGCCCGCGCGCTCCACGACGTCGATGAGGTCGCGATACATGTAGTGCGTATCGATGCCGTTGATGCGCACGGAAACTGTTTTGCCCTGGCCGTGCCAATCGATGCCGATGCAGCCGGCGACCACGTTGTCCCGTGCGCGTTCCTTGTCCGGCGGCGCGACGGCATCCTCGAGATCGAGGAAGACGTAGTCCGCGGGGCCTGCGGCGGCCTTCTCGAACAACTCGGGCCGCGAGCCGGGCACAGCGAGCTCGCTGCGCTGGAGGCGCACGCGCGCCACCTCGGAGCGCGTGTGACTCATCGTACCACCGCCACGCGCTCGCGCGGCGGCGACGCAGCACGCGCCTGCGCATCGGGCGAGCCGGCGCGCGGTGCCAGCGGCGCCGCGGTGGCGCGGAACGCCTCCTGCGCCGCGGCCACGCCGCTGCCTAACGCAACCGGAATGCCCACGTCGCGCATGGCCAACTCGACGCCGGCCAGCGCGCCCAGCAGCATCAGCTCGTTGAGGTCGCCCAGGTGACCGATGCGGAACACCCGGCCGGCGACCTCACCGAGTCCGGCGCCTAACGCAAGATCGTAGCGGCGGAAGGCAACATCGATGACGTCGGCGCCGTCGATGCCGGGCGGTACCACCACGGCGCTCACCGTGTCCGACGCCCACCGCGGCTCCTTGGCGCACAGCGACAATCCCCACCCGCGCACCGCCGCTCGACAGCCGTCTGCCAGGCGATGGTGGCGCGCATGGATCGCGTCGAGCCCTTCCTCGAAAATGAGGTCGAGGGATTCGCGGAGGCCGTAGAGCAGCGGCACCGATGGCGTGTATGGGAAGTAGCCGCTCGCGTTGGCGGCTATCATGTCGCCCAGATCGAAGAACACGCGCGCGCACCGCGCCGACTCGCGGCGCGCCAGCGCCCGGCGGCTCATGCCTAACAAGCCCAACCCGGCGGGCAGCATGAAGCCCTTCTGCGATCCGGTGATGGCCGCGTCCACGCCCCAGGCGTCCATCTCGAACGGGAGACTCACCAACCCGCTCACGGTATCCACGTACAGCAGCGCCGGGTGCCGCGCGGCATCGATGGCGCGACGCACCGCGGCGATGTCGCTCGTCACCCCGGTCGCGGTTTCGTTGTGCACCACGAGGACACCCTTGATCTCGTGGCCCGTGTCTGCGCGCAGCGCATCCTCGATGCGATCCGGATTGGCGCCGGTGCCCCACTCCTCGTCCTGCACGTCGACGCGTAGCCCGAGTCGCTGTGCGCAGTTGATGAACAGATGGGCGAACTGGCCGTACCGCGATGCGAGCACGCGATCACCAGGCGACAGCGTATTGGCGAGTGCGGCTTCCCACATGCCGGTGCCGGTGGCCGGGAACACGAAGCACTGGCCCTCTTCCGTGCGAAACACGCGCCTGAGGTCGGACAGGATCGGTCGCGCGAGCGCGGGGAACGACGACGACCGATGGTCTTCCATCGCCCGATGCATGGCGCGCAGAATCCGGTCGGGCGTGTTCGTTGGACCGGGAACGAACAGAGCGTTGCGTCCGGGCATGTGTCAGTCCTCGCGCGGAATGAGGAGTGATGAGCGATCGCGCTCGCACGACGCACGCGCGCACTCGCGCGGCGCGCCGGAATGCGCGATCATTGAGGACGTGAAAACACCGATGGAGCGGTTATCCGTGGTCGACGTTCCGCGCGATGCGAAGAGCGCACTCACCGCGCTGTATTGGACGGGGGTCCACGCCGTGGCGCCGGGGACGTCGCTGCGCGCGGCGCTCGAGCGCGTGCCGGTCGCGGAGCGCGGACGGCGCGTGTGGGTCATCGCGATCGGCAAAGCCGCGCATCCGATGGCCACCGCGGCGCTCGCCGTGCTCGCCGCATGGAACCGCGCGCCGGCGGGCGGCATCATCGTCGCGCCTAACGAAGAAGCGGCGCCGCATCCGGCAATCGAGGTGCGCGCGGGCGACCACCCCGTGCCCGGCGCGCGATCGCTCGACGCGGCCGAGCGTATCGGACTCATCGCCGGACGCGTACGCGAAGGCGACGAGGTGTGGGTGCTCCTGTCGGGCGGCGCCACCAGTCTCGCGGCCGCGCCCGAAGGCACCGTGCGGCCCGACGAGCTGTTCAACCTGTACGAGCGGCTGTTAGGCTCCGGATTGGACATCGCGCAGATGAATCTCATTCGCAAGCGCTTCTCCCGATGGGGCGCGGGACGATTGGCCGTGGCGCTCGCTCCCGCGCGCATTCGCAATTATCTCGTGTCCGACGTGATCGGAGACGATCTGGCGGCGATCGGATCGGGACCATGCGTGCCCGATCCGAGCACCGCCGCGCACATTCACCAGATGCTCGACGGCGCTGGGCTGTGGGACGAGCTCCCACTGTCCATGAAGCGCTCCGTTAGCGGTGCCGAGCGTGATCCATCGTTGGAGACACCGAAAGCCGGCGACACAGCCTTTGCTCACGTCGAAAGGCGCATCATCGCCAGCAATCGTGTCGCGCTCGAAGCAATCGAGGCGCGCGCCCGAGCATTCGGCTATGAGCCGCGTGTGCTGGGCACTGCGCTCGCCGGAGAAGCAGCCGTCGTCGGCCGCCGGCTCATCGCGACGTTGGGAAGCTATTGCGGCCAGGACGCATCGTCCCTGTCCGGAAGAACGGGGCGCACCTGTCTCATATGGGGGGGAGAAACGACGGTCACACTCGGCGCCACGCACGGCCGTGGCGGGCGATGTCAGGAGCTGGCGCTGTCTGCCGCGAGAGAGCTCGCGGAAACTGCAGGACTGTCCAACGCAGCGCTGCTTGCAGCGGGCACCGACGGTCGTGACGGTGACACCGACGCAGCGGGCGCGATCGTCACGCGTGAAACGTGGCGCACGATCCAGCGCGCTGGCCGCGATCCGGCGCGCGACTTGGCGGCGCACGATTCGTACACGTCGCTCGATGCGGCCGACGCACTGCTGCGCACCGATCTCACGGCGACGAACGTGATGGATGTGGTGATTGCAGTCTGCGGTCCGCCGGTGGACGAGCGACGCGCGCGACTCACGCCGGCAGTGGCGTTAGAAGCAATCGCGGGCTCGCTGCGCCGGCTCAAGGAATAGGTGGACGCTTCGCTCTATACATTTCGGCCATGGCAAATCCTGTATTCACGGTGGGACTGGTGCAGCAGGCGGTCGGAGCGAGCGCCGCCGACACGGTCGACGCGGCAGAGCGCGGCATTCGCGACGCCGCCGCGCGCGGCGCGCAGATCGTCTGTCTGCAGGAGCTCTTCAACGCGCCGTACTTCTGCAAGGTGACGGACGCCGAGCGATTCGACCTCGCCGAGCCGATCCCGGGGCCGACGGTGGAGCGGATGCAGGGCGTAGCCCGCGAGTTAGGCATCGTGGTCGTGGTGCCGATCTTCGAGAAGCGCGGCCCGGGTCTCTACCACAACTCGGCCGCGGTGATCGATGCGGACGGCACGCTGCTCGGCGTGTACCGCAAGATGCACATCCCGGACGATCCGCTCTATCACGAGAAGTACTATTTCACGCCCGGCGAGATGTATCAGCACGACGAAGCGCGTCCGCCGTCGGGCTTTCGTGTATTCCGCACGAGGTTCGCGACGATCGGCGTGCTGATTTGTTGGGACCAGTGGTATCCCGAAGCCGCGCGCATCACGAGTCTCATGGGTGCGCAAATCCTGCTTTATCCGACGGCGATCGGCTGGCATCCCAAGGAGAAAGCGGAGTGGGGTGAGGCGCAGGCCGACGCTTGGCGCACGGCGCAGCGCGCGCACGCGATTGCGAACGGCGTGTACGTGGCGGCGGTGAATCGCGTGGGATTCGAAGCGGAGCCTGGGACCGACGGTCTCGAATTCTTCGGCCATTCGTTCATTTGTGATCCTTTCGGCCAGATGATCGCCGAAGCGGGAATGACGCCGACGGTTCTCGTTGCAGAGTGCGATCCGAAACGGATCGAGTACACGAGGCGCAATTGGCCGTTCTTACGGGATCGCCGGATCGATGCGTACGCAGGAATCCTCGAGCGATACTTGGGCTAACGCAGCGAGCGGCGAAGCGATCGCGAACCACGCTCGTTGCTTCGGGGCGTCGGGCGTCCGTTGGCTATTCAGGGCGCAACGCAATCATCGGATCGACGCGCATCGCCCGCCGCGCAGGGACGTAGCACGCCGCGGATGCAACGACGCACAGCAACAACGTGACACCGATGAATGAGACGGGATCGGTGGACGTCACGCCGAACAGCTCGCTGCTGAGCACACGCTCGGCGGCGAGCGCTCCGCCCAGGCCCAATGCTATGCCTGACAGAACGCTTCGTGCTGCATCGTGCGCAACGAGCCGCAAGACGTGAAGCGGTTGTGCGCCCAGCGCCATGCGAATGCCAATCTCCTGCGTGCGCTGTGTCGTCGAGTAGTAGATGAGGCCGCATATCCCGATGGCCGCGAGCAGCACCGCCACGCACGAAAAGAGCGAGAGCAAGAGTGTCTGGAATCGTCTCGGTGCCAGTTGCTCGCGAAGCGCATCGGCCAGCGTACTCACATTGAAGACCGGCGCCGTCTTGTCGGCCGACCGAAATGCATCGCGCACGGCTGCTGCGAAACCTCGAGGATCAGCAGATGTTCTCACCACGAGGTCCATGCCGCGTGCGGGATGCTGCGCGAGGGGTAAGAAGATCTCCGATACCGCGTCCCGTGTCAGGCCATCGCGATGCATGTCTGCGACGACGCCCACAACCGTCGTCCATGGATCTGCGTCTGCCTGGTACGCAAACTTGAACCGCTTACCTACCGGGTCCTCGCCTGGCCAAAAGCGCCGCGCCATGGTGGCGTTGATGATGGCTGCTCGAGGAGAGCTCACTTCGTCGTGTTCCGTGAAGAGGCGTCCGCGCAAGAGCGGCACGCCTAACGCTTGGAAAAACCCCGGGCTGATCCCATCGTCGGTCACTTGAGAGAGTGACCCGCTATGACCAGTCTGTGCGTGGCCTTCTGCGATGACCGTCTCATCGGGGAACGACGCGAAGAAAAAGTTGTCGATCGCCCCGATCGCCTGGACGCCGCGCATTGCCCTGATGTTCTCGATGGCCTGCTCGTAGGATTCCCTCCACTGCGTTTCCGACTTCGACTTGGATTGCACGACGCGAAGTGTGAGGACATGGTCCGATGTGAAGCCAGGGTCGACCTGCTGGACACGCAAGAAACTGCGAATCAACAGGCCCGAGCCGACCAGCAAGATCACGGCAACAGCCAACTCGCCGGTCACCAAGAGCGAGCGCAGCCGCACCACCGTTGATGTCTGCGAGTGGCGCCGCCCCGATCCTGTCACCGCCAGATGAGGCTCCAGTGCCGAGATCCTGAGAGCCGGGAACAGGCCAACACTGAACACGGCGAAACAGGAGAGTCCTAACGCAAAGGAAACGACCCCGACATCGATGCCGGCTTCGCGCAAACGCGGAATTTCCGTCGGCGCCAATCCGATGAGTAGCCTGTCAGCCCCCGCGGCGATGGCGATGCCGAGTGCGGCAGACACGAGATAGAGCAGTGCGGTCTCTGTGAGGAGTTGGCGGGCGATTCTTTTTCCGCCCGCGCCGAGCGCCGCCCGTGTCGCGAGCTCCGGAAATCGCGCGGCAATCCGCGAAAGAAGCAGGCTCGCGACGTTGGTGCACGCAATGATGAGAACCAGGACGACCGCTCCAAACAGGAGCCACAGCGCGGTGCGCACATCGCTCCCTGTGAAGTACGACTTGAACGGTACCACGTTGACTTGGAAACCAAAGAAGTCGAGGTTGGTCGCGAGATCGGGATGCGCGCTGGCCAGATGCGCGGCAATCACATCCATGTCTGCTTGCGCCCGAGCAACGGAAACCCCGGGCCTGAGCCTCCCCACGACAAAACCCGACGGAGTGTTTCTCGCAAACTCGAGGGCGTTCCAACTCGGGAAAACCGTCAACGGCTCCCACAGGTCGACGTTCTTGGCCGGGAATTCGAACGTGGACGGCATCACGCCGACAATTGCCATCCTGGCTCCGTCCACCTCGAGAGTCCGACCAGCGATCTCGCGAGACGATCCGAACCACCGTTGCCACAATCCCTGACTCACCACAACGACGCGCTCGCCACGCCGTTCCTCGTCCCTCGAAAAGGTGCGGCCTAACAGTGGCCTGACACCCATCAGGGAGAACAGGTTCGCCGATACGCGCCCCGCTGTGAGACGATCGAGCTCTTCACCCGCGGTCGCGTTTACCGTGAACGCGCTGGCGAATGCCATGTCCTCGAACGTCGTATTTTGTTTTTGCCAGTCCTCGAAGTTGGGATACGAGGTGCGCTCCTGATGGAGGCTTTTTTTGACATTGTCAGTCCACAGCACGGCCAGTCTTCCCGCGTCGTAGTACGGCAGGGGTCTCAGTAGCACGGCCTCGATAATACTGAACACCGCTGTCGTAGCCCCGATACCGATGGCCAGCGTGAGAACTGCCGCGGAGGTGAATCCGGGATTCTTGCGGAGCATGCGGAGGCCGAATCTCAGGTCCTGACCGCAGCTTTCCACGACAGATTCCCAACCGCCAGAGCGGACGACTTCCTTCGCGGCCTGGAGCGTGCCCCGCTCCAAACGAACCGAGCGTAGCGCTTGCTCGCGATTCATTCCCTGCTTTCTTTTTTCAGCCGCTTCCATCTCCAGGTACACGCTGATCTCCTCATCCAACGCTCGGCTAACCTGATCCCGTTGGAAGAGTGACCGGAGCCCGGCCGTAAAGTGTCTGAGCAGGGACATTGGCGTACCCTACGTGGCTTCGAGAATTCTGGCGATTGCCGCCACCTGCCTGCCCCATTCTCGCGTTTCGTTCTTGAGCCGCTTGTGCCCTTTGCCCGTCAGCGAGTAGTACTTCGCGCGTCGGTTGTTCTCAGTCGGCCTCCAGTCGCCGTCGATGAGGCCGTCCCGCTCCAGTCGTTGAATCGCGAGAAACAACGAGCCGGCGTTCAAGCGAAACACACCCCTGCTCATCTGCTCGATTCGCACGGATATTCCGTATCCATGCATCGATTCCAATGCGAGCGTCTTCAGCACCAACATGTCCAGCGTTCCCTGGACGAGATCGCTTGGCTTTTCCGCCACGAGCCCTCCCCCTGGCTACCAGTAGGAGGATACACCTTCCCTACTGGCCGTCAAGTGGAGAGATGTCGAGCGACCCGACTCGTCGTGCATCAGCACCGCGCTCGGGATTCTCCGGCGGCATGGGTTACCCCTTGGCGATCGCCCTCGACTGTGGCGAAGCTCCGGCGCCGGACACAGATCCGTTGAACCCACGATGACACCACTCTCGTCGCCGTTTCCCCAGAGCGCAGCCCGCTTCCCCGCGGAATGGGCTCCGCACCGGGCCACGTGGCTCGCGTGGCCCCATCATGAGCCCGATTGGCCCGGAAAGTTCGACACTATTCCCTGGGTCTACGCCGAGATCGTCCGGGTGCTCCATGCGCACGAGGCGGTTGAAATCTTGTGCGCCAACGAGGATGTGCGCGAAAACGCGGCGCGCGTGTTAGGCGCGCACGGCGTCGACATGCGTCGGGTGCAGCTGCACCCCGTGCCGACCGATCGTGTCTGGACGCGAGACTCAGCACCGACGGCGGTTAGGCATCCGGACGGTCGCATCGAATGGATCGGATGGGCGTTCAATGCGTGGGCAAAGTACCACAATTACGCGCATGACGCGTGCGTGGCCGATCGCATCGCGCAACTCAGTGGCTTGCCCCTGCGACGCGCGGTGCGGCCTGACACGGGTGCACCCCTGGTGCTCGAGGGCGGCGGGATCGAAACCAACGGCGAAGGCGTCCTGCTCGTGACCGAGGAATGGCTGTTGTCGCCCGAGCAGGTGCGCAACCCCGGAATGCGGCGCGGCGACTACGAGCGCGCCTTCGCCCAATACCTCGGCATCGATCGCACGATCTGGTTAGGCAGAAGCTGCGCCGGCGACGACACACACGGCCACATCGATGACGTAGCGCGGTTCACGGACGAGCACACGATCGTCCTCGCCTACGAACCCGATCCCGCGGATGCCAATCACGAGGCCTCGGCCGACAATCTGCGCCGCCTCGAGCTCGCCGCACGCGACGTCCCAGGCGGCCTCCGTGTGGTGACCCTGCCCTTTCCGCGAGCCGTGATCATGGACGGCCAGCGGCTCCCGGCGAGCTACGCCAACTTCTACATCGCCAACGACGTCGTGCTCGTGCCCACGTTCAACGACCGGCGCGATCGCGACGCGCTGGCCACCCTCGCCGGCCTCTTTCCGACGCGCGAGGTCATCGGCATCCACGCCGTCGACCTGGTCTGGGGGCTCGGCACCCTGCACTGCCTAACGCAACAGGAACCCGCGGGCGTCTGAGGGCGTTGGCTACGACGGGCCCGCCGCTGCCTGCCGCAGCACCGCGATCACCGTCTCGTCCGTCACCTGCTCGAAGTCCGCGTACCACTCGCCGACGCCGCGAAAGTCGGGCGGCGTGTACACGCAGACCACCGTGTATCCTTCGGCGGCGAGGACCCGACATCCGTCTTCCGAACACACCGGCGCCGCAAACACGAGCGTCGCCGGATGGGCGCGCCGCACCGACGCGAGCGCGGCACGCGCCGTCACACCGGTGGCGAGCCCGTCGTCCGCCAGCACCACCGCGCGGCCGGCCAGATCGGGAAACGGGCGCTCGTCGCGAAAGCGCTGCATGCGGCGGTCGAGCTCCGCACGCTCGCGCCGGGTGACCTTCTCGATGTACGCATCGCTCACGTCGAGCGCCGCCACGATCTCGCCATCGAGCACACGCGTGCCGTCCGGTGCCACGGCCCCGATGCCCAGCTCCTCGTGGCCCGGCGCGCCTAACTTGCGCGCGACGATCACGTCCAACGGCGCGCCTAACGCGCGCGCGACCTCGCGGCCGATGATCACCCCGCCGCGCGGGACGCCGAGCACCATCGGACGCTGGTCGACGAGCCCCGGCAGCCGCGCCAGGAGCGTGTCGGCCAGCTGCCGGCCGGCGTCGGCGCGGTCCGCGAACAGCATCTCACGCGCCGCGCGCGGGCGGCGGCAAGTGATCCACGAACCAGTCGCACGACAGACGCGCCACCTCCTCGAGCGCGCCCGGTTCCTCGAACAGGTGGGTCGCGCCCGGGATCACCACGAGCTGCGCGATCGACCCCAGCACGCGGCACGCCTCTTCGTTGAGCGGGATGATCGGCACATCCTCGCCACCCACGATGAGCAGCGACGGCGCGCGGACGCTCTTCAGGCAATCGCGCGCCAGATCGGGGCGCCCGCCGCGCGACACCACAGCGAAGACGTCGCGCAGTTCCGCCGCCGCGTGCAGCGCCGCCGCGGCGCCGGTGCTGGCGCCGAAGTAGCCCAGTGCGAGCGCGGACGACACAGGGCGCTCGCGCAGCCATTTCGATGCGCCTAACACACGCGCGCCGAGCAGGTCAATGTCGAATCGCAGGAGACCCGTGCGGGCATCCTCGTTCTGCTCGTCGGTCGTCAGCAGATCGATGAGCAGCGTGGCGAGTCCAACGTCCTCGAGTGCGTGCGCCACGAGCGTGTTGCGCGGGCTCGACCGACCACTGCCGCTGCCGTGCGCAAACAGCACCACAGCACGCGCCGCGGCCGGGACGCTCAACAGTGCGTCCAGTCGGGCGTCCCCGAGATCGACGACGACATCCGTGCGCATGACCGCCGAGCGGTCCATTGGGTGCCCCCTATGGTGCGGGGCTAGAGCCGCACGAAGAAGCCCAGGCGATACGTGACGCGAGAGGCCGGCGGCACTTCCATGCGACGCACCTCGCCGTACAACGCCCAACGCTTGGTGAGGTCGTACGAGACGCCGAGAAAGTACTCGCCACCCAGTTTCGCGCCCGTGTAGTCATCATGTATGGACTGCGACCGTGCAATGTCGGTGCCGAGAAAGTGCACACCGATGCCCGCGCCGACATACGGCTCGAACCGTTTCACGTGGGCCACCGAGTACCGCGCCGCCACGCTGACGCTGAAGTCGTGGAACGAGCCGGGGATGGGCACCTCGTCGGCGTCGAACCGATGGATGTCCGCGTGCAGATAGTTGGCCTCGGCCAGCAAATGCAGCTTCGGCGTGAACACCGAGCCCACATCGACATCGCCGCCGAGTTCCCAGCCGTGCCGGCCGTGCTCCACCGTCGTGTAGCTCAGGTACGAGCCCACGCGATCCAGGCCTAACTGGGCAACGCTGCTGTCGCTCTGGGCGCGACCGTCGTGCGCGGCCATGCACGCGCCGGCCGCGACGCACGCCCACACTCGTATCCCGCGAGGCACCATCCGTCCGCTCCTCCCGAAGAACCGGTCGGTCAACGCTGGCGGAGCGCGATGAGACCGCCCGCCGCTGCTGCGCCAAGGTAGACCCCGAGCAGCGACAGCGCCACGCTCGCCGCCACGTAGGCGCTCGCTCGTCCCAATTCGCCGTCGTTGATCAGCGCCATCGTCTCGAACGTGAACGTCGAGAAGGTCGTGTACCCGCCGCACAGCCCCGTCGTGAAAAAGCCCCGCATCTCGGGCGAGATCGCCGGCGTCGCCATCGCGAACCGCATCAAGAATCCGAGAAGGAGCGACCCGGTGATGTTGATGAGCAGCGTGCCGGCGGGAAACCCGGGACCGAATCGTTGTTGCACGGCGGCGCCCAGCAACAGCCGCGCCACGCCGCCGATGGCGCTGCCTAACGCAACGGCGAGGATCATGGCCACGCCGCGACCGCCTCCACCGCGGCGTCCGGCGACGCCAGCAGAAACGACAGGTCGGAGCCGGGCGGGAAATCCACCGCCTCGCGTCCGGCAATGAACACGCGCGCCCCCGCCCCGCCCTCCGGACGTCCCGTCAGCTCTGCGACATCGCCCGATACGCGCAACGCGCTCCCTTCGCGCAGGCCTACCACCGGCACCCGCGGATGCAGCACCAGGAACTCCGCGACCCGCTCGGCGCGCGTTTCACCTTGGTGTCCCGGCGGATGAAAGTCGGTGTAGTGCGCGTTGATCTGGAACGGCACCAGTCCGAGCGCGCTGAGCCCGGGCGGCTCGGCGATGGGCATGTCGTTGGTGGTCGCGATCGTCGGACATGCCACGACCGACCCGGCGCTCCAGCCGATGTACGGCACGCCCGCGCGCACGCGCTCGCGAATTGCACCGAGCAGGCCGGACACCGCGAGCTGCCGCAGCAGCTGGAACGTGTTGCCGCCGCCGACGATGATCGCGCCCGCATCGCGCAGCGCCCGCGCCGGGTCGGCTGCGTGGTGCACCGACTCGACCTCCACGCCTAACGGCGTGAAGATCTCGTGCACCCGCTCCGCGTACACGTCCATCGAGAACGACACGGCGGCGAACGGGATGAATACCGCGCGCCCCACGCCGGCGAGCGCCTCTTCCAGCGCCGCGCGCGCGTACACCAGCACGCGGCCGTCCGCATCGCGCGAGTTGCTCAACAGCAACAGCCGGCGCGACGCCGGCCAGTACGCCGTCTCGTTAGGCATCGGTCGATTCCGTGTCGGTGTCCACCGCGCGCCAGCTGCCCGTGATGTCGATCGGCCAGCTCGCCGGCCGTTCCTCCTCCGGCAAGTGCGGGCGGTACATGATCACCTTCGCCCGCTCCAACGTGATGAGACCGCCTCCGATCATGCCGTCCAGCTCGGGCAGCAGCCCCTGGATCTGCTCCTCCGTGTCCACCACTTCGATCACGATCGGCAGGTCCAGCGACAGGACCTCGATGCGATCGCTCCGCACCCGCGAGCTGGCACCAAAGCCCATGATCGCGCGAAACACCGTCGCGCCCGCGCAGTGGCGCCGGCGGAGCAGCTCCACGATCTCGCGATAGAGCGGCTTGCCGTTGTGCTTGTCGCGCTCGCCGATGTGGATGCGCATGAGCACGCGCTCGCCCTTGAAGCCGTGCATCGTCGGCGTGCCGCCAACCTCAGGCATTGTAGTGCTCCTTGTCCAACCGGAGCTCGCCTTCCACGTCGTCGTAACTGAATAATTCCGCGTACCGGCCCCAGTCGATCAGCGTCTCGAACTGGCGCCGTGCTTCCGCCCGCGTGAACGAGGTCTCGAGCTCGGCCAGCACCTCTTCGGCCGGCAGGACGCGCGTCGGACTCGCCTCCAACCGGTGTACGATCTCGCGCATGAGCGACAGGTGGTCGAGGACCGCGTGCCGGAACAGCGTTTTCTGCGCGTCGAGCTCCAGCGGCGCGAACCGTTGGCCTAACGGAGTGAGGAACACGCTGCGTTCCTGGATGTCCGCGAATCCGAGCAGGTCGGTCGCCTCGGCGATGCGGATGAGGTTCTCGCCGCGCATCTGGAGGTCGCGCGCGAGATCGCTCAGCGTTCCGGAATTCCCGATGCCCGAGAGATACTGCACGAAGCCCGTCAGGTCGTCGATGCTCACGTCGGGCAGGGCTTGGTAGCGCCGCGGCCGCGCCGGCTCCGCCTTGCGGCGCTGGCGCGTCGGTGCACGCGCGATGTACTGCTCCACCAGTTGCTCCGCGTCCTCCTCGGGATTCGTGATCACCTGGTAGATCGCATCCACGAGGCGCGTGCGGGCCGGACTTTTTTCGCGACGTTCCATAGGCCGCAATCCCTTGAGCTCCACGCGCACGCGGCCTGGATTCGCGCCGAACACGAGGATCCGATCGGCCATCGACACGGCCTCATCGATGTTGTGCGTCACCATCAACACCGATTTCGTCGGCATCGCGCTGTCCGACCACAGGTCGCGCAGCTCGCCGCGCAGCGTTTCCGCGGTCAGCACGTCGAGCGCCGAGAACGGCTCGTCCATGAAGAGGATTTCAGGCTGCACCACCAGCGCGCGCGCAAATCCGACGCGCTGCTTCATGCCGCCCGAGAGCTCCTTGGGAAACGCTTCCTCGAATCCGTCGAGACCGATGAGATCGATCGCGCGCAGCGTTCGCTCGCGGCGCTCCGCCTCCGGCACCTCGGTGGCCAACAAGCCGAGCTCCACGTTCTGGAACACCGTGAGCCACGGGAAGAGCGCGAACCCCTGAAACACGATCGCGACCTGTCGGTTAGGCCCGTGGAGGGGCGCGCCCCGCGCGAGCACACGACCATCCGATGGCTGCAACAAACCCGCGAGGATGCGTAACAGCGTCGACTTTCCGGAACCCGATGGTCCGAGCAGCGCCACGAACTCGTTCTCGCGCAACTCGAGGTCGATGCGTTCGAGCACCGGCGCCGTGTCGTCGCTGAAGAACTTGCGCACGCCTTCCGCCGCCAGCAGAACGGTGCCGGGCGGCTTCGGAGCGAGGGTGCGCGTCGTGGTTGCCATCGGTGGTCCTCATCCAGGCGAATCAGCCGAGACGGAAACGCGTTTCCGCGTATCCGTACAGTCGGCGCCAGAGCAGACGGTTCAGCAAGATCACGATGCCCGCCATGACGAGCGTTCCGGCGAGCAACACCGGGAAGTTGCCGCGCTCGGCCGCGCCCGCGATCAACGCCCCCAAACCGGTGGTGCTCGCCGTGTGTCCCGCGAACGTCACGTATTCGGCGACGATGCTCGCGTTCCAGGCGCCGCCCGTGGCGGTGATCATGCCCGTCACGAGATACGGGAAGATGGCAGGAAGGATGAGCGTCTTCCAGCGCCGCCAGCCCACCACGTGATACATGGTGGCCGCCTCTTTGAGGTCGGACGGAATCGCCATCGCCCCCGCGATGACGTTGAACAGCACGTACCACTGTGTGCCGAGCAGCATGAGGGCGACAGCCGCGACGTTGAGGCCGCCCGGAATCGCGAGCAGCGCGAGGAGCAGCACCGGGAATACCGCCGTCGCGGGAATCGATGCCGTGATCTGCACGATCGGCTGCAGACGCCTCGCCCAACGCGGATTCGTGCCGATGGCGACGCCCGCCGGTATGGTCCACGCCGCCGCGATCACGAGCGCGATCGTCGTACGAGCCAGCGTCGCCGCCGCGCTCACGCCCACCCGCCCCCAGTCGCCTCTCGTTAGGCCGCCGAGCGTGTGCGCCGCGAGGGCCGTGCCCCATACCACGGCTGCGGCGGCGAATACGAGTGCGACGATACCAATCGCACGGCGCCTCCGGCGACGCGCCGCCGGCACGGTCGCAGCCTCCGTGTCGGGCGTGTCACCATTTCGTGACGCGCCCAACGCACGGTCGATCCGCTGGCCCGCCGGCCGCAGCACCCGCGAGCGCAACGCATCGATCAATCGAGAGCCGCGCAGCGCGTCCAGCACGCGCGACGTCGGCGCATCGCTGCCTGCGGACTCGAACTTGAACCGGTCGGACCACGCCAGCAGCGGGCGCCACACAATCTGGTCGAGCAGCACGATCACGATCACGAGCGTGAGCAGTCCGTACACCAACGCCCGCGTGTTGCCCGCGTCGGCCGCGGCGGCAAGGTACGAGCCCAATCCCGGCAATCGGAGACGCCCATCGCCAACAGCGAACTGCTCACTGGCCATGAGAAAGAACCATCCGCCCGCCCAACTCATCATGCTGTTCGCGACGAGCGAGATCACGCCGAACGGCAGCTCGAGACGCGTGAACTTCCGCCAGAATCCGAGGCGGTAGATCCGCGCCGCCTCGGTGAGCTCGCTCGGAATCGTGATGAGCGACTGGTGGAAGCTGAAGGCGAGATTCCACGCCTGGCTGGTGAAGATGAGAATCACTGCCGCGAGCTCGAGGCCGAACGTGCGCCCCGGGAACAGCGCCACGAGGCCGAGCACCACGCCCGGCATGAACGACAGAATCGGTATGCTCTGCAGGATGTCGAGCAGCGGCAGCATCACCCGCTCGGCCGCCTTGCTCGATGCCGCGAACCGCGCGTACGCAACCGAAAACACGAGCGACACGATGTATGCGAGCACCATCCGCAGCGTGGAGAGCGCCGCGTAGTACGGCAGCCGCAGGGGCGAGAGCGAGATGCGAAACCCGGGCGACAGCGGCGCACGCCATTCGGCAGCGGCGCGCATCACGCCGAACGTAACGGCCGCAACCGCACACAGGAGGATGAGCTCCACCCATCGCGGCGCCGGCGTCGTGACAACGGGCGCCGCGGGCGCGCGGCCCTCTGTAACGACGGGTGCGATCGGCTGCGCCATCCGGGGTCGAAGTTTGGGAGACGAAAAAGAAAAACGGCGCAGCCCAAAGACGGAAGGGGCCCGGCTGCGGAAACTCCGCGCCGGGCCCTGCGGTGCTACCGGGAAGGACTACTTCCCTTCGAGCTCGTCCGCCAACCGCGTCGATTCGAACACGTTCCGGAGCGCCTCGACAATCGCGCGGGAGGACACGCTCACCGACCGCGCCACATCATCGGTGAAAATGAACCGGTTAGGCAGCGACTCGATGTTGCCGTCGAAGATGAGCCCCACGATCTCGCCATCGCGGTTGACCACCGGACTGCCTGAGTTGCCGCCGATGATGTCGTTGGTCGATACGAAATCGAGCGGCGTGGTGAGGTCCATCTTGGCGCGCTGCTGCATCCACCGGTCCGGCAAATGGAACGGCGGCTTGTCGTCGAACGCCGTCGCATGCGCGAACATCCCGTAAAACGTGGTCTTGTACGGCGCGATCGTACCGTTGTACGGGTAGCCTTTCACGACGCCATCGGTGATGCGCAGGGTGAACGTCGCGTCCGGCGGCAGCTTCGTGTTGTAGACGGCGAACAGCGCCTGGCCCACCTTGTCCGTGCTCGCGGAGATGATGTCGTCGAGCCGCGCCTGGGTCATCTGCGACCCATCGGCTAACGGAGCGATCCTGCGCGCCAGCACGATCATGGGATCCGTGGACGTGTCCACCGCCGCCTTGCCGCCATCCAACAGCGCCTGCCGCGCGGTGAGCGACGCCAGCTTGGTGCCCGACAACAGCGACGCCGCCACGTCCTCTGGTGCGCGCACGCCTAACACAACGGTCCGGTAGGGGTCGTTAGGCGGCAGCGCCTGCTGCACGGCCTTGAGGAACGACGTCAGCTGCATCCGCTCCGCGGTCGAGTCGATGGGCTGGTCCGCCAGCACCGATTGGCGGATGCGCGCGAGGCCATCGGCGCGGTACTGCGGCAGACGCTTCGCATCGGCCAACGCGCTCTCCGCCGGCAGGCGCACCAGCGCGCCGGCCCAATTCAACAACTGCGAGCCGAACGGCGGGTTGAAGCTGAAGCCGTAATAGTTGCTCTGCGCCGCCATGGCGCTCAGTTGCTTCTCGGCGTTCGCGATCTCGGTCCAGGCGCTGCCGTACTTCGGACGCAACGCAGGATCGGCGTCGACGCGCGCACGAAGATCGCGCTCGAACGACGCCTTCCGCGCCATGATCGTCGAGTCGAGCAGCCCCGCGCGATAGCCGGTGATCGCCTTCTTTGAGTTCTCGATGTTGAAGATCAGGTTCTCGAACTTGCGTTTGTTCTCGGCGCTCTGCCCGCTCAGCGTCTTGAGCATCGCAATCGCGCGATCGAACGCGGCGAGCGTGAACGGATACTGCACGTCGCGCAGATACTCCATTTGCGCCAGCGTGAGCAGCCGGCCCGTCGAGCCCGGATTCCCCGTCACGAACACCAGGTCGCCCTCGCGCGCGCCGGCCTTGCTCCACTTGAGGTAATCGGTTACGACCATCGGCGAGTCGTTCTGGTACACGCGCAGCAGCGCCATGTCGAGGTCGTATCGCGGATACGTGAAGTTGTCCGGATCGCCCCCGAAGAATGCCGCCTCCTCCTCGGGCACCATCACCAGCCTAACGTCGGTGTATCGCTGGTATCGGTACAGCGAATACATCCCACCTTGATACAGCGTGACCACCTCGCATCGCAGATGCGTCGACGCCTGGCATTCGTTCTGGACCTGGTTGATCGCCGAATCCCGCTGCTGCACCTGCGCGTCCGCCGTCTTGGCCGTGACGGCTCCGCGAATTTGCTGCGTTACATCCGAGATCGACTGCAGTTGGTCGACGTACAGCGTCGAGCATTTGCGCTCGTCGGTCACCGTCGCGGCAACGAACCCCGTCGTGTTGTAGTTCGTATCCGCGGGCGACGCCGATGCGACGCACGCGCGCGCACAGTGATGATTCGTGAGCACCAATCCGCGCGCCGAGACGAACGACGCCGAACATCCGGGCAGGCGCACCGATGCGAGGCGCACGTGGTTGAGCCACGTCGAATCCGGCGTGAATCCATACGTCTGCTTCCAGTACTCGAGCGGCGGTGCATCGAACGTCCACATCGTACCCGCTTCTTTCACGTATTTCGCCGGACCGAGTGGCACCGGCAATCGCGCCGGTTCTTTCGGCACACGTGTAGGCGGCCTGCGAGTCGTGACCTGCGCCGACAACGTCAGTGGAAGCCCAACGGAAAGAACTGCGATGGCCACAATGGCGCGACGGAGCAGACGGAGCAGGCGATCGATGTGCATAGGCCTCGTCGGTCGAAATGGGCGGAAATCGTCCAGAGCCAAATTCGGTCATCGAGCGACGGAGCGAAAGGTCTCCGTCATCGGCGTTCAACACGTAGGCGAAGCTGGCACGGAGCTCGCACGAGGTTGACGCACTTACCCGTGCGGGTTACGATCCGCTCCCCGCGGGTTGCTCGGGCGTGCGGGCGCTCGTCTGTTCGAGCACGCACGAATCTCTTACACCGCTTGCTCGCACGAGATGCCGCGTCGCTCACACTTTCATCTTGCTGTTATCGCGACGCTCGCAGCCGCGCTCGTGGTGCGCCCCGCGACGTTGCGCGCGCAAGAAGGTGTGCGCACCACGCCTCCCGTCGAAGAGCCGCAGTCCTTCACGGCCTTTCGCCTCTCAGCCCTCGCGCTTGGCGATTCGATCGTGGCGCTGGCGCGGGAACAGTTGGGCACACGGTACGTGTTCGGCGGCGCGTCGCCGCGGCGCGGCTTCGACTGCAGCGGATTGGTGAAGTACATCGCGAACGTCCTCCACATTGATCTGCCCCGCACCGCGCGCTTGCAAGCGCGCACCGGCGAGGCGATCGCGAAAGACACCGCGCAGCTGCTGCCCGGCGACCTCGTCACGTTCGGTCGCAGTTCGCGCATCACGCACATCGGGATCTACGTCGGCAATGGCCGCTTCATTCACGCGAGCACCAAGGCCGGCCGCGTGATCGAGACGGCGCTCATTCGCCGGTCGGCGCGCGGCATCAAACCGTGGCAGGGCGTCCGTCGAATTGCCCTAGCCGACGTCGACACGCTGCCGACAGGCGACGGACCGTTGCGCTGACACCGCGATCAGGGCTCGCGCACCGTCGCTTCGACGACGAGTCGCGCGCCCGTTTTCGGAAAATCCAGCTTCGACAACGAGTCCGCCAACACCGCGGCGCGCGCGCGGGGATCGGCGCGCACCAGACCGGGCGCACGCTGGCGCGTCGAGATCAAGCGCACGCCGCTCACTGCGCCGTGGCGATCCATGGTCGCGCAGAGCAGCGCGCCGCGGTCGAGCGGATTGTCGAGCGCGAACGGTCCGTACGTGACCAGGTTGCCTAACGAATAAGCGATGAGCGCGCCGCGTCGCCATTCGATGGCGCGCACCACGTGCGGTCCGTGCCCAACGACGAGCGTCGCACCGGCGTCCACAGCGGCGTGCGCGAACGCCACCGGATTTCCGCGACGCTCGTCGAGATAGGTCTCCATCGTGTCACGAGTGCGCTGGGCGTGCGCGCCCTCCGCGCCCAGGTGCATCGTCACAACCAACCGGGAATAGCGCGCCGCCGCGCGCGACACATGCCTTCGCACCGCGGCGAGATTCCGTGCGTCGGGCTCGCCCGAGCTGCCGAAGCCGAGGAACGCAACCGTGTCGCCGCGTGACGTGACCACCGGTGTCGCCATGGTATCGGCGCCCGTGACGTGCACGCCGGCTCGCTCAAGCGCATCGACGGTCCGCGAGAGACCGGTCACGCCGGCGTCGCGCGAATGATTGTTCGCGACGTTGGCGACTACCTCTCCGCTGTCTCGCAAATGACGGAGCGCTGACGCTGCGGATGTAGGCATGCGGAGCGCGTAACAGCGTGACGTGGCACCGGTACACTTGGCAGTCGTGTCGGCGCCGGTCACGCTGTCGCCGATCGCGCCCTCGAGATTCACTATCACCAGGTCCGCGCCCGCACCATCGAGCATCGGGACCAACGGAGCCAGCAATCGAGCCGGTGCCGGCAGCGCCGTCGGGCGATGACGCATCCACTTTGCGGCGCGATCTACCCAGGTCGTGTCGAGGTTGGTGCCGAGCGAGACGTCGCCGCCCATGCACACGCGGACGCCGCTCGAGTCGCCGCGCGCCATTTGCTGCGCGCCGAGGGAAGTCGCGTGCACGAGGCAGCAGACGAAGGTCGCCAAAGAGCACGCGAGCAGGCGCAGCAAACAGGTCGGAACGACCGCTCGAGTGCCCGTCCGCTTTTGGGACGCGTATTCCCATTGGCGGGCACCCAGCCCGCTTGAATCGAGACGGCCTGCTGGACAAACCATTGCCTTATAAGCGATTGTCCAATATGTCACACGGGCACGCTCCTTCCCGTAGGGGAGTGTGCGAAGGCCGCAATTCTAGCGGCGCCTATGAACCATCCGAGTCATTGATCTGTGGACATTCCGCGCGAACCACCTAGCAAGAAGAAGCGCAACATCCTCATTGGCGCCGGCGTCCTCGCCGTCGTGGCCATCACCGCCGCCCTGAGTCGCCTGAGTCCGGCAGCGCCACCGGTGGACCGGGCGACTCTCATGATCGACACGGTGCGCCGCGGCGAGATGGTACGCCAAGTCCGTGGACCCGGCACGCTAGTGCCCGACCAGATCCTGTGGATCTCCGCCCTCACCGGCGGCCGCATCGACCAGATCTACGTGCGTCCCCCTGCCAAGGTCACGGCGAACACGCTCATTCTCTCCCTGTCCAACCCGGACGTGACGCTCGAGCAACTGAATGCTGACCAGCAACTGAGCGCTGCCGAGGCCGCCATGGCCAGCCTCAAGACGACACTGGAAACCCAGCGTCTCAACGAGGAAGGTGTGGTCGCGAACGCGGAGAACCTGTATCGAACCGACAAGCGCGCGGCCGACGTTTCGGGCGCCCTGCTGGCGAAAGGACTCATCTCACCGCAGGACGCGGCCAACGCGAAGGACAAGGCGGCGGCATCAGAAACCGCATTCAAGGTGGAAACCCAACGGCTCGATGTGATGTCCAAGACCATTGATGACCAGTTGAAGCTGCAGCAGCAGCAAATCGACCGGCTCAAAGCGATCTCGGCGTTCCAACGCAAGCGGGTGGAATCGATGCAGGTTCGGGCGGGCTCGGACGGAGTGCTCCAGGACATGGATCTGCAGCCTGGCCAATGGCTGCAGCCGGGCACACTGCTCGCCAAAGTGGCGCAGCCTGGCAAGCTCAAAGCCGAGCTTCGCATTCCGGAGAACCAGGCAGCCGATGTTCAGGACGGTCAGCCGTGTGCCGTGGACCTGCGAAACGGAATCGTCCAAGGACACGTAACGCGTATTGAAGCGTCGGCGCAGTCCGGCACCGTCGGCGTCGATGTGGCGCTCGACGGTCCGCTGCCGCCGGGCGCGCGGCCGGACCTGAGCGTGGACGGGACGATCGAGGTGGAGCGCCTCAAGAACGTGCTGTACGTGGGGCGGCCCGCGTATGGACAGCCGGAGAGCACCGTCGGTCTCTTCAAGTTGACGCCGGACGGCAAGGAAGCCACCCGCGTGAACGTGAAGTTAGGCAGAGCTTCGGTTACGACCATCGAAGTCGTTCAGGGTCTCAATGTCGGCGACAAGGTGATCATCTCCGACATGTCGCAGTGGGATTCGCACGACCGGGTCAGTTTGCACTGATCGGGACCATCTGATTCGCCGAGCACAGGCTCAAGTCTCCAACCTCGACCCCCGCCTCCCATGGACTCCGTCTCGCCAAACCCCGTGCCCGCTTCCGCGGGCGGCTCCTTCACATCGGCCACGTCGGACGGCAAGGCGCTGATCCGTCTCGACGCGATCGCGAAGATCTTCTATACCGACGAGGTCGAGACGCACGCCCTGGCAGGCGTTCATCTCGAGGTGCCGCCGGGCGAGTATCTGGCGATCGCCGGGCCATCGGGCTGTGGCAAGACGACGCTGCTTTCGATTCTCGGTCTGCTCGACACACCGACACAGGGCGAATATCTGCTCGACGGACAGCCCGTCGCGGGTCTCACCGCGAGCCAGCGCGCGCGCGTTAGGAATCGGCAGATCGGGTTCATCTTCCAAGCGTTCAACCTGATCGGCGACCTCACCGTCTACGAGAACGTGGAGCTGCCGCTCACGTATCGCGGAATGGATTCCGCCGAGCGTCGCAAGCGCGTACTCGAGGCGCTGGAAAAAGTCGGGATGTCGCACCGCGTGAAGCACTACCCCTCGCAGCTCTCCGGCGGTCAGCAACAGCGCGTCGCGGTAGCGCGCGCGGTGGCGGGCGATCCGTTGATCCTCCTGGCCGACGAGCCTACGGGAAACCTGGACTCGACGAACGGTGAGGCCGTGATGGAGTTGCTGCGCGACCTGCACCGGCAGGGCGCCACGATCATCATGGTGACGCACGATCCGCGGTATGCGCGGCACGCGGACCGTTCGATTCACTTGTTCGACGGCCGTGTGGTGGAAGACGAGACGGGTCAGAAGGAGCAGGCAGACGAATCGCAGCTTCGCGAAGCTGGATTCTAGGAGCGGGCGAACCGGCGGCTGGCGCCGCCTGAGGGAAGCGGGGACGGGACGCGGTCCTCCCTCAGGGGACCGCGTCTCGTCCCCGCTTTGCTTAGGCGGCGCGAGCCGCCGCTTCCCGGAGCAGGTATGTTCGATCTCACGTTCGCCCTGCGCTCGCTCCGCCGGACCCCGGGATTCACTGCGGCCGCGGTCCTCTGCCTTGCGTTAGGCATCGGCGCCACCAGCACCGTCTTCGGCATCGTCGACGCACTGTTTTTCCGGCCGCCGGCCGGCGTCGGCGAGCCCGGCGCCATTGTCCGGCCGTACATCGACGAGCGCTCCAAGTACGCCATGCTGAACAACACGCCGCACGTCTCGTATCCGGTGTACGAGGCGTGGCGCGATGGCGCGAAATCCCTGTCCGCCGTCGCCGCCTTCTCCCCGTTAGGCTTGAGCGCGGGGCTCGGCAGCGCCGCCCGGCACGTGGGCGGCTTCCTCGTCTCCGGCAACTACTTCTCCGTGCTCCGCGTCCAGCCGGCGCTCGGCCGCTTCTTCGCGGGCGAAGACGATGCCGGGCCCGGCAGCCCGCCCACCGTGGTCTTGAGCCACACGTACTGGCAGCGCATGTACGGAGGCGACCGCGCCGTGCTGGGGAAGCAGATCGTGCTCGACGGACACGAATACAGCATCATCGGTGTCGCGCCCGCCGATTTCCACGGCGTGGATGCCGAGGACGCGGACGTGTGGATCACCATCTCGCACGCGTCACTGGTCGGTTTTCCGGCCATGTATCTCACGTCGAACAACGCGTTTTGGCTTGAGACCGTCGGTCGACTGGCGCCCGGTGTCAGCCAGGAAGCCGCTCGCGCCGAGCTGGAATCGATTTACCGTCACCTCACCGCCAAGGAGTCGCGGCCGTCGCATCTGCGGCTCAACCTGGGCCCGATCCTCGCGGCGCGCGGGCCCAGCACCTCCGACAGCGCCCGCATTGCACGCTGGCTCGCGCTCGCGGCGGCGCTCGTGCTGGCCATCGCGTGTGCCAACACGGCCAATCTCCTACTCGCCCGCGCTACCGTTAGGCGAAAGGAGATCGCCGTGCGGCTGTCGCTCGGCGCCAGCCGTGCGCGGTTGACCCGACAACTGCTCGTCGAGAGCGTCGTCCTCGCGCTGTTGGGCGCCGGCGCGGGACTGGCGCTCGCCTTCTGGGGATCGGATCTCGTGCCCGCTGTCGGTCTGCCGCCGCTCAGCTTCTTCGCGCAGGGACGTGTGCTCGCGTTCACGTCCGCGGCGGCGATCGCGTGCGGACTGGTGTTCGGCCTCGCACCGGCGTGGGCCGCCAGTCGCGCCGACATCTCCGGCGCGCTCAAAGAGGGCGCGCGCGAAGGAGTCGACCATCGCTCGCGTCTCCGCGCTGCACTCATGATCGTGCAGATCGCGCTCGCAGTCGTGCTGCTCACGGGTGCCGGCATGTTCGTCCACAGTCTCCGTAACACCGAGTCCGTGAGCCTCGGCATGGATGCCCAGCATCTCCTGGCCGTGTCGGTCGACCTCTCGGTGATCGGGTACAAGGACAGCGCGAGCGCCCGCTTCGATGAGCTGGCGCGCCAACGGCTGGATGCGCTACCCGGAGTCCGCAGCGCATCACTGGCCGGAATGGTGCCCGTGACGGGCGGATTCATGGTGAACGACTTCCGCGTACCGGACGCCGCTACGCCGTCGCACTCGATGTCCGATGCGACCGACCTGATGAGCGCGATGACGGGACCCGATGCCGTGCTCAGTTGGAATGCCGGCGCGGACTATTTCGCCACGATCGGCACACCGCTCGTCGCAGGGCGCGACTTCACCGCTGCCGATGTCGAGTCCAACGCGCACGTCGTGATCGTCAACCAGGCGTTCGCCAACCGGATGTGGCCGGGCAAGACTGCGTTAGGCCACTGCATCGACATGCAGGACGACAACAGCAAGTGGATCTGCTACAGCGTCGTCGGCGTCGCGGCGAACGCCAAATACTCGAACATTGTCGAGACGCAGCGCCAGTCGTTCTGGACGCCGGTCACGCCGAGCATGGGATCGATGAACATTCTCGTGCGCACATCCGGAGACGCCGCTGCCGCCGTCACGAATGTCCGTCGGGCCCTGTCCTCGCTCGCGCCCGGCCTGCCCTATATCGAGGTCAAGCCGTTCACCGAAGTCCTGCGCCCACAGCTGCAGCCGCGGCTCCTCGGCGCCTCGATGTTCAGCGTGTTCGGGCTGCTCGCTCTCGTGCTGGCCGCGATCGGCCTCTACGGGCTCATGTCGTACCTGGTGGGCCAGCGCACGCGGGAGCTCGGCCTGCGCATGGCGCTCGGCGCCCAGCGGCGCGACGTGCTCGCGATGGTGTTGCGGCGCGCGCTCGGCCTTACGTTAGGCGGACTCGCCATCGGCCTGGTGGCTGCGCTCGCATCGGCCCGTGTCATCACGCACCTGCTTTATCAGGTGAGCGCCGCCGATCCGACGAGCCTCGTGGGCGTGGTCGCGGTGCTCGTCGCCACCGCGCTCGTCGCGGCCTGGCTGCCCGCGTACCGTGCGTCGCGCGTGGACCCCATGGTGGCGTTGCGCTCCGAATGACAGGTTACCATTAAAGCATCCCTTTTGCGGAATCTCGGGATCCCATGGCCTCTCTCAAATCACTGTTCGGCGGCGCTCGACCGGAAGTCCCGGCTGCATCGGAGATGCAGCCCGACATGCCGGCCGTCGACCAGATGCTCATCTCCACGCGCAACATCGACAAGTCGTATCCCGTGGGGAACGGACAGGTGTTCGTGCTCCGACGCGTGAGCATCGACGTCAAGCCCGGCGAGTTCGTGTCCATCATGGGTCCTTCGGGCGCCGGCAAATCGACGCTGTTGAGCGTCGTCGGCATGCTCGACAGCGCGTGGACAGGCGAATTCTGGTTCGTCGGCCATCCGGTCCACACGTACACGATCAAAGAGCGCGTCGCGCTGAACAAACAGTACATCGGCTTCGTGTTCCAGCAGTACCATCTGATCGACGACCTCACCGTCGCCGAGAACCTCGACATTCCGCTCTCGTACCGGAACATCAAGAAGGGTGAGCGTGAGGCCATGGTCGCCGACACGCTCGACCGCTTCCAGATCGTCGGCAAGAAGGACCTCTATCCGCGCCAGCTCTCCGGCGGCCAGCAGCAGCTCGTCGCCGTCGCACGCGCCGTGATTGCCAGCCCGCGTCTCATTCTCGCGGACGAGCCCACGGGCAACCTGCACTCCAGCCAGGGCGCCGAAATCATGGAGCTGTTCACGCGCCTCAACCAGCAAGGCACCACGATCATCCAGGTGACGCACTCCGAGACGAACGCGGCGTACGGCAATCGCATCATCAATCTCAAGGACGGCTGGATCGTTTGACCGTCGCGCATTGCGTTAGGCACCCGTGAGCGCACCCACCGTACCGCAGATTCCGCTTCGCATCCTCATCGCCGACGACCAGCCGGACGTGCTCGAGGCGCTGCGGCTGATGCTCAAGGGCGAAGGATTCCAGATCGAAACGGCACGCTCCGTGGGCAGCGTGGCCGCGGCCGTCGAAGAACGCGACTTCGACGCCGTGCTCATGGACCTCAATTACACACGCGACACGACGTCGGGGCGCGAAGGGCTCGATCTGCTCCCGCGCCTGCGCGAGCTCGACCGCACGCTGCCGATCATCGTCATGACGGCGTGGGGCAGCGTCGACGGCGCCGTCGAAGCGATGCGCCAGGGCGCCTGGGACTACATCGAGAAACCGTGGGACAACGCGCGCCTCATGGCCACGCTGCGCTCGCAGCTCGAGTTAGGCAGAGCCATCCGCCGCGCACAGCGCCTCGAGGGCGAGAACGCCCTGCTCCGCAAGGACGGCGTGCCCAACCTCATCGCCGCGTCGCCGCGCATGCGTCCCGTGCTCCAGCTCATGGAGCGCATCGGGCCGTCCGATGCCAACGTGCTCGTCACCGGCGAGCACGGTACCGGCAAGGAAATGGTCGCGCGCTGGCTGCACGCCGTCTCGCAGCGCTCCGGCCACACGTTCGTCGCCGTCAACATGGGCGGCCTGTCCGAAGGCGTATTCGAGAGCGAGCTGTTCGGCCACGTGAAGGGCGCGTTCACCGACGCCAAGACCGACCGCGTTGGGCGCTTCGAGCTGGCGGACCGCGGCACGTTGTTCCTGGATGAGATCGCCAACATATCGTTAGGCTTGCAGGCCAAGCTCCTCCGCGTGTTGCAAACCGGCGAGGTGGAGCGGGTGGGCTCCTCGCGGGCGCACGCGGTGAACGCACGCATCGTGTCGGCAACCAACGTCGACCTGCACGTCGAAGTCGGCGCCGGCCGCTTTCGCGAAGACCTGCTCTTCCGCCTCAACACGATCGAGATCCACCTGCCGCCGGTCCGCGAGCGACGCGAGGACATTCCCGCTCTCGCCATGCACTTCCTCAAGCGTCACGCCGACCGTTATCAGAAATCGCTCGGCGGCTTCGACGCCGCAGCGATGCAGGCGCTGCTCGACCATTCGTGGCCGGGGAACATTCGCGAGCTCGACCATGCGATCGAGCGCGCTGTTCTCCTCGCACAGGGCGACACCGTGCGGGCAGCCGACCTCGCGCTTCGGCCCGGCGCGCAGGGCGCGGCGTCACGATACGAGGAGCTCACCCTCGACGAAGCCGAGCGCGTTCTCATCCAGAAAGCGCTCACCCGCTACGATGGCAACGTGAGCCAAGCGGCCAAAGCACTCGGACTGAGCCGGAGCGCGCTCTACCGCCGGCTCTCCACGCATGGCCTCTGACCGTCCGCCACACTTCCCCAGCCTAACGAAACACTCGCGCCCGCCGCAGCCTTCGGCCTTCGAGCGGCGGATTCTTCTGCTGTCGTTGCTCGCCGGAACACCTGGCGGCATCGTCGCACTCGCGCTGCTCTGGACCGGCGACTACTCCGACCGCCTGCGCTGGACGCTCACGGTGCTCGTCGCCGGCGCATGGCTCGGCGTCACGCTCGCGCTGCGCGAGCGCGTGGTGCGCCCGTTGCAGACTATTTCGAACATGCTGGCCGCACTGCGTGAGGGCGACTTTTCGATTCGCGCACGTGGCGCGCGTGAGGACGATGCGCTCGGCCTCGCGCTGCTCGAGGTCAACACCCTCGGCGAAACGCTGCGCTCGCAACGACTCGGCGCGCTGGAAGCCACGGCGCTGCTGCGGACGGTGATGGCAGAGATCGACGTCGCGGTCTTTGCGTTCGACGAACACCGCTCGCTGCGCCTCGTGAACGGCGGCGGCGAGCGCCTCCTCGATCAGCCTGCCGAGCGGCTGCTCGGCCGCACGTCGGCTGCGTTAGGACTGGCCGAATGCCTGCGCGGCGACGCCGAGCGCACCGTCGATCTCGATTTCCCCGGTGGCCGCGGCAAGTGGCAGCTCCGGCGCGGCAGTTTCCGACAGAATGGGCTGCCGCATCAACTCGTGGTGCTCTCCGATCTCAGCCGTGTGCTGCGCGAAGAGGAACGCCAGGCGTGGCAACGGCTCATTCGCGTGCTCGGCCACGAGATCAACAATTCGCTCGCGCCGATCAAGTCGATCGCCGCAAGCCTGCGCGACTTGCTCGGACGTCCAACGCTGCCCGGCGACTGGCGCGAAGATGTTGGCGATGGTCTCGCCGTGATTGCAGGACGCAGCGAATCGCTGAGCCGCTTCATGGCCGCCTACGCGCTGCTCGCGCGGCTGCCCAGTCCGCAGCCCAAGCCGATGGACGTTGAGCAATGGGTGCGGCGCGTTGCGCACTTGGAGACTCGGCTTCCGGTGCATGTCGCGCCCGGACCACCGATGACCATCTCTGCCGACGGCGATCAACTCGACCAGTTGCTCATCAATCTCGTCCGCAATGCGGCCGATGCGTCGCTCGAGACGCACGGCGCGGTGGAGGTCGGGTGGACGCGCAACGGCGGCACGCTCGACGTCTGGGTGCGCGACAACGGCCTGGGTGTGTCGGACACGACGAACCTGTTCGTGCCGTTCTTCACGACCAAGCCTAACGGATCGGGCATCGGGCTCGCGCTCAGCCGCCAGATTGCCGAAGCGCACGGCGGCGTGGTCACGCTCGAGAATCGCCGTGACGCGCGGGGAAGCGAAGCGCGGCTCAGGCTGCCGCTGTGAACGCGACCAGGACCGTACTCCTCGATCCCGAAGCGCACCCGGTGATCGCGCACCGCGGTGCGTCTGCGTTCGCGCCCGAGAACACGTTGGTGGGATTCGAGCGCGCCGCGGCCTTTGGCGCCGAGGCGTTCGAGCTCGACGTGCACGTCACGGCGGACGACCAGCCGGTGGTGATCCACGACCCGACGCTCGACCGGACCACCGACCGCCGCGGCGCGGTCGCATCGATGACGTACGACGCGATCCGCGATGCTGACGCGGGCGCGCGATTCACCACCGATCGCGGCGCGACGTTTCCGTTCCGGGGCCGCGGCGTGCGCGTGCCGCTCCTCGCCGACGTGTTAGGCATGTTCCCCGACACCCCGATCATCATCGAGATGAAGACGGTAGCCTCGGCGCCGGCGGTAAAGCGGGTCGTGGCGGAGTCGGGCGCGGTTGGGCGATGCATTCTCGCTTCATTCGACGAGCGCGCACTGGCACCGTTCGACGCACCGCCGTGGACCCGGAGTGCGTCACGGGCCGAGACGTTATCGTTGTTGAGCCGGGCGCTCGTTGGGCGCGCGCCGCGTCCGCCACGCTATCGCGCGCTGACGATTCCGACGCGGTTCAACGGGATACCCATTCCGATGCGGATGTTGGCCGCCGCCGGGCAGCGCGTCGGGTGTCCGACGCATGTGTGGGTGATCGACAGTCCGGACGTGGCGCGGACGTTGTGGCACGACGGCGTGGCCGGGGTGATCACGAATCGGCCGGGTGCGATGCTGGCCGCCCGCGAAGCGGGCGGCGCCGACTGACGCCCGAGGACCGCCGGGGCCTAACGAAAGAGGGCGACGGCTTCCGCCGTCGCCCTCTTCCGTTAGGCCAC
>DATJET010000126.1:0-16095 GCA_035496295.1 Gemmatimonadaceae bacterium
ATGCTGGAGGACGCGACGTCGTGGTGGATGGAACTGCCCTGAGCCAGTACACCGGCGCTCGCCGCCATCTCGTCGAGATGCTGCACGACGGCGGCGTCGGCGACCTCAACGTGCTGCGCGCGTTCGATCAAACGCCGCGCCATCTCTTCGTGCCCACCGGTATGCGTCACCGCGCGTACGAGGACAGCGCGCTGCCCATCGGCAACGGGCAAACGATCTCGCAGCCGTCGACGCACGCGCGCTACCTCGAGCTGCTGCGCCTCACGGGATCCGAGCGCGTCCTCGAGATCGGCACGGGGTCGGGATATCAGACGGTGCTCCTGTCGCATCTATCGAGTCAGGTCTTCTCGATCGAACGCGTGGGCGGACTGCTCGAGCGCGCGCGCGACGCGATCCGCGACTCCGGCGCCCGCAACGTCTCCCTCCTCGCCGGTGACGGCACCCTCGGCTGGCGCGAGTACAGTCCGTTCGACGCGATTCTCGTCACGGCGGGCGCGCCATCGGAACCGCAGCCGCTCGTCGAGCAGCTCGCCGAGGGTGGTCGCATGCTGATTCCTATAGGCGACAGAGAGGAGCAGCGCCTCACGCTCGTGACTCGGCGTGGAGAGTCGCTCGACCGGCGTGACATGGGGCCTGCGCGGTTCGTCCCGCTCGTGGGGATGCACGGCTGGCCGTCGTAGGGCACCGGCCGGATCGCCTCCTTAAGGCGGGAGCTTGGCCCACGCCTTCCTCGTTGGATTGACGCCGGCACCGACTGGCGCGCTATATTTTCGCACCCCTCGGGAGACGCGATGCCCGATCAGCCGGACGAGACGCAAAAGCAACAGCGACGCACGGTATTGCCGCCGTTTTTCGCGCCGCGCACCACCCGCCCAACGACGACGCCGCAGTCAGCCACGGCGACGCCGCCGCGCCGGCCGTCGCAGCTGTTCACGCCGCCGGGTGTGCCGAAGCAGCCGCGTCCCACGCCGTTCAAGACGCCCCTGGCGACGCCGCGCGTGACGCCGTTCGCCGCCCCTGTCGTGGCGGCTCCCGGAATGGACGAATTGCTTGGGCAAGCAACGCCGGCGCCGACGGTGGACGCGACCGAGCTGCCCGCGATCCCGCTCGCGCCTGACGTGCCCGACTTGCTCGACGTGCCCGAGCTGCCAGTGGCCGCATCCGAAATCTTCGCTGCCGTGCCCGACGTCGCGCCGATGCCCGATGCGCCTAACGCAGACGCCCTGCCCGAGGCCGCTCCCGAGTCGACCGACGCACCGATGTTGGGCGATGCGTTCGTGATCGAGCAGTACGAGTCGCCGCCCATCTCGCTGCGCGCCACCGGCGAGCAGGGCGTGATGAGCGACGACCCGTCGATGTCGTTCCAGGTGTTCGACGACGCGTCGCGGTTGCTCGAGCGCGGTGCGCGCCCGGTGCCGCCGGTGGCGGGTGGCCTCGAGATCGAGCGCAGCCAGGAGGCACTCGAAGCGCCGGCGTCGCACGCCGCGCCGCTCGAGGGCGAGAGCGTCTGGGCGGCGGCACCGATGCCCGCGGCGCCGTCTTCCGATCTCGCAATGCCTCCGTTAGGCAACGAGCCCGTGCAGTCGGCCCCGGCCGGCGATGGGCAGGGGGCGTACGAGCCCCCGCCATTGCCCGAGCCCGAACCCGTCGAGGCGGCGCCTGCGCCGCCGGCAGGATTCGAGCCGATGCCGGTGCCGTCGTGGCTCGACGAAGCGCCGTCGGAGCCGGAGGCCGCGCCAGACGACTCCGACGAGGCCCTCGCCGAAGCGTTCGCCGAGCCCGCGCCTAACGAGAGCACGCCGCGGTGGGCGACGCCGCGGGTGGTGCGTGCTGTCGAGGAGAGCGCGGCGGCGCCCACCGACCCGTGGGGCATGCCGCCCGTGCCGGCGCCGCCGGACGAGCTGGCCGCTGCGCTCGCGTGGCCCGACTCCGGTCTGCGGGCGCGGACGCCCGCTATGGGCGTCGCCGCGCAGGGTGGACTCGCGGACACGTCGCATGAGCTCGCAGCAAGCGCCGAGGGCTGGCCGTTGTCGGTGGGAGGAGGTCCAGGCGTGCCCGACGCAGTGGCCGCGGCGCTCGAGCGCATCGCCCAACGGGTGCGGGCGGGTGACGTGCCGCTGCCGGCCGACGTCGCGCTGGCCAAGAGCGACGAGAGCGCGCTCGCGCTCACGCTGGCCGCGCTGCTGCGCACCGCGTCCTCATCGCGTGCGTGACATGCTCCGGCTGCGCTTGCTCGTCCGTGGTGCGGTGCAGGGCGTCGGGTTCCGGTGGTTCGCCCGCGAGACCGCGCAGCGGCTGGGCGTGGCCGGGTGGGTGCGAAACTGTCCCGATGGCAGCGTCGAGATCGCGGTGGGCGGCGACGACTCCCGGGTGGAGCAGTTCGCGGCAGCGATCGCGCGCGGGCCGCATCACGCGTCGGTCAGCGAGGTCTCGCGCGATCCGTTAGGCGGAGGCGAGGAGCTCGTCAAGCCGTTCGAGATCCGGCGGTGAAGGGCGCGTGACGTCGTCCGGCACCCGATCCGGTCCGCTGGCCGACCAGCTGCGCCGCGCCATCCGCGACGTGCCCGATTTTCCGAAGTCGGGGATCGTCTTCAAGGACATCACGCCGATTCTGCTGGACGCGGCGCTGTTTCATCACGCGACGGAAGCGATGGCCGCGCCGTTCGCCGCCGACGCGATCACCCACGTGATCGGCATCGAGAGTCGCGGGTTCATTTTGGGGGCACCGGTCGCGCAGCACCTGGGAGCCGCGTTCGTGCCGGTGCGCAAGCCGGGGAAGCTGCCGTCGACCGTCGAACGGGTGCAGTACGCGCTCGAGTACGGGACGGACGCGCTCGAGATGCACCGCGACGCACTTGGCTCCGGGGATCGTGCGCTGATCGTCGACGACGTGTTGGCCACGGGGGGGACGGCGCGCGCAACGTGTGAGCTCGTGGAGCGCATCGGGGCGCGCGTGGTCGGTTGCAGCTTCCTCATGACGCTCTCGTTCCTGCCTGGCGTGCAGAGTCTCGCCGCGCGCCGAGTCGAATCGCTGCTCGAGTATTGAGCGATCTGGCGCGAAGAGCGCTCTTCGTCGCTACATTAGAGTGCTGTGCCCCTGTAGCTCAGGTGGATAGAGCAGCGGTTTCCTAAACCGTTGGCCGGGTGTTCGAGTCACCCCAGGGGCACTCGTCGGCCTGACACGGGTATCGCACAACACCCGCTCCGTCACTCCAAATTCGCCCAACGAGAGAACGAATGACCAAGACAGGTGCCGCAGCACGACCCGATCTGGACGACCGCGCTGAAGACCTGAAGGAATGGGCGCTGATTCACAGCAAGGGCCTTTCGATCGCCGCCGGCGTCATCGTGGTCCTGGTGGGACTGGCGTTCTTGTACGTGAAGTCGCAACAGGCGCAGGCGCGAAATGCGTCGTCGGCATTGCTGCAGGCCGAACAGGCCTTAGGTGCTGGTAACTCAGCACTTGCGCAGAGTGATCTCGAGCGGATTGTGAACCGCTACGGCTCGACGGACGCGGGGCGGGAGGCCCAGCTCCTCCTCGCGCAGACATACTATGACGCTGGCAAGTACGCCGAAGGCGTCCAGGGTCTGCAGAAGCTGATCGACAGCAAGCCGAAGTTCATCGAGGCCTCCGCGTACAACCTGTTGGGCGCCGGCTACGAGCAGCAGAACAAGTTCGACGACGCGGCGGCTGCATACCAGAAGGCGGCGGCGATCGCCGGCGGAAAGGGCGATCGCGATACGTATCTCGCCAACGCAGCTCGCGCGCTCACCGCAGGCGGCAAGACGGCCGACGCGGTCAAGATCTGGTCGAAGCTCGCGACTGACCCCACGAGCCCCGCAGCGGCCGAAGCGCGCGTGCGACTGGGCGAGTTGCAAGCGAAGGCCGTGAAGACTTAAGACGGACAGGGCCTGTCAGGGCCGGACAAGGCCGGACGTCTCGCACGTCCGGCCTTTGTCTGTCTTGTCCGGCTTTGTCCTGCTTTGTCCGCCTTGCGTATAAGATATGTTATGTAAACTAGAATAGTGGGAAGCTGTGGAAATCCACTGAAAGTCGCTCCCCCACAGGTCGGCGCGACAACTGGCGCCATATCTTCAGGCCAGCCGCTCGAGCTTGGTCGCTGGCAGCGTGCCGAGGCAGGTTACGTCGCGCTAGGCTGAGCTAAGTACGATGGAGACTCGTGACTGTCGCCAAGCTGTCCTGAAAGGCCTTTCGCGACAGTATTGCGTCAGTCAACTGGCAGTAAGCCTCGGAACACCACCCGACCTTCGCCGCACAAGGTCGGTAGCCAGGCGCTGCCCTCCCGGCGAAGCTTGATCGTCAACGCCCGGCCCGACTTCGTCCTGAGCGTCGTTTCGAGGCCGGCCTGCTGCCACTCGGCAAGCAAAATCGCCGTCGACACCGACCCGGTCCCGCACGCCAACGTCTCGGCTTCCACTCCGCGTTCGTACGTGCGAATGTCGAATCCGCCGTCAGCCCGGAGCGCCACGAAGTTCGCGTTTGCGCCGCCGCCAGGGCGCACGTACTCGTGCAGCCGGATCGCGCGGCCGCGGCGCAGGATCTCGAGCGTGTCCAGCTCGTCGCGCAGAACGACAACGTGCGGGTTGCCGACTACCGCGTAGCCGATTCGCTGCTCGCCGGGCTCCGTGACAATGTCGGCCGCTGGCCGCACGTCGGTCACCGGCCACAAGTCCACTTCGGGCTGGCCCTTCGTCATGCGAGCCGACGCGATCCCCGAATCGGTCTCGAATCGCATGCCAGAGGGGCTGCCCGCCCCCAGCTGCGACGCCAGACTCGTGACGCACAGCGCCGCGTTGCCGCACATCTCGGCGACGGATCCGTCGCTGTTGAAGTAGCGCATCCGGAATTGCGCGCCGTCGGCGGTGCTCGGTTCAATGAACACCATTCCGTCCGCGCCGACGCCGGGGCCGCGCGCGCACACTTCACGTATGACTCGAGGTGAGGCCAATGGACCCGGCGGCTCGACTCGGGCGTCGAATACGACGAAGTCGTTCCCCGAGCCGGACATCTTGAAGAACTCCCGCTCGCTCACTTGATACGTCCCGTGATCGCCAGCCACCTGAGACGCCACACCATCCACACCGCTTCGCGCACGATTTTGCGCGACATCTTGCTCTGCCCCTCGGTGCGGTCCACGAACACGATCGGGATCTCGCGGATCCGAAAGCCTTTCTTCCACACGCGAAAACTCATCTCGATCTGGAACGCGTAGCCGTTCGATCGCACCGCGTTCAGGTCGATTGCCTCCAGCACGCACCTGCGAAAGCACTTGAACCCGCCCGTGGAATCTTCGAGAGGAAGGCCAGTTACGATCCTCGCGTATGCATTGGCGAAGAAGCTCAGGATGAGGCGCGTCATGGGCCAATTCACCACCGTCACCCTGCCCTCGCGGTACCTCGAGCCTAACACGAGGTCCGCGTCTGCGATCGCCTCGAGAAACTGCGGGAGATGGTTGGGGTCGTGCGAGAAGTCCGCATCCATCTCGAACAGATAGTCGTAGCCCTGCTCCAGACCCCACCTGAAGCCGGCGAGATACGCCGTGCCGAGTCCCATCTTTCCAGGCCGATGCAGGACGTGCACGCGAGGGTTTTCGGCGGCAATCGACTCCACGATCTGTCCGGTGCAGTCAGGCGACGCGTCGTCGACCACCAGCACCTCGAGGCGCGGATCCTTCTCCAGCACGGCCGGAATGAGTCGCGTGATGTTGTCCCGTTCGTTGTACGTCGGGACGATGACGATGGCGCGCTCAGGCATTCCGCTTCTTGTCGACGAGAATTCCGGCGGCGAGCATCGCCAGCGCGACCAGGATCGCCACGATGGTGATCACTTTTCCGCGTTCATAGACCGCGCTCGTGAACGTCAACGCGATGTGCCGCGCGCCGTCCGGCAGGGCCACACCGATGAGCACGTAGTCCGCCCGACCCACCACAGCCGGCTTACCGTCTGCCGTTGCCACCCACCCCGGATAGTAGTTCTCGGACACCATCAACGCAGATCCGTGTGGCGCCGGCTGACCCAGGTCGACCTCGATGTGGCCTGGCTCGTAGCGCGTGACCTTGGCCTCGACCGGGCTCGGCTCCGGAAGCGCGGTGACTTTCTGGCCCTGCACCGTGGCGGACGTATCGAAGATCGCGCCACGCCGGATGTCGAAGCGCGGATCCAGCACGGCCGCCAGCGTTTGATCGTCGGGCGCCTTCACGATCACAGGAGCGAGCCATGCGGGCGGGTCATCACCGGGCACGGCGTAGAGGTACGTCGTGGTGCCGGCCGCGTCCTTTGTTGGTCCCACGAGCTTAGTGAATCCGGAGTCTGGAATGCTGGGCAGGTTGGTGAGCAAATACTTCACGTTCAGCAGGCGCCACAACTGCGGGTCCGTTATGCGTGCATTGATGAGGTTGTCGTAGCGGCCGATCTCATTGCCGTGGTAGCCCATCACGGTGCGAACGCCCTGCACCATGAGCGCATTGCCTTCTATATACGGATCGTTATGCGCGAGCGGTGACTCGGCTACCTGAGCGGGTAACTGTAAGACCCGTCCCGGCACTGACTGCTTGCGCACGTAATCCGTGGTCGCGTTGCCGGCGTACAGCTCCTTCGCCGGCGCGGAGAACATCCAGTACTGATGCTCGATGCTCCACAGGTCTGCGGCAGTGAGAACCAACACTGCCCATGCGATCACCGCGCGCTTTGCGCGGCCTAACACGAGGGCGAGCAAGAGGCCGCCCGCGGCGGCGGTGAAGATCGCGGTGCGCACCGCACCGACCAACAGTAATTGCGCGTTGAGCGAGACGCCTTCCTGGTGCTCCGGCGGAGCGATGACCGATGCCATGTTGGTCAGCATCCCGCTCACGCCGAGGAGCAGCACCACGGCCGCCGCAATGAGCCATCCGACCGCGTACTGACGCGTTACATCGCCGCGCTCCAGGCGCTCCGCCCCACACGCCGCGAAGATCGCCACGCACAGCCCAACCACGAACACCATCGTACTCGGCGCCCGAAAATACTTGGTGCCAGGAACCAGCGCATAAACGATGTGATAGAACGGAGTGAATCCGCCTAACGACCACAGGAGCGCGACAACGAACGTGATGAGCCAGAACCGCCCGAAGGAGCGGCGCTCTGGCCGCCACGCGTACACGACGCCAAGCAGCGCGAGAATGAGCGCGACGGCGCCGAGATATTCGCTGTGCAGGTGAATCCCGTTGCGGCCCCAATAGCGCTCGAACATCCCGGTGAACTGCGGGATATACGTGTTGATGAGCTCTTCCGGCGGGAACGAGTACGACGTCGCGTGTGCCCAACCGCTCAATCCTCCGGCGCGGGGCGACCACGGCACGTACTGGAACACCGATGTGTATTGGATCGCGCCCATGAGCGTGCCGACGCCCACGGCGACTAACGCGACACCGAGCCGCTTGAGAACCACCGGCCGTTCCAGCGGAGGCGCGTTGTCACCGCTGAAAGCCAGCCATAGCGCGAACGCACCGCTCATCAACAGCATGTACTGATAGAGCTGCGGATGCGGGCTGAGACACGCGAGACCGGCGACGATCGCCAACACGCCATACGACCACGCCTTGCCGTCGCGGATCGCACGAGTGAGCAGGAACAGCACGAGCGGCAGGAGCGCGCTCACGTACAGCTTTCCGTCGTGTCCCGGCGAGACGTACGACGAGATCGGGCCGCCCATCATGTAGACCAGGCCGCCCGTTAGCGCGCCGTAGAACGAAAATCGGCACGCCCGCAGGAAGATGTAGGTGAAGAGTCCCGCGAGAATGATGTGAATGATGAACGCCCACGTCATGGCGACGTCGGTGGGCATGATCATGCGCATCAAGAAGGTCGGATAGAAAATGTCGCCGCTCATCGCGGCGACGTACGGCATGCCTCCGAAGAGATACGGATTCCAGAGCGGAAAGCCGTGGCCGGCGCGCAGCGATGCAGCGGCGAATTCGCGGAACGCGAATCCGCCGATGTATTGGTCGCTCGTCGGGTTGACGAGAAAGCGCCCAACGAGCGCCGGATACGCGAGGATGAGCGTGGCGACGATGTACACGAGCACCGCCCACGCGGTCGCAAACCGTGGCTCGCCTAACGCCGGAGCGCGGGTCGCGGCGCGACTATCTCGTGCTTTCGATTGGGCCATCGGAGCGTCTTGGGCGCACCCAACGGTGTGCCAAAAAGAGAACCGCGGGGACGATCTCGAGAATCGTGAGCCACACGCGCGACGAGACGACGAGCAGCGTCGCTTCGCCGCCGGTGAAACCAGCCTGCCGCAACCCGGCGAACATGACAATCTCTCGTACGCCGACCCCACCCGGCGCGATCAGCGCCAGAAATCCGGCCAGATACGAGGCCGTGAAAACTGCGATGTAGGTGCCAACCGCGCCAGTCGCCCCGCCCAACACGCCAACCGCCATCACTCGGAACGCCACCCCATATACAACCCACGACGCCGCGGAGATGAGGGCGGCGACCCAGATCGCCATGTGCGGAATGCGCCCGACCACGATTGGCCGGCGCAGCATACGCCCGGCCAGGTTGCCCAACCACGGAATGAGCTGGGGCGCGAACAGGAGTCCGAGACCGAGCAGCGCGATCACGGCGATGCCCAACGGAGGCACGTGCAGGACGCCGGCGCCCGTGAGCGCGAGCACCACGAATCCGGCAACGGTATTGATGAGGGTCACGACGACCGCGGCACCCGCCGCGGTAATGCCCGACACACCGCGCTCCTGCGCCATCACGGCCATCGATCCCATCTGCCACACCTTGCCCGGGATGTACCGGCCAAGGTTCGACACGCTCCAGATTCGCGCGCTCTCCCAGAAACCGAGCGCGGGTGCGGCCGAGCCGCGCCGCTCCCCTTCCCAGCCCGCGAGCACGATCCGCCACGCTTCGATGAGCAGCGCGTAGTTGGCGAGCACGATCACGCCGGAGAGCGCGAGCACGCCCCATCGCGGCCGCGCCTCGTGCATGGCCGCGGTGACGGGCTGCCATTCTCGCACGAGCGCGTACGTCACGGCCACGACGACGGCGACCGCGAACGCAATCTTCGCCAGGAACAGCAGCCTCTTATTTCGCGGCGTGCTCAAGAGTGGAGCGATAGAGCAAGGCGTAGCGCCGCGCAGCGGACTCCGGCGCGAACGATGCCAGCGCGTGCACGCGTCCGGCGGCGCCGAGCTCGCGCGCTCGATCCGGATTCCGCAGCATCTCGTCGATCGCCTGCGCGAGGGTTGTCGGGTCGAGCGGCGGCACCAGCACACCCGTCTGACCGTTGCGCACGATGTCGCTCAGACCGCCGGAGTTGGCGGCGATCACGGGCGTCGCACACATCTGCCCTTCCACCGCGACGAGACCGAACCCCTCGTCGATCGAGGGCACGACCAGCAGCGCGGCGCGCTGGTACAGTGGCGGCAAGTCGGTTTGCGCCAGAGCACCGTGCCACGTGATGCGATCGGCCACGCCCAGATTCCGCGCGCGTTCTTCGAGCGCGGCACGCTCTGGTCCGTCGCCGACGATGTCTACCGCGTAGGGCGCGCCGATCGACGGCAGCGCATCGATGAGCGTGGACACGCCCTTCTGCACGTTGAGCCGCCCAACGAAGAGCAGCCGATCGGTCGAGCGTCCGTTGCCGGGCGTGAACAGCACGGTGTCGACCGGCATCGGGGCTACCACGGGTTTCACGTTAGGCAGCACCGCGCCCGCCTCGCCGGCGAGCCAGTTGGACACGGCGGTCACGGCGGCCGAATGGCGGAGCACGTGACGGAACACGGGCCGTGCGCCCACCACCGTGCGCGCGAGACGCACGTCGCTGCCGTGCAACGTGGTGATGAGCGGCACGCCGGCCATCGATGCCACCCAGGTTCCCACGAGTCCGCCGGGGAACCACCAGTGCGCGTGCACCAGGTCGGGTTGGAATCGGCGGCCCGAGCGCACCGCGCTCACGAACTCGGAGCCGAGGAAGCTGAGCATGGTGAGACGGGCGCTCCAGGAGTCGCGCACGTCCTGCGCCATGGTGCCGGTGTACGCGAGCCGCTCGAACCGGCGCGGCGCGTATCGGAATCGGTCGACGCCGACGCCGTCGAACTGCTCGGCGTTGGCGATGCCTGGCGCCGCGGGCGCAATCACCTGTACGGTGATCCCCTCGGACTCCAGGGCCTGGGCGAGACGCAAGAGAAAGGAGCCCGCCGCATCGCCCGCGCGCCGCGGGAACGAATGGGCGAGGAAGAGCACCCGCACGCGCCTAACCTCGTTCCACGGGGTCGTCTTGGCCCGCGCGCGCATCCTCCACGCGCCGGCGCAGCTCGCGCAGCTCGGCGCGTTGGCCCGCGATCTGTTCGCCTAACAAACCGGCGGCGAAGAAGATCGAGCCGAGAATGAGACAGGTCTGGATGACGGTCCACACGGCGCGCACGCCGACGTCGCGCAGCGCGAGCATCGCGACCGCCACGATCCCCGCCAGCACGCCGATCACGAACAACGCGGCGCCCACCATGCCGAACAACAGGAGCGGCTTCTGGCCGAACCGCAGCTCGAACCACACGGCGAGCATGTCCAGCACACCCACCGGAATGCGCGCGATACCGAACTTGGAGCGGCCGGCGTGCCGAGGATAGAGCGGCACCGGTACTTCCGTGACCGTGAAGCCCTGGGCGGCGGCGATCGCGATCATGTAGCGGTGCCAGTCCGGCCTAACGGGAATCGCATCCATCACCTCGCGCCGGTACGCCTTCACCGAATTGAGGTCGCGCACCGGGAGGTCGAACAACCGGCGGCTCAGCCCATTGTAGATGCGCGACACGAACGCCCTCTCGTAGCGGCCCTGTTTGTAGCCCGTCACCATGTCCGCGTCGCCCGCAAGAATCGGTGCGACGAGACGCGGAATGTCCTCGGGCTTGTACTGCAGGTCGGCGGGATAGAAGACCAGCACATTGCCGTGCGCCTGGAGATATCCGGTGCGCAGCGCGTCGGCAATGCCGCGCTGGCGCCGGTGCTGGGCGATGCGCAGAAACGGGTAGCGCGCCGCGAGGTCCTGCAGCACCTGCCACGTTGCATCGCTCGATCCGTCATCCACCACCACCACCTCGAACGATGCCGGCGCCGCCGAGAACGTCACCGCGGCCTGTTCCATGAACAGCGGGAGATTCTCCGCTTCGTCCTTGGCGGGGACGAGGACCGACACGTCCACGTGACGCTCGGGCAGCGCGAACGGGTGGTCGAGAAGCGTCATGGCGGACGGAGCGTTCGGAACGGCGCCCCCGCCGCCCCGCGCGGCTGCGCTCATACGCGCTTGCGCATCCGTGCCGAGAGTACGCCTAACTGATCGCGGTACTTGGCCACGGTGCGCCGCGCGATCTGGACGCCGCTTTCCTTGAGGATGTTCACGATCGCCTGATCCGTGAGCGGCCGCTTGGGGTCTTCGTCCGACACGAGCTTCTCGATCTGCGCCTTGATGCCGCGTGCCGACACGTCCTCGCCGCCGGTGGTCGACAGGCCCGACGAGAAGAAGTACTTGAGCGGCAGCACGCCGCGCGGCGTCTGCACGAACTTCTCGTTGGTCACACGACTAACGGTAGACTCGTGCATGTTGATCACTTCCGCGACTTCGCGCAGCGTGAGCGGCTTGAGGTACTGCACGCCCTTCTCGAAGAAGTCGCGCTGCCGGTCGACGATGAAGTTCATCACTTTGAGCATCGTCTGGCGGCGCTGCTCGATGGCCTGGATCATCCAGTTCGCCGAATTGAGCTTGTTGGAGATGAACTCCTTGTTCTCGCCGTCGAACTTCTTCTTGTCGCGCGCGATTTCCTGATACGCCTTGCTCAGCTTGAGCCGCGGCAGATTGGCGTCGTTCAGGAAGACATGATAGGCGCCATCGATTTTGTCGACCACCAGGTCGGGAATGATGTAGTTGTCGCCCGTATCGCTGTACACGAGGCCCGGTTTGGGATCGAGCTTCGCAATTTCGTCGGCTGCCTTCTGCACGTCGGCCTGGCTGATGCCGAAGCGTTTCGAGATCTCGCTCCAGCGATGGTTGATCAACTCGTCGAACGAGTCGCGCACGAGACGGTACGGCACCGACTGCTCGAGTCCCGCCTCACGCAACTGCAACAGCAGACATTCGCGCAGATCGCGCGCGCCCACGCCCGGCGGATCGAGCCCTTGGATCACCGCCAGCATCTCCTCGACTTCGTGATCCGTGTAGCGGGGGACGTCTTCGGGATCGCGATCGGATTCGGCGGCGTGATTCTCGAGGACCTCGTTCACTCCCGCTCGGATCTGCTCGATCGTGCAGGCGAGGTAGCCGTCCTCGTTGATGTTCCCGATTACTTCATCTGCCAGGAGCATCTGGCGTGGAGAGAGGTCGAGCAGCGTCACCTGATCGCGCAGGTGATCGCCCAGATCACGGCTGTCGACGGTGACCGGCTCGAAGTACTCCTTTTCCTCGCGCTCTTCGGGTTGGCCGCCGGTATCGAAGCCGTTGAGGAGGATCTCCTCCCAGTCGATCTCGTCGGCGTTCTTCTTTTCCTCGGTGGCGGTCTCCGCCTCGGTTGTCGTTTCCTCTTCTTCTTCGTCCTCGGGCTCCACCATCTCGAGGAACGGATTGTTAAGGAGCTCCTGCTTGAGATGTTGCTGGAGGTCGAGCAGCGGCATGTACAGCAGATCCATCGCCTGGTAGAGGCGTGGATTGATCTTCAGCTCCTGCCGGAGCTGCGTGCTTTGATGCAAGCCGGTCTTCATGACACCTCGACGCTATCGTGCCGCAACGCAAAGCGCGAGCGCAAGCGGGCCGTGAGTGTGGGCCCGAGATAGATGCGCGCCACCTCGTCGTCGAATACCAGTTCTTGCACGGTGCCCGACACCTTCACCTGTCCATCGAACATGATGTATGCTCGGTCCACGATGTCCAGTGTCTGCTCGACGTTGTGGTCGCTGATGAGGACTCCAATTCCACGGTGGCGTAACCCGGCGACGATGGACTGAATGTCGTGTACGGCGATCGGATCGACGCCTGCGAACGGTTCGTCGAGCATCATGAACTTGGGCTGCGTGACCAACGCGCGCGTGATCTCGAGGCGGCGCCGCTCACCGCCGGACAATGAGTACGCCTTGTTGCCCCGCAAGCGTTTGATCCCCAGCTCGTCCAACAATTCTTCGAGCCGGCGGCGCCGCTCCTCGGGCGTGATCTTGAGCGTCTCGAGTATCGCGAGAATGTTTTCTTCGACCGTGAGCTTGCGAAATACGGATGGCTCCTGCGAAAGGTACCCGATGCCTTTGCGCGCGCGCTTGTACATCGGTATTTCCGTGATGTCTTCGCCATCGAAGAGGATGCGCCCTTCCTGAGGCGCGATGAGGCCGACGATCATGTAGAACGTGGTGGTCTTCCCCGCTCCATTGGGGCCCAACAGGCCAACGATCTCCCCCTGTTGCAAGCGCAAGGCCACGTCGTTCACAACCTTACGTCGCCGATACGACTTGACGAGACCGATGGCCTCGAGGACGCTCGTCGCCGGCTGCGGTGCGACGGCGGTGTGTGCTCCGGTCCGGCGCAGCGCGGCCTGTTCGTCGATGTGACGCAGCATCGGGCCCACGTGCGAACCTTTGATTTCGGCGCGAAACGGCTCCAGCGCGCGCCAGTAGCGGTCCACGATGCGGATGGATGCGTCGGGCGACGCGAGTCCGCCCGGCGGCAGCATGATGAGCCCTTCGTTCACGAGTTTGGGCAACACCGTCTTGACCAGATGGATGCGCACCTCGTCGAGACTGAGCCGGCCGGCCTCGTGATCGGCGTCGCCTCCGGACTCGCGCACCATCGCGAGATGCTCGTTGCGATACTGAATCGCGACGTCGTTGAGCGGGACTTCGCCCGTCTCACGCGCCGCGCTGACCAACGCCTTCATGGCCAGCGCCACCGAGCGGTCGCCGCGCGACTTCTCGTCGATGAAGTTCTCGACTTCTTCGGGCAGGCGAATCGGATCGGTCATCGCGGCGTGCCTCCCCGGGCGGTGTCCGCGCGCGCCTTCGGCGTTGCGTTAGGCGTATTGACGGTCGCGGTGTCGGTCTTGCCCTTCTTGGTGGTGTCGCGCGCCGGCTTGGCGGGGTCGAGGTAGACCCCCGTGGCCTGCCCCTTGATCGTGACGGTTTGCACTTCTCGATTCAGGAACGCCACTTGGATGCGGTCACCGCGCACGTAGTTGATCGACGGTCCGATCGCCGACGTATCCTTGGCGGCAATCTGGTAGAACGATCGTGCGTGTCCGAGCGAGATGAGCCGCTCGATCTGCGGTTGCGAGGACGTGTCGGCGACCGCTTTGGCCGAGCTGTCGAAGTACGCGTAGATCGTGTCGCCGCGCAGCCAATCGTGCTCGCTGGTGTGGATCTTGGTCGTGTCGGGCACGCTCTGCGCATAGGCGTCGCGCAGGGCGTGAATCTCGCGCAGCCGTTGGTCCGGCATGCGCACGTCGAGCGAGTCGGCCAGCATGTCGTACGTTGGATTGAACGCGTGTGCGCGGCTCTTGCCCCACGAATGGATGCGCTGCAGCCGACCCTGCGCCATCGCGAAATCGAGCGTATCACCGGTGAGCGTGGCGTCCTTGCTCACGCTCCTGGCGTGGCCACGAGAAATGACGCGCTCGATCGCGTGATTGCGTCCGAACAAGTCGATCAGGTCGCCCGTGAGCGTGAAGGGACGGTCGCCGCGCGCCTTGATCATCGGCTTGCGCATGAGGCGCGCGAACTCGGTGCCGCTGTTCATGGCGGCCGAATCGCCGGTGGCGATCACGTCAGGCCGCGTGATGATGACGTTGGTCGACGCGTAGGTGAGGCTGTCGCCTTCCATCTCGACGGCGTTGGCGACCACGGTCATCGGGGGCGACGGCTTGCCGGTGGAATCGTGCTCGATGATCGTGATCGTGGGGCGGCCCGTGGCGACCATCTTGGCGGCGGTGCGGATGTTGGGCGCGACGCGATAGTAGTCGATGTGTGGCCCATCGAGCGTCGTGCCGCTGGGCAGGACCGCGTGCACGCTGCCGTCCGCCACCAGGTGCTCCTCGGTTTGATAGTAGTCCGCGAGCTCAGAGTCCAGCGTTAGGCGTGGCTCCGTATAGTGCACGTGCCCGATCAGGTGCAGCAACTTCTGGTCGCCGTAGTTCTCGGCGCTGTCGGAAACGAGCGTCATGTTCTGCGCCGGACACCGCGCGATGACCCCGCCGCCCAGGAACGTGTTGTACTGGCCGCTCGGCAGTTTCGTGGCCGACACCCGCGGCGGACTCGACGAATCGCGCGCCGCGTAGACGAGCTGGCACTGGCCCGATGGCGCGGGTGGCTGCGGCTGCTGCTGCGCCGCGACGCCCAACGGCGCGAACAGCACCGCGAGCGCAACCGTCCGCCACGCGCGCGACCTTCTCACGGCGACGTCCCGCTCGACGGCAGCGTGAACGTCCCGCCGCCCGTGATCACGCGCTTCACGTGCAGGTTGGTCATGTTCGGATCGGACGTGAAGCCGATGCCGCGCATGATCCCGGTGGGTTGCGTTAGGACGAACGCGCTGTCGCTGCTGATGAGGTTGGTTTGCTGGTTGTAGTCGAGCAGCGGCGTCTCGAGGCGCTTGTTGTCGGTAGTCACCACCACGACGTTCTTCCGCGCCTGCATCGTACCGCGCGCCGAGTTGTACGTGCCTTCCTGGGACGTGAGCACCGCGTTCTCGACACCGGTGGCGGTGTAGAACGTCGTCTTCTCGTTGCGCGCCTCGATGCGCGTACTGCCGTCGAAGAAGTACGCGGTGTCCGCTTGCAGTTTGGCGCGCAACAGACCCTGATCGGTGATCATGGTCGACACGCCGAACATCACCTGGTCGGCGGAATCGGCGAGCGGATTCGCGGACCGCACCTTTGGCTCGGTGCCGTTCGCGCACGCGGCCGCGGCGGCAATGACGCACAGGGCGAGGATCCACCGGCGCATCACGAAATCCCCGCGCGCATGAGATCGTGCAGGTGGACCATGCCAACCATGCGTTCGTCGCCGTCCAACACGGGCATTGCCATGATGCCGAACTTCTCCATGCGATAGACCAC
>DATJET010000127.1:0-14900 GCA_035496295.1 Gemmatimonadaceae bacterium
GCCGTGGCGGGAACGTGTGGGAATCGAACCCACCCAACCCGACGTCGTCAGGTCGCAGCGGTTTTGAAGACCGCGAGAGCCACCAGGCCCCATCCGCTCCCAAACGGCTCACGAGACGATGATGTCGAACGAAGAACGTGGTTCCACGGCGCCGATGTCGACCGCTCCTTCGACGCGCGAAAGATAGTCCGCCACCGCGGCGCGTGGCAGCGCGATGAGCAAACCGCCGGACGTCTGCGGGTCCACGAGCAGCGCGCGATCCACCTCGGTCGTTGCACCCCAGTCCACATGGCGCCCGAGATATTCCTCATTGCGCTCGGCGCCGCCCGTCGTGAAGCCTTCCTCGGCGAACTCGCGCGCACGCGGCAGGAGCGGCACGCGCGCGAGCGAGACCCGCACCGTGACATTGCTCGCCCGCGCGATGTGCGAGATGTGTCCGAGCAATCCAAAGCCGGTGATGTCGGTTCCGCATCGCGCGCCGGCGGCGAGCGCGGCGCGGCTCGCGTCGGCGTTGAGACGCGCCATGGTCGCGATCATGATGCGCTGCGTCGCATCGTCGAGCCGGCCCTGCTTGGCCACCGTGGCGAGGATGCCGTTGCCCACGGGCTTCGTGAGCACGAGCACGTCGCCGGGGACGGCGGCCGCATTCGTGAGCAAGTGGCGCGGATCGGCGCGCCCGGTGACGGCGAGGCCGAACTTGGGTTCGTCGTCGACAACCGTGTGGCCGCCGGCCACGACGGCGCCGGCCTCGCGCACTTTGTCCTGCGCGCCACGCAAAATCTCCGTTAGGACGCTGAGCGGCAGTCGCGACGTGGGGAAGCCCGCGATGCAGAGCGCGGTGAGCGGCTCGCCGCCCATGGCGTACACATCCGAGAGTGCATTGGCGGCAGCGATTTGTCCGAAGGTGTAGGGATCATCCACGATGGGCGCGAAGAAGTCGACCGTCTGGACGAGCGCGAGGTCGTCGGACAATCGAAAGACCCCCGCGTCGTCGAACGTTTCGGAGCCGACGAGGAGGCGTGCATCCATCTGGCGCGGCAACGGCGCCAACACCTGGGACAGGTCGCCCGGACCCATCTTGGAGGCTCAACCCGCGCACCGCGCGAACGCGGTGAGGCGGAACAATTCCTCGCGAGTGTTGGAGGTGCTCATGACGGCCTCCGGAAAACGCGCCTAACGCAACTACCGCGGCACCTGGGCCACGACCTCGATCTCGACGCGCGCGCCGCGCGGCAGCGCCGCCACTTGCACGGTGGATCGCGCGGGGCGCGCGCTGCCCAGATGGCGAGCATAGGCCTCGTTGAACGTGCTGAAATCAGCGAGGTCGAGCAGGAACACGGTCGTCTTCACGACATCCTTCCAGCCGGCGCCCGCGGACGCGAGCACCGCCTCTAGATTCTGCATCACGCGGTCGGTCTGCTGCGTGATGTCGCCCTCGAGAAATTTCCCGGTGGAGGGATCGAGCGCGATCTGGCCGGCGGTGAACAACAGGTCGCCCGCACGGACGCCCTGCGAGTACGGGCCGATGGCCGCGGGTGCGTTAGGCGTGGACACGGAAGAAAGAGACACGCGTGGCTCCGGAAGGTGGTCGGTCGTTGGGCCGATGCGACGGCGCGCCGGGGAGATCCCCGGCGCGCCGGCTGGACGGTATTGGGGTGCTCGTTCGACTATTTCTGATATACTCGCGCGCAGCGTATCAGAACAGCCCCACGATGCTGCCGTCGGGCTTCACCGCCATGTGCTCGGCGGCAGGCTCCTTGGGCAGACCGGGCATCGTCATGATGTCGCCCGCCTGCGCGACGACGAACCCGGCACCGGCCGACGGATAGACCTCGTTGATGGTGATGCGGAATCCGGTGGGGCGGCCGAGGCGGGTCGGATCGTCGGTGAACGAGTACTGCGTTTTTGCCATGCACACCGGCGTGTTGCCGAGGCCGATCGACTCGAGGTAGTCGATGGTGCGTGCGGCTTTCGCCGAATAATCGGCGCCGTCGCCGCCGTATACCTTGCGGACAATCGTGTCGATCTTGTCGCGGATCGGCAGCGCGGTGTCGTAGAGCGGTTTGTACTTCGACCCGCCGCGGTCGAGTGCAGAGAGCACCTCGCGCGCCAGATCTTCGCCGCCCTCGCCGCCCCTCGCCCACACGTCGTTCACCGACGCGCACACGCCCTGCTTCGATGCATAGTCGGCCACCATCGCCAACTCGCCATCGGTGTCCGAGGTGAAGCGGTTGACGGCGACGATCACCGGCACGCCGAACTGCTTCACGTTCTCGATGTGGCGCTGCAAGTTAGGCAAGCCCTTCTCGAGCGCGCCGAGGTTCTCGGTGCTCAGGTCTTTCTTGTTCGCGCCGCCGTTCATCTTGAGTGCGCGCACCGTAGCGACGAGGACGGCGACTTCGGGATTCAATTCGCCGAAGCGGCACTTGATGTCGAAGAACTTCTCGGCGCCGAGGTCGGAACCGAAGCCCGCTTCGGTGAGCACCACGTCGGCGAGGGCGAGTCCGGTTTTGGTGGCGATGATGCTGTTGCAGCCGTGGGCGATGTTGCCGAACGGGCCGGCGTGGAGCAGCGCGGGTCCGCCTTCGAGCGTCTGCACCAAGTTAGGCCGGATCGCATCCTGGAGCAGCAGGCTCATCGCGCCCACCGCCTTGAGATCGCCGGCGCGCACCGGCTTTCGGTCGGCGCCGGACGTAGAGCCGACGATGATGCGCGCGAGCCGGGCCTCGAGATCCTCACGGCTCGATGCGAGCGCCACCACCGCCATGATCTCGCTGGCCGGCACGATCACCCACCGCTCTTCGCGCGGCACGCCGTTGGCGACTCCGCCTAACCCGATCACCGCCTGGCGCAGCGCGCGGTCGTTCATGTCGACCGTGCGCGGCCACGTGATGCGACGCGGATCGATGTCGAGCGTGTTGCCCTGCGTGAGGTGGTTGTCGAGCAGCGCCGACAACAGCCCGTGCGCGGTGGCGATCGCGTGGAAGTCGCCGGTGAAGTGCAGGTTGATGTCCTGCATCGGCACCACCTGCGCGTATCCGCCGCCGGCCGCGCCGCCCTTGATCCCGAACACCGGACCGAGGCTCGGCTCGCGCAGGCACATCACGGCGTTGCTGCCGATGCGCCGCATCGCCTGGGCGAGTCCTACGAGCGTGGTGCTCTTCCCTTCTCCCGCCGCCGTCGGGTTGATGCCGGTGACGAGGACGAGGCGGCCGCGCGTCGGGCGCTGCGAGACGTCGAGCGAAATCTTCGCCTTGTACTTGCCGTAGAGGTCGAGCTCGTCGGGCGCGAGACCCAGATCGGCGGCGACGTCGGTGATCGGGCGCAAGCGCGCCCGTTGGGCAATCTCGATATCGGATGGAACAGTCGTGGACACCAGCACCTCACCAGAGCGTGGAACGAGACGCGTAATTCTATCGCGCGTGCGCGGATGCTCGCCAGCTAGCCGGCCGGGGAGGATGACACCAGGCCGAACAGCCGGCGCGCATTCTCTATGGTGGCTGCCGCCAGCTCGGTTGGGTCCGCGTTGCGGGCGCGCGCCAGACGCGCGAGCGTGAGCGGAACCCATGCGGGCTCGTTGCGTTTGCCGCGATACGGCGCGGGCGCGAGATAGGGCGCGTCCGACTCGACGAGCACGCGCGTTGGCGGCACGAGCGCGAGCAACGCGTCGTCGGTGAATTTCTTGAACGTGATGATGCCGCTGAACGAGACGTACCAGCCACGATCGACGGCGTGCGTGGCGAGTGCCGCGGAACCCGTGTAGCAGTGCAGCACCCCGGCGACGCCGGCTGCCGCCGCTTCGGCGATCACGGAGCGCGTGTCGTCCTCGGCGTCGCGTGTGTGGATCACGACGGGTCGCGCGCGGCGGGCGGCAAGCGCAACCTGCGCCCGAACCGCGGCGCGCTGCGCATCGCGCGGCGAGTTGTCGTAGTGATAGTCGAGCCCGCACTCGCCGACGGCAACGGCGCCGTCCGTTAGGCATGCATCGAGGGCGGGGATGTCGCGCGCCTCGTCGAAGGAGGCCGCGTCGTGCGGGTGGATACCGGCCGTCCAGAACACGAGACCAGCGTGACGGCTGGCGATCGCGTGCGCCCGGTGCGCCGCCTCAATCGACTCGCCAATGCAGACGAGAGCCACGGCTCCCGCCCCGCGCGCACGCGTGATCACGGCCCCGCGATCGTCGTCGAACGCCTGGTCGGCCAGGTGTGTGTGGCTGTCGATGAACTGGGCCATGATGGAAAACCGCCGCCCTCGAAAGGGCGGCGGCTCCGGGAGGGATCGTGCGACTCAGGATTCGCCGGCCGCTTTGCGGCGCTTCTGTTGTTGGGGCGTCGATGCCGGCGTGTCACGCATGGAGCGCGGCCCAACGCCGCCCTTCTCGCCCGCGGCGCGCGGCCACTTCCGCTCGATCCACAGCAAGATGACCGGCGCGACGTAAATGGAGCTGAACGTACCCGTTAGGACGCCGAACATCATGACAAGAGCGAAGGGCCGGATCACTTCCCCACCCAAGAGTGCCAACGCCATGAGGCATGCGAAGACGGTAGTGTGTGTGAGCACCGATCGCGGCAGCGTTTCGTTGACGCCTCGATTGAGCGTCTCATACAGCGATTCTTTCCGTCGCTTGCGAAGATCTTCGCGTACACGATCAAAGATGATGATCGTGTCGTTGAGCGAGTAGCCGATCATCGTTAGGACACCGCCCACGACAATCAGCGATATCTCGAGGTGAAGATACTTGATGAAGGCGAGCGTGCCGAGAATGTCGTGTGCTGTCGCAATGACGGCGGCGAGTCCGAAGCGCCACTCAAAGCGCCACGCCAAATAGATCAAGGTGATCACGAATGACAGGAGCACGGCGTAGAACGCCTTCTGGCGGAGCTCACCACCGACCTTTGGCCCAACGGCCTCGGTGCGGTCGACGCGAAACGCGGGCGGCGGACCGTATTTCTTGGTGAGTGCACCCGTGATGTCACCGGCGACCGACTCGGCTCCGCGCGTCTGTTGGGCCACCGATCGTGGATCCTGCGCGCGAATGACGAGTACCGTGTCTTTACCGAATGTTTGAATCTCCGCGCCTTTGATACCGGCCGCGTCGAGCGTGCTGCGCACTTCGCCGACATCCGGCGCTTTGGGGAAGCTCACCTGCATCAGCGTGCCGCCCGTAAACTCGACGCTGTACTGGTAGCCGGAAATCGCGATCGCGATGATCCCGGGCACCATGAACAGCAGCGTCACGATCGTGGTGATCTTCCACACCCGGATGAAGTCGATTTTGGTGTCGTGTAAGATGCGCAGCATCAGATACTCAACTGGCGGGCGCCGCGAGTGCGGTTGAGCCACAAGAGGTAGAACGTCCGAACCACGAAGATCGCGCTCACCATGGACGCTGCAATGCCGCAGATGAGCGTCACGGCGAAGCCCTTCACTGGACCGGTGCCGATCCAGTACAGCACGGCGGCCGTCAGCGCGGTCGACACATTCGAGTCGACAATCGCAGACATCGCATGACGAAAGCCTTCGTCGATGGACGCGCGCACCGTTTTTCCCCGCGCCATCTCTTCTCGTATTCGCTCGAAGATCAGCACATTGGCGTCCACCGCGATACCGACGGACAGCACCATGCCGGCAATACCCGGCAGCGTCAGTGTGGCATCCAAACCGGCGAGCAGCGCCAGCGTGAACAGGACATACACGCCGAGCGCGACGACGGCGAGGAAACCCGAGAAGCGATAGTACCCGAGCATGATCAGCACGACTAACGCAATGCCTAAAATACCGGCCTTGATCCCGTCGTGGATGGAGTCTTCGCCTAACGTCGCGCCGATGGTGCGCGAATCGACCACCTTGAGGGGAACCGGCAAGGCGCCGGCGCGCAGGACCAACGCCAGATCCTGCACGGCCTGCAGCGGCTGGCCACGCATCGTGATCTGACCGCGGGTCCCGATGGCACTTTCGATCACGGGCGGACGTCCCATCACCTTGCCGTCGAGCACAATGGCCATGTAGTCGTTGACGTGCTTCCCTGTCTGCTGGCGGAAGCGGCGGCCGCCTTCGCTGTTCAGCGTGAACTGGACGATGTTGCCTTCGACCGGATCAGTAGCCGGCTTGGCATCAGTGAGGTACTCGCCGGTGATGATCGGTTTGCTGTCGACCACATACAGCGGCGTGACTTTGTTGTCGGCACTGACATCCGACGTGGTGCCCCACAGCAGAGATTTGCCGGGCGGCAGCGCAGCCGCAATGTCCGGGTAGGAGAGGTACCTGCTCACCGTGGGCACGTCGCTCGTGCTCACGAAGTACTCGCCCGGTATTTGACCCGGTTGAATCAAACGACTGAACGGACCGTTGCTTGAGCCGTTCAAGATGCCGCTGTCGGAGGTATCCGACTTGGCCGTGGTCGTGTCGCCCGTAGCAGCGCCTTTCGACGCCGCCGCACCTTTCGCTTTGCCCGTGTCGGCCTTGGCTCTTGCGCTGTCGCTCGGGGTGAAAAGCGATGAGATCGCCGATTTGTTTGTGTCTGCGCTCGGCGCCGCGGGCGAGGCGCCAGGCGTCGCCTTGTCGTACCCCTTGTTCCGCACGATCTGGTCGATGCGCGGCATCACCTTGTCGAATGCGCTCGTCTTGTCGGTGATCTGGAACTCGAGGAACGCCGACTTCTCGACGAGCTGCTCCGCCCGCTGCTGATCCGTGACGCCGGGGAGCTCGACCGTAATCCGGTCTGTGCCAACTTTCCGTACGTCCGTTTCGGCCACTCCCAACTGGTCGATGCGATTACGCACGACCTTGAGCGCGCGGTCGATGGCCTCGGGTTTGTTCGCGACAGCACCTTTCGATTCATCGACCTCGAGGGCCAGGTACATCCCGCCCTGCAGATCGAGGCCCTTCTTGAGGGGGACGTGCCGCTCGGTGGTGTCGTACCAGACGCCGTTCTGATTCAGCTGCCGAATGGAGACGTTGCGCGGAAACAGCGCCCACACGGACACGCCGATGAGCACGAGAATGAGGATGACGCGGTTGCGGATAGTGGCCATGCGACGGCGGGAGGATGGGGCCGCGGGGATTCCGGTAAAGTATTGAAGGTTACCGAGCTAGCGCGCGTCAGTCAACGCGCCGAGCAAGGATGGCGCGAGCCCGCTCGTCGTCGCGCCGGAGCTGCGCCTTGAGCTCGTCCGGGCCGGTGAACGCGCGGGTTTCACGCAGCCTCTCCACGAAGTCGACGCGCACCGGGGCCCCGTAGAGGTCGACGTCGGTGTCGAACAGGTGCACCTCGAGCGAGCGCGCGTTGTCGCCGAAGGTGGGACGCGGTCCCAGGTTCATCATGCCGCCGAAGGCGCCGGCCGGCGTTTGAGCCCGGACCGCGTAGACGCCATCGGGCGGCAGCAGCTTGCGGGGCGGCGGGGACTCGAGGTTGACGGTGGGAAAGCCTAACGCTCGACCGCGCTGGTCGCCGGGGCGGACGCGTGCCTGCACGGAGTACGGCCGGCCCAGCGCCCGGGCGGCGTGGTGGAGGTCGCCGCCGGCCACGGCGCGCCGAATGACGGTGGACGACACGACGCGGCCATCACCGGTGGCGACGGCACTCACGACCTCGACACCGAAGCCGCGCTCGTGGCCGAGTGCGCGCATGACCTCGACGTCGCCTTCCCGGCCCCGGCCGAAGCCGTGGTCGTGACCGATGACGAGATGTTTGACGTGGAAGCGGTGGCGCAGCACCTCGTCCACGAACTGTGCGGCGCTGTATCGTTGCAGCACCGGCGTGAATGGGACGATGGCCATGTAGCGCACGCCGCTCTCGGCTACGACCTCGAGCTTTTCTTCGCCAACGGTGAGCAGGAGGGGCGCGGCGGTCGGATTGACGACCTCGAGCGGATGCGGGTCGAAGGTGACGAGCACGCTGTCGAGGGACATCTCGCGGGCGCGCGCGACGATGTGGGCAAGGACGTCGCGGTGGCCCAGGTGCACGCCGTCGAAGGTGCCGACGGTGACGACGGTGCCGCGCCCGTTAGGCAGCCCCGAGCCGTCGACGGCACGGAGGCGCTCAGTCATCGGCGAGCACCGTCCGGGGATGCCACCAGTCGCCGTTTCGTTGGGCAATGGCTACCAGCGCGCCGGTCTGGTCGACGAGCGCGGCGCGATCGGCGCCGGGCGCGGACTCGCCCGCCGGCACATCGCGACCCTGGCGCACGTGCCTAACGGAATCCGCGTCGAGCGTGACAACGGTCAGCGACGGAACCGCCGCCAAGGGCGGCAACATCGCGGCCGTTCCGGCGCGCACCGCGTCGAGTGTCGCCGCGCCCGCGACGTCGAACGGACCGCTGCGCAATCGGCGCAGCGCCGTGAGGTGCGCCGCGCTGCCAGCGGCGCGTCCGACGTCGCGGGCCAGCGCGCGCACATACGTCCCGCCGCTGCACGTCACCGTCACGTCCACTTCGTCGTCGCGCCACGCCTGCGTCGCCCAGTCGTGCACCGTGACGGTCGCGGGTGCGAGCGCGAGCGGCGCGCCGCGGCGAGCCGCGGCGTGTGCGCGCTGCCCCGCCACCTGCTTGGCCGAGTACGCCGGCGGCGTTTGGGCCACGTCTCCCGTTAGGCCGCGCATCGCGCGCTCCACAGCCGCGCGATCCGGTAGGGGCGCGGTGCGCACGGTGGCGCCGGTGCCGTCGTCGGTGTCGGTCTCGGCGCCCAACCGGATCGTCGCGGCGTACACCTTGGGCTCGCCCTCGAGATACGGTAAGAGTCGCGTCGCCCGTCCAACGAGCAGCACGAGCAGGCCGGTCGCGAACGGGTCGAGCGTCCCACCGTGTCCCACGCGGCTTCGCCCAAGCGCGCGGCGCGCGATGGCGACCACATCGTGCGATGTGCAGCCGGCGGGCTTGTCGACCAGCAGCAGCCCGTCAATCGTCGGCATCCTCATCCGACGACGCCGACTCACCCGGCGCGCGATCGTCGCGCAGCCGCGCGAGCAGCGACTCGATGCGCGTCGCGTGCTCGGCGGTCTCGTCGCGCCGGAACTCGATCTCCGGGGCGAGGCGCAGGCGCAGCGAGCGCGCCACGAGCGGGCGCAGGTGTGCGGCGAGACTGGCGAGGCCCTCGAGCGTCGACCGGTGCGCCGCCTCGTCGCCTAACACAGTCACGTACACGCGCGCGTGGCGCAGGTCGCGCGTCACCTCGACGCCGGTGACGGTGACGAGCCCAACGACACGCGGGTCCTTCACGCCCTCGGTGAGGAAGCGCGCGACCACCTCGCGGATGCCTTCGGCGACGCGGTCGGCGCGGCGATGATCTGGACTCATGGGCGGCAGAACACAGGGGATGTGTGCGTTAGGCTCAGAAGAAGGCGCGCACCGAGTCAATGACGCGGCACCCGGCTGCGGTGGCGACCACCCGGTCGATGGTCGACAACACCGACTCCGCGTGACGACGGTCGGCCGAGACGACGCACGCCGTGAGCTCGGCCCGCTGCCATGCGTCGTGGTGGCCCGTCTCGGCGACCGACACGTTGTATTCGTTGTGCAACCGGGCCTTGATGCGCGAGAGCACCGACCGCTTCTCCTTGAGCGAGTGCGCGGCTGGCACGTGCAGATCCCACGAGATGGACGCGATGGTCATTCGTGCGTCAGAGCGTCCGCGCGATTTCCTCCTTCCGGTAGCATTCGATCACGTCGCCGACCTTGAGGTCGTTGAAGTGCTCGATGCCGATGCCGCACTCGAAACCGTCGCGCACTTCGCGGACGTCATCCTTGAAGCGGCGGAGCGACGCGATGGTGCCGTCGTAGATCTCGACCGCATCGCGCACCACGCGCACACGACCCTGGCGCGTGATGATGCCGCTGCGCACGAAGCATCCGGCCACGACGCCGATCCGGGGTACGCGGAACAGCTGCCGAACCTCGGCTTCGCCTAACGTGACCTCGCGCTCTTCGGGGCGGAGCATGCCGCTCAGCGCGGCGCGCACGTCGTCCACGGCCTCGTAGATGACCCGGTAGAGCTTGAGGTCGACGCCCTCGCGCTCGGCCGCCGCGCGCGCGTTGTTGTCCGGTCTCACGTGGAAGCCGATGATGATCGCGCCCGACGCCTTGGCGAGCAGGATGTCGCTCTCGGTGATGGCGCCCACGCCGCGGTGCACCACCTCGACCTTCACCTCGGCGTTGGACAGCTGGCCTAACGCATCGGCGAGTGCCTCGGCCGGACCGCCCTGGTCTGCCTTGATGAGGAGCGGTAGCGTGCGCACCTGGCCGGCCGCCGCCTGCGCCATGAAGTCCTCGAGCGACACGGCGACGCGCGACGTGCGGCGGCTCTTCGCTTCGCGGTCCAGGCGCTGTCGCCGCTGCGCGACGTCGCGGGCGGCCGTCGCATCCTCGACCACGAGCAGCTGGTCGCCCGCCATCGGCACGCCCTCGATGCCTAACACCTGCACCGGGATCGCCGGGCCGGCGGACGGCACGATCTTGCCGCGCTCGTCGAACAGCGCGCGCACGCGGCCAGAGTACATGCCGCAGATGAAGTCGTCGCCTACGCGCAGTGTGCCCTGCTGCACGAGGAGCGTCGCAACCGGACCCTTGCCCGGGTCCAGCTGCGCCTCGACCACGGTACCGATCGCCTTGCGCGTCGGGTTCGCCTTGAGATCGAGAATCTCCGCTTGCAACAGCACCTGCTCGAGCAACTCGGTGACGTTCGTTCCCTTCTTCGCCGAAATCGGCGTGGCGAGCGTGTTGCCGCCGAATTCCTCGAGCACGACGCCATGCTGCAGCAGGTCCTGCTTCACCTTCTGCACGTTGGCGCTCGGCAGGTCGATCTTGTTGATGGCGACGACTAACGGAACGCCGGCGTTCTTGGCGTGGGAGATCGCCTCGATCGTCTGCGGCATCACCTGGTCATCGGCGGCGACGACGAGCACGACGAGGTCGGTGACCTGCGCCCCGCGCGCACGCATGGCCGTGAACGCCTCGTGGCCCGGTGTATCGAGGAACGTGATCTGGCGTCCGCCGGGCAGCGACACGTGATACGCACCGATGTGCTGCGTGATACCGCCGGCTTCGCCCGCAACCACGTTCGCTTTCCGGATGTAGTCGAGCAGCGACGTTTTCCCATGGTCGACGTGGCCCATGATGGTGACCACCGGCGGACGCGGCGCCAGATTTTCCGGCGACTCTTCCACCGTTTCCTCGGCCGCGGCGTACTCGGCTTCGCGCACGGCGTGGAATCCGAACTCACCGGCGATCAACTCGATCTGATCGAAGTCGAGGCGCTGGTTGATCGTGACCATGAGGCCGAGGTTCTTGAGCGCGAACGTCACGATCTGCGTGGGAGGAATCTTGAGGATCGATGCCAGCTCGCTGACCGTGATGAACTCGTTCACGTGAACGGTGGTGCGCTCGCGCTCGGCCTCGGCCGCGCGCTGCGCTTCCATCTCCTCGCGCGACGCACCTTCGTCGGAGCGCCGCGGACCGCGGCGCGTCGGTGCGCCGCGAAGGGCCGTCATGGTCCGGGAGATATTCGCCGTCACCGCTTCCTGATCGACGACGCCGCGCTTGCCCTTCTTGCGCTTACCGCCGCGCTTTTCTTCGCGGCGCGAGGGTGCACCGGTGGCCGCGCCCGGCGCGGCCGACGCTATTGGCCGCGGCGGGAACGGCGTCGACGACGCGACCGGCTTGGGCCGCGGCGGACCCGGCACCACCGGGCGCGGGCGCTGCCAATCGGCCGGCGGCGGAGCGGCGGGCCGTTGGGCGGGCGCCGCCGCAGGACCGGCGTGTGCCGGCGCCGCCTGGTGATCGCCCGGCATCGCGGCGCGGCCGTGCTCGGCCGCGCCGGCATCGGGGAAGGCGCGCGGCGGCGGGTGCACGCCGCGTTGGGCATCGGCTGGCGTTAGGCGACCGGCCGGCGCGAGGGGCTGTGTCGGCGTCTCGAAGCCGCGGCGCGGCACCTCGACGTCATCGGCGCGCGTATCCTCGTCGACGTCGGCCGGCGCGCTGCCGTTCGACCCCACCGCCGCCGCTTCCGCGGCCTCCGCGGCCGCCGCTTCGGCGGCCGCGATGTCCGCGGCCCGGCGGCGACGACGCTTGGCCGGCTCCGCCGACACGGATGGCTCCGGCTCGGGCGCCGGTGCCGCGGACGCCGTCGCACGGCGACGGCGTCCCGGCGCCGGCGCCGGCTTCTCCTGACGCGCACGCTTCTCCCGCTCCCACCGGGCGCGCAGTCTCGCGACCTGCTCGTCCGTCAACGGGCTCAGATGACTCCGCACCGGAACGTCCATCGACCGGAGCATGGTCATCAGGTCGTCGTTGGAAATTCCGAACTCGCCTGCCAGGTCATGCACACGCAGCTTGATCAAAACACCCCTCCTCTGGAGCCCCCGCCGGGAGCCGATCTCGCAACGGCGCGAATGCCACGCGCCAAATCACGATCTACAATACCTACTGCCGCCGTCGCCTCGCGGCCAACCGCGGCGCCTAACGCCGCCGCGCTCGGACCTTCCACGATCGTCACACGCCGCGCCTTGAGCAGCGGAATCACCTTCGCCAGACTGTGATGCGACGCGTCCGGCGCCACCACCACCAGGGCCAGCCCACCCCGCCGCGCCGTCTCGCGCACCCGCTCCACGCCCACCACCGCGCTCTTCGCGCGGTGGCCAAGTCCGACAAGACCCGCCAGGCGGCGATTGCGCTCCGCGTCCGTCACGCCGCCGTTTCGTCCGTTCCGTCGGCGCCAGCCCCGGCGCCGTTGTCACCGCCCTCCTCCGTGGTGAGCTCGTCGATCATCGCCATGATCCGGTCCGCTTCCTCGGGCGCGATGCCCGGCAGTCTCAGGAAATCTTCCCGCTCGAGGTCGATGATGTCGTTGAGCGTGCGATATCCGGCGTCCTCGAGCACCGCCACCGTGGCCGGTCCCAGGCCTTCGATTTCCGACAACTTCACGTCGGCCGCTTCGCTCTCTTCCGGCAACGGCTGGAAGAGCGGCGCCTCGCCACCGCGCTCGAGCCACTCACGGCTCGAGTACAGGTCGATCTTCCAACCCGTGAGCTCCGACGCGAGCCGAACGTTCTGTCCGTTGCGGCCGATGGCCAGCGACAACTGATCTTCGTCGACCACAGCCTGGATCGCCCGACCGGCGGGATCGCTGAACACGCGCGCTACACGCGCCGGCGCGAGCGCCATCTTCGCGAACCGCTCGGGATCGGACGACCACGGCACAATGTCGATTTTCTCTCCGCCTAACTCGTTCACCACGGCCTGCACGCGCGAGCCCTTGAGTCCAACGCACGCGCCGACCGGATCGATGGAGTCGTCGCGCGAGAAGACGGCGATCTTCGTGCGGCTGCCCACCTCGCGCGCCACGGCGCGAATCTCGACGATACCTTGCTGGATCTCCGGCACCTCGAGACGGAAGAGCGCCTTCACGAACAATCCGTCGCCCCGCGTGAGAATGAGGCGCGGTCCCTTGGGCGTCTCTTCGATGCGCTTGAGCACCGCGCGCATCGGCTCGCCCTGGTGATAGTGCTCGCGATGGTTCTGCTCGCGGTACGGAACGATCGCTTCCGCCTCACGGAACTTGTTGAGCATGATCACGAGCTTGCCGCGCTCGATTTGCTGGACTTCGCCGGAGAGCAGATCGCCCACGCGACCCGAAAATTCGTCGCGGATGCGCGTGCGTTCCCGTTCGCGGACGCGCTGAATGATGCGCTGCTTCGCGGCCTGCGCCGCGGTGCGTCCGAACTCGGCGAAGTCGATGGGCTCCTCGAGCTGGTCGCCCGGCTCGAAGCCTTCGTCGTAGATGCGTGCTTCCTCCACCGAGATCTCACGACTCGGATCCGTCACGGCATCGACGACCGATCGAAGGCGAATGATCCGGATCTCGCCCTTCGCTTCGTCGATCGATACTTCCGCCTGTACCGTTGGGCCGTACTTTTTCGCGAGCGCGGCAAAGATGCCGTCTTGGAGCAACGCGTGCAGCTCGGATCGATCGAGCTGCTTCGTGTTGCTCACCTCGCGGATCGCACTCAGGATGTCGTCGGAAGCCATCGCGACTGCCTCGCTCAATTACCAGTGAAACGCCAACCGCGCGTCCTTCACGTCGGCCAGCGCAACGCGCTGTTCGTGACCACGCTCGTCGCGGAGCACCACCACTTCCGCACCCGGCTCTCCGTCGACGGCTAGGATTTCCACCTCCTCCCGGCCGTTGAGCGCCGGACTCGATACGCTTGCCATCCGCCCCACGAACCGATGCCAGTCGGCTGCATTTCTCAACCGCCGTTCGAGACCCGGAGACGACACCTCGAGCGTATACCGATCGCCCAACGAGCCGTCTTCGTCCAACTTCGCTTCGACGGCGCGCGATACGATCGCACAGTCGTCAACCGTCACTTTACCACCGTCCAACCGATCGATCCGCACCTGCACCGCGGGACGCGAGCGCGTACCGCCGACTCGCAACTCGAAGAGCTCGAATCCGAGCGCCTCGACTCGAGTCGAAATCAACCGCTCCAACGCGTCAGTCTCGGTCATCGCAGGTCACAATAACAAAAAAATGTGGGGCGTCATCCCCACATTTCCGCCCGGCGCTCCAGGTGCCGGGGAACCGTAAGTAATTATAGAATTGGAGTTAAGTGGAGTCAAGCCACGACTCCAGCGCCCCGTTCGCACCTCAAGTAAAGGGCGAGCTGCCGGCCGAGATGGGCGCTTCAGGTCGGTAGGAAGGGATCGAGCAGGAGTTCAGAGCAAGTGGTCGGAAAAACTGCTTGAAACGGATAACAAGAGTGTTTCACTTTTGTTATCCGTTCCAAGCAGTTTTCGACGAGACCCCGCAGTCGCTTGGACCCACGATCACGGCCAGCATGCGTCCAGGATCGCCGGCCCGGTGCGAGAAGAAGCGATCATTGTGGCAGCGCGTGCAAAATTCGCTCA
>DATJET010000128.1:0-15199 GCA_035496295.1 Gemmatimonadaceae bacterium
CGCCTTGACCGTCGGAGAGTAGCGGTAGGCGCGGCCCTTTACCTGATGCCTAACGTAGCCCTTTTCCTCGAGCGTCTGGAGCGCGGACAGGACGGAGGTATAGGCGAGCTCTTCGCCGAGGGCGTCGCGGACTTGGGCGACAGTGGCGGAGCCCAAGCGCCACAGGACGCCCATGACGCGCAGCTCGCGCGGGGGAAAATAGATATCGTCGTCCATTGGTCCGTCTACGGAAGTTTCCGTAGGATAGGATGCGGCGAACCGGTTGTCAACTGCCTTTTCCGTAGGTCCTGAGGGACGCGGCGTGCGAGCTCTCGATCAGCGTCTCGGCCGCCCGCCCAACACCACGTCCACCAGGTCGCCGGCCCGATCCGGGTCGAACGGCTTGCTCGTCATCAGCCGGCAAAAGAAAATCGCGCCCAGCAGGCTGAACGCCGTGAGCTCCGCATCGAGTCGGCGCGGAAAGTCGCCCGACTTGGCACCCTGCTCGAGCAGCGCGATCAGCGGCCGCCGCGCCTCGGCCTGGAATCGCCGATGGAAGGTCCGCAGCTCAGGGTCGCGCTCGGCGGCGTCGATGAGCGCGGGCAGACACTTCGAGAACGGGGAATGCTTCGCAACGTCGGCCACGTGCCGCACGATGCGCTCGAGCTTCTCGCGCGGCGTGCCCGTCGCGAGCTCGGGGTCTCCCTCGTCCTGCAGCATCCGGAACGCGTCCGCGATGAGCTCGAGCTTGTGCCGCCAGTGCCGGTAGATGGTGGCCTTGCCGACACCCGCACGTTCGGCGACCGACTCGATGCTGAACGCCCCGTAGCCGGCCTCGCCTAACTCGTCGAGCGCGGCCGCCAGAATCACACGGCGCGAGCGCTCGACGCGCGGGTCCTCGACCCGGCGCGCCGGTTTCCGGCGGCGCGGGCCCGTCCGCGCGTTAGGCGTAGGCGATCACCCGGTCTTGTCCGGGCCCGGCCCACGGTACGCCGCCGTGTTCGGCTCGAACAACTCCACGAGGTTCCCCGACGGATCTTCGAGGAGGATCTGCTTGCCGCCCACACCCTGCACCACGGCGTTCCGGAACCGACACCCTGCCGCGCGCAGCGCGGCGATCGTCGCGTCCAGGTCGCTCACGATGAGATGAATGCGATTCCATCCCCCGGGCGTCTGCGCTTCGCCCGACGGCATGGGCGCCCCGCCACCGCCCGGTCCCGGCTGCGTGAGATAGATGTGCAGGTCGTCACGCGCGATCTCGGCGAACGCCGGCGCGGGATGCATCTGGAGGGTGAAGCCCAGGTGCCGCGTATAGAAGGCGATCGCGGCGTCGACGTCGGTGACGATGTAGCGGACGCACGCGGGCATGGCACACTCCGGCTCGGGAAGATGTGAAACGTAGGCGTATCGTAGCGATACGTCAACGTTTCACATCCCCGCCCACGCCGCTGAGGCTGTCAGGCGGGCGTGATGTTCTGGTTCGTCCGGAGAATGTTCGACGGGTCGTACGTCTTCTTGAGCGCCGCCAGCCGCGCGTAGTGCGTCCCGTACGCGGTCTTCACGCGGTCGCCCTCGTCCTGTGTCATGAAGTTCACGTAGGCGTTGCCGGTCGCGTACGGCGTCAGATCCTTGAACAGGCGCCGCGACCAGCCGATGCAGCGCTCATCCTCGGCCTCCTCGGTCCACCGGCCGTGCACATTCACGATCCAGTCCGCGTCGCGGCCGCTGTATGCCGTCGCATCTTCGCCGGTGTCGCGGATCGCGCCGCCCATCTGCGCGAGGATCACCTCGCACTGCGGCCCCGGCAGCCGCCCGACGGCGTCGATCGACATGTCCAGCACCTCGTCGCGCATCGGCGCGAGGTCGTGCGTCTTCCAGTAGTTGCGCGCGCCCGGCGCGAGCAGCGGGTCGAACGCCGCCTGAAAGCCGGCGTACGGGTGCGGCGAGACGACGTCCGCAATGGGCTTCCCGATTGCACGGAGGGGCGCGATCGCACGCTCGGCTGCTTTCATGTCGCCCGAGTACAGCACGCCGAATACGACCACCTCCGTGCCGTGCACGTCCGCCGGCAGGAAGGGCAGGGGCGGCGCCTTGCGCATCACGACCCACACCGCCAGCTCGTTAGGCGCGGCGAGGGCCACCTCGCGATAGCGCCGGAGCAGCGCCCCTGCGTCGTTGAACGGGTGGACGATGAGCCCGGCCATCACCTCGGGTCCCACCTGGTGAAGCGCCAGCTCGAACGCCGTCACGATGCCGAAGTTGCCGCCGCCGCCGCGCAGTCCCCAGAACAGATCGGCATTCTCGCGCTCGCTCGCGTGCACGAACTCACCGTCCACGGTCACCACGTCGGCCGAGCGCAGGTTGTCGACCGTCATGCCGTAAGTGCGCGACAACCAGCCGAAGCCACCGCCTAACGTAAGGCCGGCGACGCCGGTGGTCGAGTTGATGCCAACCGGCGTCGCGAGTCCGAACGCCTGCGCGTCGTGGTCGAATTCGCCTAGCGTGACGCCCGGCTCGACCACCGCGACGCGCCGCACCGGGTCCACGCGCACCGACTTCATGGCCGAGAGGTCGATCACGAGGCCGCCGTCCACGAGCGCGCTGCCGGCGATGTTGTGTCCTCCGCCGCGCACCGCGATGTCGAGACCGGTGTCGCGCGCGAAGCGAACCGCGTGCCGCACGTCGGCCGCGCTTGCGCATCGCGCGATCACCGCCGGCCGTTTGTCGATCATGGCGTTCCAGATCGTGCGGGCCTGGTCATAGCCCGGCGTATCCGCGGTGAATACGCGGCCGCGCAGGCCCGCGGACAACGCGCTCACCGCATTCACGTCGAGCGTGCGCGAGGCCGGTGCTGAGGAGGTCAGTGTGCTGGTCATACGAGTCTCCGCGACGGGGGCATATCTCTATATAACGGATAATCGCAGCGAATCGGCTCAATCCGACATCTGTAGTCATCGCGCGCGCAGCCATGAGTGCCCGAGAGCCGCCAGCTGAAGCAGATCGACCGGCACGTCGCGGGTTCGAGATTGCGTGGGCGACCAGCGCGGCGATGTTCCGTTAGGCCTTGGCGGCGACACGGTTGAGACGCCGATAGTAGCCCCACTGCAGCAGTCGCCGGAAGGCCACCACCGGCGCGCCGCCGATGATGAACCGTCCGTTCACGATCGCCGCGCGCCGGCGGCCGAGCGAGATGCCGTACGAAAAGTCGCGGTGCAATCGGTGCGGCTTGGGCTCGCGGCGTGGATCCGGGTCCATCAGTCGGGCGAGAGCGGCGCCCTGCCAGATCGCTTCGATCGCCCGCATGGTCGTCGGCCATTCGCGGCCGCCCTCCACCACGCGCACACAATCACCGATGGCACGGATCGCGGGATCGCCGTCCACTTCGAGGCGCGCGTTCACGATCAAGTGACCGTCCGCGGTGACCGGAAGGCCGAACGTCGCCACCACAGGATGCGGGCGCACGCCGCCCGCCCATACCACGACGTCACACGGCACAGAGGTCCCGCCCTCGAGCAACACGTGATCGCGCGATAGACCCGTCGCGTGACGGCCGAGCAGTAATTCCACGCCGCTGGACGACAGCACGGTCGCCGCGCGCCGCGACACCTTGCGCGCAAACGTCGGCAACAGACGCGACGTATCGCTCACGAGCGCCGTCGCGACGCGTGAGCCGTCCACGCGTCCCGACGCGAGCTCGGCGCTCCACTCCACGCCGGTGACACCGCCCCCAACGACGACGACGCGCAGCACGCTCGCTCCCGATACGCGCAACACGTGCAACCGGCGCCGTAAGGCGGCCGCGTCGTCCACGAACTTGGCGGGAATCACCGCCGGTGACCGCGCGAACGTTTCCGGCAAGTGAGGCACGCTGCCGATCGCGATCACCACCCGGTCGTAGGGCACCGAGCGTCCGTCGGCGAGACCGATTACGCGTCGCTCGCGATCGAGCGTCGACACCGCACCCTGGATCCATTCGGCGCCGATCGCTCGGCAGAATCCGGCGGCGTCGAATCGCAAGGCGTCGGCATCGCGCACGCCTCCCGTGACCTCGTGCGCCAACGGAACGTACGAGTGAATGGGACGCGGATCGATCACCGTCATGGCGCCGGGCGCGAAGCGGCCGCGACGGCGAACGGTGCGATACAGGTACTCGAGCCCGGCGAACGAGCAGCCGGCGAGCACCGTGCGCGTCGCGGCGGACGTGCGTTCCCCCGCTGGCGTGGTCATGTCCCCATGATCATACGCACCGGCAGCCCGCGACGCACGTGCCGCACTAGTGGATCGTTGAGTTTGGGTGTTGCAACGGGCATTTTCCGAGTGATGAACGCGCGACCGGCCGATCCTGCCCGTACACCATCCGGATTTGTCTCGCTCGTGGGCGCGGGCCCGGGCGATCCAGGCCTCCTCACCGTTCGCGCGCGCGCACTGCTCGCCCAGGCGGACGCCATTGTGTACGACGCGCTCGTGAACCCGCGCATCGTGCAAGACGGTGCGGTGCGCTCCGACGCAGAGATGCACGATGTTGGCAAGCGCGGCGGCGCAACCTCGGCCCGTCAGGACGCGATCAACGCGTTGCTCGTGCGTTTGGCGCGAGCGGGCAAACGCGTGGTTCGACTGAAGGGCGGCGATCCGTTCGTGTTCGGGCGCGGCAGCGAGGAGGCGCAAGCACTCGCCGCGGCCGGCGTGTCGTTCGAGATCGTCCCCGGAGTGACGGCGGGTGTCGCTGCGCCGGCGTACGCGGGCATTCCAGTCACGCATCGCGGTGTTGCATCCGCGGTGACGTTCGTCACCGGCCACGAGGATCCGACCAAGAGCGACAGCGACGTCGACTGGGCATCGCTCGCGCGTGCTGGCGGCACGCTCGTGCTCTACATGGGCGTGAAGCGATTGCCGGACATCGTCGCGGCGCTCACGGCGGGAGGGTTGTCGCCCGACACGCCGGCGGCCGTTGTGGAATGGGGCACGTGGCCGCGGCAGCGCACGGTGCAGGGCACGATTGCCGGCATCGTCGACGCCGCGCGTGCGGCCGGCATTGCGGCGCCGTCGATTACCATCGTGGGCGATGTTGCGCGGCTGCGCGACGAGATCGCATGGTTCGACCGCCGCCCGCTGCACGGCCGCCGCGTCATCGTGACGCGCGCGCGCACGCAGGCGTCGGACCTGACCGCCCGCCTTACTGAGTTAGGCGCCGACGTGATCGAGGCGCCGGCCATCGTCATCGTCCCCGCCGACGCCGCGCCGCTGCGCACCGCGCTCGGCCGCCTCGACGCGTATCAGTGGGTGCTGTTCACGTCGCAGAACGCGGTCGAGATCGCGTGGGGCGCGCTCCGCGATGCCGGCGGCGATGCGCGCCGCTTCGCCGGCCTGCGCGTGGGCGCCGTTGGGCAGGCGACCGCACGAGCACTGCTCGACCGCGGCATTGCCGCCGATGTGATCCCGCCGCGTGCCACGGCCGAGGGGCTCGCCGAAGCACTTCGACAGCGCCCGGATGTACGCGGCACGCGCGTCCTGTTCATCAAGGCTGACGGTGCAGGCGATGCGCTCCCCGCCGCGCTCCACGATATGAATGCCTCGGTGGACGAGGTCGTCGCCTACCGCACCGTGCCCGACGCGTCCGGCGCGAAGGCCGCGCGCGACGCCCTCGCATCCAATGGCGTGGATGCGATCACGTTCACTTCCGCATCCACCGTTCGATTCTTCCTCGATGCGGTGGGCAACCCCGATGCGATAGGCCGGGCCCGCGTCATCACCATGGGCCCGATGACGAGCGACGCAGCGCGCTCCCTCGGCCTAACGGTCCACGAGGAGGCCGCCACGGCGACCATCGACGCGCTCGTCGACGTGGTCGTGGCCGTGCTACGGTCAGCAGAGCAAGACAGGTCATGAAATCGAGCGCGCCCATCAATGCTTCTTAGCGCCATCCTGTGTCCGATCGGCTGAGGCGTTCGAGCTCGCGGTCGACCTCCCGATCCGGCCAGCGACGGGCAACTGCCAGCCATGTCGGATCGCCAGAAAGCGGAGCCCAAAGCAGATGATGGCGCCGGTGATCGCGGTTGCGGTGCCTGGCAACTGCAATGAACGGCCGACGACGACGACAGCGGCGCCAGCCAGCGCGGCGACCGCATAGATATCGCCGCGCAACACCGTCGGTACCTCGGCCGAGAGCAGATCGCGCACGATGCCACCGCCGATGCCGGTCAAGATGCCGAGAAGCACCGCTGTCACGGGGCCGAGGTGAAAGTTGAGCGCCTTCTGCGCGCCGGAGACCGCAAAGAGCGCCAGGCCCGCTGCGTCGAAAATCTGTACGGATTGGCGCATGCGATCGACGATCGGTCCCGCATAGAACGCCGCAAGGCCCGCAACAATGGGAACGGCGATGTATCTCCAGTCTGCAATGCCGGGCGGTGGGACAGCGCCAATCAGCAGATCGCGGATGATGCCGCCAGAGTTGGCGGCTGCGAAGGACAGCACGAGCACGCCGAAGAGGTCGAGCCTCTGTTTGATGCCAGCCGCCGCCCCGCTCAACGCGAAAACGAAGGTGCCGCACAGATCCAGTACCAGTACGAGCGTGCTGACCGTGACGTAGCGGGATAGCTCTCCCACGACTAGGCCGCCAGCTTCGGCTCGGACTTCAAGAAGGTGCCGCCGATCGCCTCGACCATCTCCACGTCATATGATTGGTAGCGCTCGTCCACGGTATCCTCCAGATAGAACGCGTGTCTGGACGGCCATCCTAACTATGGAACGCATGGCCAGGAATCGTTAGGGTATCTGCCGGCAGCTGCGGCGAGAGATCGCCCGCACTGAGGCGCTCGACTTCCGCCATGCATTGGTGAAACGAGAGGAAGCCTGCGAGCACCTTCTCGATCTTCTCGTACGCGCGGAAGAGTGAGCGTGTCCGTACCGCCATCCATATACATTACGATGTAATGCCGACGCCCTCTCCGGTGCCGACCTCGGCCCTTCGCGTAGCCACGCGCACGTCCGAGCTTGCCTTGAGGCAGGCGCGCCAGGTGACGTCAATGCTGGCCGCGCACAGCGTGCAAACGGAGATCGTCGCATTCAAGACCGCCGGTGACAAGCGCGTCGACCAACCGCTGCGCGAGATCGGCGCCAAGGGGTTGTTCACGCACGAGCTCGAGGCCGCGCTCGCACACGGCAAAGTCGATTGCTGCGTGCACTCGCTGAAAGATCTGCCCACCGATTCCCCCGCTGGCCTAACGATCGCCGCGGTGCTCGAACGCGAAGATCCGCGCGACGTGCTGGTCGTGAACGAGGGCATCGCCGCCGAGTCCCTCGACGAACTGCCGCGCGGCAGCCGCGTGGGCACATCGAGTCTGCGCCGCCGCGCCCAACTGCACGCCGCACGTCCCGACCTGGATGTCGTCGACCTCCGCGGCAACGTGCCGACACGCGTCCGCAAAGTGGACGAGGGACAGGTGCACGCCGCGATCCTGGCCGCGGCGGGTCTCCGCCGGCTCGACGCGCACGGCCGCATCTCGGCGTGGCTCGAGGCGCCCGAGTGGCTGCCGGCGCCGGGCCAGGGCGCGATCGCCGTGCAGGCGCGCGAGGACGACACGCGTGTGTTAGGCATGCTCGCCAGGTTGCACCACGGCCCAACGGGCGTGGCCGTCACGGCCGAGCGCGCGTTTCTCGCGGCGCTCGAGGGCGGATGCCAGGTGCCCATCGGCGCGCTCGTCATGAGCGACGCATCGGGCCTCGTCCTCTACGGACTCATCGCCGAAGTCGACGGTCGCCGCGTGCTGCGCGGCAGCATCCCCGTCGACCCCGACGACCCGGCGGCATCCGGCGCGGCGCTCGCCGCCGACTTGCTCCGCCGCGGCGCGGCCGAGATTCTCGCCGGCTTGCGTGGCCTCCAGGCCGTGCCGGCACCGCAGCCCGAATGATGCCGCACGTGCCCGTACCTCCGGCGTCGCTCTTCAGCTACTTCCGTTAGGCAAATGGCGTTTCCCGTTCAACGTCCGCGCCGGTTGCGGCGCACCGAATCGCTGCGACGCCTCGTCCGCGAGACGCACCTCGTGCCGGAACAACTCGTGCTGCCGGTGTTCGTGCGCGCGGGAACGAAGGTGCGGCGCCCCATCGAGGCGATGCCGGGCGTCGCCCAAACATCGGTGGACGAAATGCTGCGCGACGCCGAGCGCGCGGCGAAGGCCGGTGTGGGCGGCGTGCTGCTCTTCGGCATTCCGGAGCAGAAGGACGCCACGGGCACGGAGTCATGGGCCGACGAGGGCGCCGTCCAACGCGCCGTGCGCGCGCTCAAGCAAGAGCTGCCGGACCTGGTTGTGATCACCGACGTGTGTCTGTGCGAGTACACGGACCACGGACACTGCGGCGTGCTCGTGAACGGCGACGTCGACAACGATGCGACACTCGAGCTGCTCGCGCGGGAAGCGGTCTCGCACGCGCGCGCGGGTGCCGACATCGTCGCGCCGAGCGACATGATGGATGGTCGCGTCGCTGCGATTCGCCGCGCGCTCGACGACGCGCAGTGCACACACACGCCGATTCTGTCGTACGCGGCCAAGTTCGCGTCGGTGTTCTACGGCCCGTTCCGTGAGGCAGCGGAATCAACGCCGCGCTCTGGAGATCGGCGCGGCTATCAGATGGATCCGTCCAACGCACGCGAAGCGGTGCGCGAAGTGAAGCTCGATCTCGATGAGGGTGCGGATGCGGTGATGGTCAAGCCCGCGGGTCCGTACCTCGACGTCATCGCGCGCGTGCGGCGTACGACTCTCGTCCCGCTCGCCGCCTATCAGGTGAGCGGCGAATTTGCTATGATTAAAGCAGCCGCCGAGCGCGGGTGGCTCGACGGCGAGCGAGCGATGATGGAGTCGCTCACCGCCATTCGCCGCGCCGGCGCGGACATCCTCATTACGTATTTCGCGATCGACGCGGCTCATCGGCTCCGTTAGGCAAGGCCCGAGCCGGCCGCGCGCGCGCTAGGAGCGGCACCATGCACCATCGGGAATTCCCCGGCACCGGCGTCTCGGTGAGCGAAGTCGGCTTCGGCCTCTGGACCCTCTCCACCGGCTGGTGGGGCGAGAAAACGGACGACGACGCCGTCGCCATGCTGCGCGAAGCGTACGACACGCACGGCATCACGTTCTTCGACGCCGCCGACGCGTACGGCAACGGGCGCAGCGAACGCCAGCTCGCCGCCGCATTCGGCACGATGCGCGATCGCGTCGTCTACGGCACCAAAATCGGCTACGACATCTACGACGCCGCCGCACAAGCCGCGCGCCGCGGACAGAGCGAGCTCCCCCAACGGTTCGATCCGGCGTTCATGCGCCGCGCGGTCGAGGAATGTCTTCGCCGCTTGAACACCGACTACATCGATGTGCTCCAGATGCACAACGTGAAGATGGCGCACGTCCGCGACCCGTTGATTTGGGAGACGCTGCGCGAGCTCACGCGCGAAGGAAAGATCCGCGCCTGGGGTGCCGCCTTCGGCCCCGCCATCGGCTGGTTGTACGAAGCGGTGGAGCTCGTCGAGCGCGAGCCCGACATCAACACCATCCAGATGATCTGGAACATCCTCGAGCAGCACCCCGGCTCGGCGATGCTCGAAGCGGCACGCGCGCACGCGCCTAACTGTGTGTTCAACATCCGCGTCACGCACGCGTCGGGCATGCTCGAGGGCAAGTACACCGAAGACACGGTGTTCCCCGAGAACGACCACCGGCGCCACCGGCCGCATTCCTGGCTCGTCAACGGCGTGCGCAAGGTGCGCACGCTCGACTTCCTCTCCACGCGCGCGACGTTAGGCCAGGCGGCGCTGCAGTGGCTCCTCGCCGAGCCGCGCGTCGTCACCACGCTGCCGAACATTTACGACCGCGACCAGCTCGCCGAGTTCGCCGCCGCATCCGATGCGCCGCCGCTCACCGCCGAGCAGATGCGCCGCGTCGCCGAGCTCGCCCGGCAAAACTTCGGTGTCGTCGAAGAGCCGATGGCGTACAAAGGCACGATGCGCCGCGACCCGGCCACCGCACCCGAGCCCGCTGCGCCGTGATCCACCCCTGGCACGACCTGCCGCCCGGACCGCACCCGCCGGACGAGGTCACGACAGTGGTCGAGATCCCGAGCGGCAGCAAGAACAAGTACGAGTTGGACAAGAAATCGGGCCTCTTCCGCCTCGATCGCGTGCTGTTTTCCGCGGTGCACTACCCAGGCGACTACGGTTTCATCCCGCGCACGCTGGCTGAAGATCATGACCCGTGCGATGTGCTCGTGCTGCTCAATGAGCCGACATTCCCCGGCTGCCAGATCGATACGAGGCCCTTAGGCGTCCTCCGGATGCTTGATCGCGGCGAGCTCGACTACAAGATTCTTGGCGTGCCCAGCCACGACCCGTATTACGCCGAGTACTTCGACATCGCCGACATTCCGCAGCATTATCTCAAGGAAGTCGAACACTTCTTCCACATCTACAAGGACCTCGAGGGGAAACGCGTCCAAACGGTCGGATGGGAGAAGAGCGACGTCGCACTGCGCGTGATCGAAGACGCGATCAGGCGGTACGACGAACAGTTCGTCGTGGCGTCCGGTCCGTGACGGATCGCACGACACCCGTGCAACCGCCGTCGCAGTCCAAGGTCGGCGTACTGTTCGTATCGGACCAGCCCGATCGGCTGCAGGCGTTGCGCCAGAGCGCACTCGCCGGCCGCGAGGTGTTCCTATGGACTGACGACCACCACCGTGTGCCCGAGTGGTCCGTCCCCCTGCACGGCGATCCGTCGAAGTCGGAGACATTCGCGCCGCTCGAGGGACGCGACGCGATCGCCGTCATCGATCTCGCCGACGAATCGCAAGCGCGACGCGTGGCGCGCGCGGTGCGCCGGGCCTTCCCGCCGGCGTCCATCCTCGTCATCGACCACTGGCGTCGCGCGCACCACGGAACGGCGCGCGACGGACTTCGGTGGTTGGACGAAGGTGAGCTGCTCGCGGACGCGATCGAGCTCGTGGTCCGGCGCGTCGCGTCGCACAAACGGTTGCGCGGACTCCGGCGCGCGCTGCGCGGCCGCCGCACCTGCGCGTTCCTCGTGCAGAACGACCCCGATCCCGACGCGATCGCGTCCGCCCTCGCGCTGCGCCGAGCGTTAGGCCTGCGTCCCGAGCGGTCGCCGATCATTACGTTAGGCTATGTCACCCGTCCCGAGAACCGCCGGCTCATCGAGGAGTTGGGTATCGTCGTCAAGCACGTGACGCGTCGCCAGCTCGCCGAATTGGCGCCGCTCGTGCTCGTCGACGTACAGCCGCCGTACTTCACGGTGCCGCTGCCCGAGGTGGCGGCGGTGGTCGACCACCATCCGACGACGGGCATGTACCGCGCCGCCTTCCGCGACGTGCGCACGTGGTTCGGTGCGAGTGCCACCATGGCCGCCGAGTATCTGCTCGCCGCGGACGAACAGGAGATTGCGACGCCGCTGGCGACGGCGCTCCTCTACGGGATCGTGACCGACACGAAGTCGCTGTCGCGGTCTGCCACCGACGACGACCTGCAGATGTTCGCGTACCTGTTCCCGCGCGCCGACCAGGCGATGCTGCGCCGCATCCAGCACCCGTCGTACGGCACGCTCGCGCTCAAGCGATTCGGCGACGCGCTCCAGCGTCCGCGCGTGCACGACGGTCTGGCGTACGTACACTTGGGCCGTCTGCCGGAAGACCAGGAACACATCGTCGCCCAGTTGGCGGAGTTCTGCTTGGGTATGGCCGGCGCGTCGGTGTCCGCCGTGTCGGGCGTGTTCGGAGCCAATCTGGTGATGAGCACGCGGGCGTTGTCGCCCGAGGCGCGGTTAGGCGAGCGGCTGCGCGCGGCGTTCAAGCGCTACGGGAGCGCCGGCGGCCACCCGGTGATGGCGAAAGCGGTGATGGACCTGGAGGCCTGGCGCGGCGACCACCCGTTCCGCGATACGCGATCGCTCGAGCGCACCGTGCAGCAGGCCTTACGGAAGACACTGCACGGATTGCCTAACGGAACGCGGCCGATGCTCAGCTCGCCTTCCGCAGGACGAGCGCGGCGTTGATCCCACCGAAGCCGAAGGAATTCGACAGCAGCAGCTCGGGCTGCGCCGTGCGCCCCACGCGGGGGATGTAGTCCAGGTCGCAGCCGTCGCCGGGCGTGGCCAGATTCACGGTGGGCGGCAGCCAGTCGCGCGTCATCGCCAGCGCACAGATGGCCGCCTCGATCGCACCGCTCGCGCCTAACGCATGGCCGTAGTAGCCCTTGGTCCCGCTCACCTGCATGCGGTAGGCGTGGTCGCCGAACACGCGCTTGATCGCGAGCGTCTCCGTCGCGTCGTTGAGCGGCGTCGAGCTCCCGTGCGCGTTCACGTACTCGATCTCCTCCGGTTGCACGTGCGCATCGTCCAGCGCGCGCCGCATCGACGTCGCCGCCTGCGAGCCATCGGGCCGCGGCGCGGTCATGTGGTACGCGTCGTTGGACATCCCGTAGCCCAGTACTTCACCGTAAATCGGTGCACCGCGCGCAATCGCCCGGTCCCGCTCCTCGAGCACGAGGACCGACGCCGCCTCCGCCATCACGAACCCGTCGCGGTCGCGATCGAACGGACGACTCGCGCTCGCCGGGTCGTCGTTGCGCGTCGACATCGCGCGGATGATCGCGAACGCGCCGAAGCACAGCGGCCAGAGCGGCGCTTCGGAGCCGCCGCAGATCATCACGTCGGCATAGCCGTCGCGAATCTGCCGGAAGCCGTCGCCGATGGCGATCGTGCCCGAGGCGCAGCTCATCGCGTTCGTGCTGTTGGGCCCCTGCACGCCGAACTCGATCGCGATGTTGCAGCTCGCCGCGCCGCCGAACACCATGAGCGCCAGCGCCGGATCCACGTCGCGCAGGCCGCCCTGGTAGTACACCCCGCACTGTTCTTCCGCGTAGCCCACACCGCCTAACGCAGTGCCCATCATCGTGCCGATGCGCTCCCGGTCCTCGGCGGCGAGGTCGAGGTGCGCATCCTCGATGGCCATGCGCGCCGCCGCCACGGAGAATTGGCCAAAGCGGTCCAACCGGCGCGCGCGCTTCTTCTCGAGGAAATCGTTAGGCTCGAAGTCGCGAACCTCGGCCGCCAGGTGGCTCCGGAACGGCGACGGATCGAACCGCGACACTTCCGTCACCGCCGACCGCTGCGCGCGCAGTCCGCACCACAGGCCATCCACGGTGGTCCCAATAGGAGTGATGCAGCCGATGCCGGTGATCACTACGCGACGAGACATGTCGTTCACGCCAAACGCTCGAGGATCGAATGTGAGCGCGCCGTCACCGGCGCTCGGCGACCGCGGCCAAACCCGCCAGCGTCCGGCTCGCGATGCCATGAATGAACACGGGCCCGATCACGCGCCGGGCCACTGTCACACCAATCAACGGCCACGTTGGCCCGTTCCAAGAATGTACGATGCGAACATGCACACCGTCGTGACGCTCCGCGAACGACCACTCCACTTCCATCCCGCGCGTGATGCCGCGTACGTGCCGATAGCGAATCGCCGGTCGCACATCATCGACAGCCATCTCCGACACCCACCACGTCGGCCATGCCATTGGCCCGAATGGACGTGACGCTGACATCGCGACGAGCCCGCCGCCTGTCGCGTCGCGCGCCTCGAATCGAACCCATCGATAGTGCGCGAGATGTTCCGGCCACCGATCGACGTCGCGTGCCAGCGCAAACATCGTGCGGACAGGTGCCTGAACCACGCGTTCGTCGGTGACGTTCATCGCCCAGCCCACCGGCATCGCGGGGAGTTGGACCGGGTCGCGCATCGCGCGCGGTGTGGTCACGAGCCGCGCGACGCCGGCGTCCACGACGCGGTGACGCGGAAGCCCAACCGGTAGCGCACGTCGGCTTGCTGCCCAACGGAGCTCCGGACCAACTCGCCCAACTCTCGACTTGTGAAGCCGCGCAGCACCGACACGACGCCATCGTGCCGGCTCACGGGGTGAAACAACAGCGGATACGACGCGAGCCAGATGCCCGCCGCGGCAAACCAGCTACGGTGCAGATCGCTGACGATCACGCGCAGCCGCGCCACGCGGTGCAGCTCGCGCAGCACCGTGGCGGCGGTCGTGCGCTCGAAGTGGTGGAGCACCTGCGAGCACATCGCGATGTCCACGCTGCGATCGGCGAGCGGCAGCTGCAGCGCGTCGGCGGACATGACCATCGTCTGGTCGCGCGCGATGCGCGCCAACAACTCGGATTGTTCGACGCCGATGGTCTCGAGGTGGATGCCGTGGCGGTGAGACCACGCCGTGGCGGCCGCCGGGATGTCGCCGCGGCCCGTGCCGACGTCGAGCAGCGTCAGCGAACGGCCGGCCGACGCCTGACGCGTCGCGTGCCGGAGCTCGGCGATCACGGCCCGTGTTCCGCCAAAGAGCGCGTTCGCGCGCGCGACATCGCCTAACGAGCGACGGACGACGTGCGCGTCCATCTGCTCGGCGTCGTCCAGGTACTCTCGCCCGCGGCGCGGGCGCGGCGTGACGGCGATCACCGCTCCATCTGCGCATAGCCGCCGCGGTAGTACAACAGCGGACGGCCGTCGGCCGCCGCGCCCGCGATCACGTCGCCTAACACAATGAGGTGGTCGCCGCCGTCGTACCGTGCCGCCACGTCGCACTCCACGTAGGCGAGAATGTCCTCGAGCAGCACACATCCGGTCACGCCGCGCGTGTCGCCCACTCCGTCGAACCGGTCGTCGCGCTCTTCGGCGAACCGCCGGGAGATCGCTTCCTGTGCCGTCGTCAGAATGTTGACGGCGAAGCGAGAAGCCTTGACGATCACCGGATACATGTCCGCGCTCCGCTCGACACAGCACAGCACGCGCGGCGGATCGAGGCTCACCGAACAGAACGCGCTCACGGTCATCCCGTGGTCGCGACCCGAGTCGTCACAGGCTGTGAGGACCGTGACGCCGGTGGCGAATCGGCCCAGCGTGCTGCGAAACGTCGGTGCATCGATCATGGTACGCGCGATCTCCGTTAGGTGGCGAGCAGCCGGAGAAGATAGCGCACCGACAGAATTTCGCTCGGCGGCACGAAATCGCCGGCGACGCCGACAAACAGATCGGCCATGTCCTTGCGTTGGCCGAGTGTCGCCGCTGCGCGATTCATGAGTGCCGGGACTGCGACGGCGAGGGAGACCAAGCGTTCGACGCGCCACTTGCCCGCGAACGTGCGTTTGCGATCCGC
>DATJET010000129.1:0-2707 GCA_035496295.1 Gemmatimonadaceae bacterium
TTCCTGTCGCAGTGCGGCGACGGCCGCCCGCATCGTCGAACCGGTCGCAAGCCCGTCATCGGTGAGAATCACGATCTTGCCCCGAAGGTCCGGGAATGGCCGATCGCCGCGATACTGTCGTTCGCGACGCTCCACCTCGCGCTGCTCGATCGCGGTGATGCGCTCCATGTCCGCTTCGTCGACCTCGGCGAGCTGCATCACGCCGCGATCGAGCACGCGAACGCCGCCGCTCGCGATGGCGCCCATCGCGAGCTCCTCGTGTCCAGGTACGCCGAGCTTGCGAACGACGAACACGTCGAGCGGCGTGCCGAGGGCCATGGCGACCTCGAACCCCACCGGCACGCCGCCCCGCGGCAGCGCCAGAACGATCACGTCCGGTCGATGAGCATAGCCGTCCAGCATGGTCGCGAGCCGTCGGCCAGCATCGAACCGATCCTGGTATGCTGCGTACGCGCCCGGCCTCACGTGTGCTCGTCGTCCTTGGCCCGGGCGCGCTTGGCCGGAGCGGGCTTGGGCTGTTCCGCGTCCGACTTCGACTCGTCGACGCCCGTGTGATCGCCGCCGTGGATGTCGATCGTGGGCTCGCCGCCCGGCCCGGCGGTCAAGCCACCGAGCAGTTGGCCATCGTGCATGTACAGCTCCGAGCCGCCCGAATCCTCGTATCCCGCGGCACCGCGCGCACCCTGCCCCCAGCTCGCCGGGTTGCGTAGCTCCGGGTGCTTGCCTTCGGGAACGCCTCCCGACATCGGGTACACGCCGGTGGGTCCGACTTCGTCGCGGCGGCCCGCGCCGCCACCCGGTTCACCGCTCTCGCGGCGATCGTCCTCGTTCGGTTGTTCGGCCGCGGGCTCACGCTTCGACGGTTCTTTCATGATACATCTCCTATGAACGTCCGGTGACCTGATGCGGTATCGTCCGCCGGCAGTCCCGCGTGCGCGGCCATCGCGATCGTGAGCGCGACGGCGTGGATGCGCGTAAATGGCCCACCCGCATAGTGCCTCGGCTTTGCGCGGAAATCACTAGGGGTTTCCCCGGCTGCCGTCAGTCTCGCGATGCGCGACGTACCTCATCGGTGCAGTGCTAGTGCGTACTCGAAAAGCGTTTCAACTACCGTTCCGCTGGCGCGGCGACTGAGTTCGCCGCGATTCTCGCGACGACGTGCCGGGCGCTACACCCACGTCCACACGAGCGCGACCGCGGCCCCCGTCATGAGTACGGCGGCGAGCCCGCCGAGCACGTTGAGCAGCCGCCCATTCCGATGCGCACCCATGATGCTCGCGTTGTTGCACACGATCAGGATGATCGCGATCAGCGGCGGCGCGAGGAGGCCGTTGATCACCGCGGCGGCGATCAGCAGCTTGATCGCGTTCACGCGCGCGAAGTTGAGGATCATGCCCACGATCATCGCCAGCGCCATGACGCCGTAAAACTGGCCTGCCGTGTGAACCCGCTCGTCCATTCCGGCGCGCCACGCGGCGGCCTCGGCCACCGCATACGCCGCCGAGCCGGCCAGCACTGGAACGCCGAGCATCCCGGTACCGAGGAGACCGGCGCTGAACAGGATCGACGCGCCGGCGCCGGCCAGTGGCTGAAGCGCCTGCGCGGCCTGGGCCGCGGTCTCGACGTTCGTGATTCCGTTCCGGTGCAGCGTCGCCGCGGTGGTGAGCACGATGAAGTACATGATCGCGTTCGAGAAGAACATGCCGGTGTTCACGTCCCGCGACGCCGAGCGCAGTTCACGCTGAATCGCGCGCTGCGGGCGGCCAATGAGTCGGCGCCGCCAGTGGGCGTCCTGCTCGGCGTTCTGCGCCGCCTGCCAGAAGAAGAGATACGGCGAGATCGTCGTGCCGAGGATCGCGACGAGCATCAGCAGGTACTCGCGCGACCGGGTCACACGCGGGAGAAACGTTCCGGCGAGCACCTGGCCTGGATCCGGGTGCGCCATGAATCCGGCAAAGACGTAGCTGAACAGCGCAAGCGTGAGCCACTTGAGCACGCGGGTCATTCGCTCGTACGACGCGAACACGAGCAGCGCGAGAATCAAGGCGGTGAACGCGGGCACGAACCAGACCGACGGCAGTCCCGTCAGCAGACTGGCGGCCGCTGCCATGCCGGCCAGATCCGCGGCGATGTTGACCGTGTTGCCGATGACCAGGAGGGTGCAGGCCAACCAGAGCAGCTGGCGGGGATAATGTGCGCGGAGCACGCTGGCCAGCCCGCTTCGCGCGACGATGCCAAGGCGCGCGCACATGAGCTGCACGGCCGCCATCAACGGCAGGGTGACGAGCGTTACCCAGAGCGTCCCGTAGCCGAAAGCCGCGCCAGCCTGCGAGTAGGTCGCGATCCCCGATGGATCGTCGTCAGCAGCGCCGGTGATGAGTCCCGGCCCGAGCTCGTGCGCGCGCGCCCGCAGGCGGTCTCCGACACGTTCGGCGCGCGCTCGGTGCGGCCGCGGCACGTTTCGTCGATCCGTGCGCGTGCCCGTGGTGGCGTCCGGTGTCGCCGGAACGCCGGCAAGATCGCCGGGGGAGCTGGAGGTCGGTTCCATGCCGCGCACAAGGGCAGGAGGCGAGCCATTCCGGCCGCCCTGGCGCGTTCCGGCTCCTCAGTCGGCGCGCATCCTCGGTCCCGTGGGCGACACGTCGTGTGCGGCGGCGATGGCCTCGCTTCGCGCGAGCAGCGATCGCGCCACGGCTGGCGCGCGCCG
>DATJET010000130.1:0-6425 GCA_035496295.1 Gemmatimonadaceae bacterium
CGTCGAGCGTGCGGGATTGGGAGCCGCCCGCCGCGCTCTACGCGGGCGATGGCGGCATGGCGGTGATCGCGGCGCTGGCCAAGGAGGCAGCACGGGTGCTCGAGCCCGGCGGCCTGCTGGCGATGGAGATAGATTGCCGTCGTGGGGCGGCATGCGCCGAGCTGCTGCGCGCCCAGGGGTGCTACCACGACGTCCGCGTGCGACCCGATCTCACGGGTCGCGATCGCGTACTCACGGCGACACGACAGGATGGGTGACGTGCTCGAAGACAAAGCGAGAGAGCTGGGGCGGCTCATTGGTCAAACGCCCGAGTATCAGGCGGTGCGCCGCGCGAACGACGCGCTGGGCGAGGACCGCGAGGCGGTCGCGCTGCTGCGCAAGATGGAGCAGCTGCGCACCGATGCCCAACGGATGATCGAGCGCGGCGCGAATCCGACGCCCGAGATGGAGACGCAGCTCGACCAGCTGCTGGAACAGGTCCAGGTGAATCCGATCTACCAGCGGATGGTCGCGGCGCAGGAGAACTTCGACAAGACGATGCTGCGCGTGAACGAGTGGATCCTGGACGGGATTCAGAAGGGTGCGGCGAGCCCGATCATCACGTTGGGGTGACGGTGCCGCGCGGCCGCCTGATCGTATTCGAGGGACCCGAAGGGGCGGGGAAGACGACGCAGCTCGGCCTCCTCGGGGCATGGCTCGCGGCGCGCGGCGTGGAGCACGTGCGGGTGCGCGAGCCCGGCGGCACTCCGTTAGGCGACGAGGCGCGGCGCCTGTTGCTGGACACGCCGGGCGGTCTCGACGCGCGTGCCGAAGCGCTCTTGTTCATGGCGTCGCGCGCGGCGCTGGTGGCCGGAGTGGTCGAGCCGGCGTTGGCACGCGGCACGCTGGTGCTCGCCGACCGGTATTTTCTCTCGACGTACGCCTACCAGGTGGCGGGGCGCGGCCTGCCCGAGCCCGACATTCGCGCGGCGAACGCGCTGGCGACGGCCGGCGTGTCGCCCGACGTGACGCTGCTGTTCGCGGTGCCGGCCCCCGTGCGCGCGGCGCGCGCGGCGGCACGCGGCGCGCCGGACCGCATCGAGCGCGCGGGCGATGCGTTCCACGCGCGCGTCGAGCGCGCGTTCGCGATGTTCCTGTCGCCTAACTGGCAGGCCGGGCACCCGGAGGCCGGCCCCGTGGTCCCGGTCGATGGCGACGGCACCGCGGCCACCGTGTTCGAGCGCGTCCGCACTGCGTTAGGCGAGCGCTGGCCCGACCTGTTCCCTGCCGCCGCGCCGGCGCCGGCCCGGGGGCGCTGAATGAACCGCTCACGGGCCGTCGTCGCGCTCATGGTGCTCACCGGCGCCCTCGTCACCGGCGGCTGGTTCCTGCAGCGCGGATTCGCCAGCGACGTCGCGCCGGGCGGCTCGGCTCTCTTCGATCACGTGCTCGAGCGCGTGTCCAAGAGCTTCGTCGACTCGATCCCGCAGCAGACACTCTACCTGAAGGCCGCGGCCGGCATGGTCGACGGGCTCGACGACCCGTATTCGGCGTTCCTGCCGCCCGACCAGCTGCACTCGTTGAACGAGACGACGTCCGGCTCGTACGTCGGGTTAGGCGTGCAGGTCGACGTGCGCGACGGCTGGCTCACGATCATGGCGCCCGTTCCCGGATCGCCCGCCGAGCGCGCCGGCATCCAGGCGGGCGACCGCGTGGTGTCGATCGACGGCCAATCGACGAACGGGTGGAGCCTGGATCGCGCGAGCCGCGCGCTGCGCGGGCACCCCGGCACGACGGTGTCGCTCGAGGTCGTACGCTCGGGCGTGGGCGACCGGCTGCCGTTCCATATCGTCAGGCGCGACATCCACGTCGCGTCGGTGCGGCATGCCATGATGCTCTCCGATCGGGTCGGCTACGCCGGCCTGGTGATCTTCAGTGATTCGGCCGACGATGAGCTGCGCAACGCCATCGGCGCGTTGCGGCGCCGCGGGATGCAGACGCTCGTGCTCGACCTGCGCGGCAATCCGGGCGGCCTGCTCGAGCAGGGCGTCGGCGTGTCGAGCATGTTCCTGAATCGTGGTCAGGCCATCGTCGACATGCGCGGGCGGGTACCGTCGGCCACAAAAGACATCCGGAACGAGACGGCGCAGCTCTGGCCCGATCTGTCGGTGATCGTGCTGGTGGACGGCCACACGGCGAGCGCCGCCGAGATCGTGGCCGGAGCGCTGCAGGACCACGACCGCGCGCTGATCGTCGGCGCACCCACGTACGGCAAGGGCGTGGCCCAGTCGGTGTTTTCGTTAGGCGACGACGCCGGCGCGCTCAAGCTCACCACCGCGCGGTGGTTCACGCCGTCGGGACGCAGCATCCAGAAGCTGCACGCGGACACGTCGTCCGACGACGCCGACAGCGCCATCGCGCGGCCCGACACGACCCACCGAGTGTATCGCACCGATGACGGCCGCACCGTCTACGGCGGCGGAGGCATTACGCCGGACGTCGTGGTGGGGGTCGACACCGCCAACGCCGTGCTCGCCTTCCAGGAACAGTTAGGCGCCGGCATCCAGAAGTTCCGCGACGCGCTCACCGAGACGGCGCTGGCGGTGAAGAACGCGCACGAGGTGAAGTCGGCGGAGTTCACCGTGACGCCTGCGATGCGCGACTCGCTCTGGCGGCATCTGCAGACCAAGCACATTGGGCTCGACCGCGCGCACTTCGCCGCCGCGACGCCGCAGATCGACCAGTTGCTGGGGGCGGAGATCGCGCGCTTTGCGTTCGGACCGGATGCGGCGTTCCGCCGGCAAATGACCGGCGACAGCGTGATCGCCGCCGCGCTCGATCTGGCGTCGCGCGCACACTCGGAGCACGACCTGCTCATGGAAGCCGCGTCGCGGAGCGTGAAGCCGGGGACCGTCAAGCGTCCGTGACCGAACGCGTGTTCGTGCTCGGCGCCGGACGGGCAGGGCGCGGCATCGCGCGCGCGCTCCGCGCGGGCGGCGTGGACGTGCTCGGCGTGCACGGCCGGCACACCGGCGATCCTGAGGATCGCGTGACGGTCGGTGCGCTCCCCAACACGATTACCGACGCGACCACCCTGCTGGTCACGGTGCGTGACGCGCAACTGGATGCCGCCTTGCGCGAATTGGCCAAGGCACCGTTGCGCGCCGGTGCCGTGGTGCTCCACGCGAGCGGCAGCGCCGATCCGCCGGCGCTCGCGGCGCTCCGATCGCGCGGACACGCCGCCGGCACGTTTCACCCACTGGTCCCGCTGGCCGATCCTGCCCGCGCGCCGGCGCTCCTGCGGGACGCCTGGATCGGCCTCGACGGCGACGACGCGGCGCGCGCCCGCGGCCGGGTGCTCGCGGCTGCGTTAGGCGCGCACACGCTCGACATTCCGGCCGGACGCAAGCCGCTCTACCACGCGGCCGCGGTGCTGGTGTCGAACTTCCCGCCGGTGCTCCTTGCGTTAGGCGAGCGCGCAATGGCCGAGGCGGGCATCCCGCGCGACCTGGCCCGTCGCGCGCTGCTGCCGCTCTGGACCGCCGCCGCCGAGAATGCGCGCGCCGCGACGTTCCCCGCCTCGCTCACCGGCCCCGCGGTGCGCGGCGATGACGAGACGGTGCGCGCGAATATGCACGCGCTCGCCGATGATCCGACAGCGCGGGACGTCTATCGGGTGATGACGGAGACGATTCGGGTGATGACGGGCGCGTGAAAAAAAGCGCTTCCCCAGGACTCAGCCTCCCTGGCCGCCGAACACCTTCACGCCCTTTGGCACCTTGAACTCGAACGCGTCCTTGTCCAGCGTCGCGTTAGGCGTGAGGCGGTTGAGCAGGATCCGCCGCTTGAGCCCCTGCTGATCGATCGTCTCCACCTGGCGGATCAGCGCGTCGTCGTCGTCCACCCAGATCGTCGCCTTCGAGAAGGGGAGCGACGGATCCTTCGGCACCAGCGTCACCGCGGTCGTCGCGTGGCCATCGATCGTGGCGGAGCCGGCGTTCGTCATCGCGTAGCGCGTTTCGGGCGAATGCAGAAACCACGTCGCCACATCCGGGACCTGCACGCCGCTGCTGTCCAGATTCGTGCGGATCACCTGGCCCGGATTCGTGCTCGGCAGGTACACCCACACCACTTTGCCGTTGGCCACGATGCGGTCGCCGGCGGGATCGGTGAACCGCACCGAGACGTCGCCGGGAATGCGCTGCTGCAGCTCGCCGTGTGACGTCACGTCCGATCCCGTGAGCGGATTGGTGACCGTCTGCGTGAACGTCGCGCGCAGCGTCTTGATGTTCGTATACACGCGCTCGGCGTGCTGCACGACGGACTGCTGTGCGTGCGCGGGCGCACACGCGATGAGAGCGAGACCCACGATGGTCGAGACAAGTCGCATTGATGGTATTACACTCGTGCGGCTGCGGTGCTCCCTTGGGGCGCGGGCGCAAGCCGGCGCCCAATGGCGCCCGCGATCGAGCGCAACTCGCGCACCAACTGCGCGAACTGCTCGGGATAGAGCGATTGCGCGCCATCGGAGAGCGCGCGCTCGGGGTTGGGATGCACTTCGACCAGGATCCCGTGCGCGCCTGCCGCGACCGCCGCGCGCGCCATCGGGATCACCTTGTCGCGAATGCCCGTGCCGTGGCTCGGGTCGGCAATAATCGGGAGGTGCGACAAGCCCTGCACGATCGGAATCGCGGTGAGATCGAGCATGTTGCGCGTCACCGTATCGAACGTGCGCACGCCGCGCTCGCAGAGAATCACGTTGGGATTGCCCGCGGCGAGCACGTATTCCGCGCTCAGCAGCAACTCGCCGATCGTCGCCGCGAGGCCGCGCTTGAGCAGCACCGGTTTGTCTAACCGCCCAACGAAGCGCAGCAGTGAATAGTTCTGCATGTTGCGCGCGCCGATCTGGATGACGTCGCCGTACTCGGCCACGAGCTCGGCGCCTTCTTCGTCCATTGCCTCGGTCACGATCGCGAGACCCGTTTCCTGTCGCGCGAGTGCCAGCAGCTCGAGTCCGCGTCGGCCGAGTCCCTGGAACGAGTACGGCGAGCTCCGGGGCTTGAATGCGCCGCCGCGCAGACACGTGGCCCCCGCCTCGCGCACCAGTCGCGCGGCCGTAACGATCTGGTCCTCCGACTCGACCGAGCACGGTCCTGCGATCACCACCACCTCGTTGCCTCCAACGGAGACTCCGGGCGCGATCTTCACGAGGGTGTTTTCGGGGCGCCATTCTCGGGACACTTGCTTGTACGGCTGCGTGACGTGAATCACCTGCGCCACGCCGGAGAGCGCCTCGATGCGCGAGCCATCCACGCGCCCGTCGTTTCCGACGAGACCGACTGCGGTGCGCTGCGTGCCGGGCATGGGACGCGCTTCGTATCCCATTTCCCGGATCACCGCCACCACCGCGTCGACTTCCTCCTGCGACGCGCCGTGCTTCATCACGACCAACATTCAGATGTCCTCGATATCGATTGCCCAACCGTCTGACGCCAACACGACCGGACCGGCGTAGCGCGTCGCGATCGTGGCGCGTATGTCCACGGCTTCGACGGGTGGATAGAAGTGTGTGAGTACCAGCCGCGCGGGTTCCATGGCCGCCGCGAGCGCCGCGCACCGGGACGGCGAGAGGTGCGTCGCGATCGCCATCTCATCAGGGAGCGAGCATTCGGCCAACAACACATCGCACCCGCGCGCCGATTCCCAAGCCGCCAGAGTCGCGTCGTATCCGGTGTCGCCGGTGTAGACGAGACGCCTGCCGCCGCCCCTGACACAATATGCGATGCTCTCCGGCGTATGGGGAACCGGCCGCGACTCGAGTTGCACGCCGTTTCCGAGGTCGAGCGTGTCAGCGGGCGCGGTTTCACGCACGAGCAGCGGGAAATCGGGTCGTCCAACGGGGTCGCCGAAGATCGACGCAAAGGTCTCGACGAGCCGCGCCGTGCCCACCGGGCCAATGATTTCGACGGGCTCCGTACGCGCCCGCAGTGTGCCGTAGCGCCACGCCACGAGCAGCGTGGGCAGGTCGAGCACGTGGTCGGCGTGAAAATGCGTGATGGCGACGTGCGTGATGCGCATCCACTCGGCGCCGATCGTCGCCAAGCGGTGGGCGACGCCGCTGCCGCAGTCCATGAGCAGCGTGACGCCGCCGACCTCGACCAGGTGGCCCGCGTTCACGCGCGCCGGCGACGGCGCGGCGGTGCCGGTCCCGAGAGTCGTTAGGCGCACGACCGGCCGGTCCGTGGTCGGCCACGCCTAACGAAGCTCACGCGCCGACCGCGGCTTCCCTCGCTGTCTCCAACTGCCCGCCGCGCAGCCGCACGCTCACGAAGGACGACACGCCCGGCTCCTGCATCGTCACGCCGTACACCGCGTCCGCCGCCTCGGTGGTGGTGCGCGGATTGTGCGTGATGACGATGAACTGCGTGCGCTCCTTGAACTGATTC
>DATJET010000131.1:0-18902 GCA_035496295.1 Gemmatimonadaceae bacterium
AGCTGATAGCGGAGCGGCTTCGGGTCGTGGTCGTTCACCAGAATGAGCGACTGCCCCGGAATGAGGTTGTCAAAGGCGCGGAAGATACTCGGGTGCTTGTCGCGCGGAGGGATCGGGCGGACGTCGAGTTCAATGGAGGTCGTGGACATTGTCGACTTTCTCCTCGAGGCTGTGGTGAGACCGGACGTGTCCGGCAGTGTCATGCCTTGCGGCTTTCTGAGATTCGCACCAGCACGTAATCGGCGTGCGACTCGTCGATGTCGTACGCATACCCGCGCTCGGTGAGCGTCGGAAGCAGGAACTGTGGCACGCGCAGGTTTACCTGCACGAGCGTGTGGCCCGCGGGAAGCGTCTCCAGCGCGGTCAATGTACGAACGAGCGGATCAGGCGGCTCCAATTCTCGCACGTCGAGCCAAACCACATTCGGGTTCGATCCGACGTCCGATACGATCTCGGACACAGCTCTGCCCTCAGCTCCGCCGCTCGCGGTCGCAGTCACGGGTGAACTGTTCCGCTCCGTGGCGCGCCAGAACCATACCGACCAATCATCGTCCGCGTGCGCCTGCGTCTCGTGCGCAAACCCGCGCTTCCCGAGTACCGTGTACAGCGGTAACGGCTCGAAGATCGTGCGGAGGTGCAATACGTCGCCCGCGGGGAGCTTGGCGATGGCGGCCATGATGGTGGAGAACGGCTCGCGTCCCGCGCGGAGATCGTTACGGACATCGAGTGTGACTTCGGTCGCGCCCGTTGGGCGCGCAGCCGAGCCGACCGTCGGGCCTGCGGTACGCTCGTCGGATGGTGGTGCGGATGCGATTGGTGACGCGGCCGGCGCAATGCCTAACGACGCGTTGAGATCGTTGAGCAGAGTGTCACAACTCACCCCGGCCATGCGCGCGACTTGTTCTATCGTCACGAGCCGCGCCATGACGCGGCGCATCGCCGGATTGCGAAGCTTGGCGAGTTGCGGCGCCGCGCGGACGAACACCTCGACGAGCGACGTGTCCCGTGAGAGCACCTCGCTGACGCGATCGCTCGCCGCGACAGGGCGGTTGCTGTTGCGCGCCTTCATCGCGGCGTGCCCAGTGTCACGCGGCCGAGCTGACTCACGAACAGGACCACGGCGAGGACGAAGAGCACGGCGCCCATGCGCACGATGGTCACCGAGCCTGCAGCGATGCCCGAGCCGAGAAGCGCGATCGCCAACGCCATTGCGACGAGTTGCACGTGTGCGACGCGCGCCGAGAATGTTTCGGCGACTGTCGGCACCCGCTCCTTTCCCATGCGGCTGCGATACCGCGCTGTCCACGCGAGGAGCGGAACGATCTTGTAGAAGAAACCAACTATGAAAAGCACGATCCCACCCAGAAGGCCTACCGTCACGTACGCGGTGTCGAGCCGGCCGTGGCCTGCGCCGGCAGCGAATGCGATGGGGCCGAGCACGGCGCTGATGGCAAGGAAGCCAAGAGCGGTTGCCGCGAACAACATTCCGACATCCAGCCGCCGCTTCACGCGCACGCGATGGAACGCGAACAGCTGTCGAATGAAGCATGCGACACCCAATTCAATGAGCGCGATGCCCGTCCAGCTCAGCGCGACGAGTTGTGTGATAATGCCCGTTGCGAGCACAGGCACGCCGGCAGCGAGCATCGCGAGCGATGGGCGCGTCCATCGCGTATCCGCGCCGTGCGCGAGCAGAAACATCGGCAGAAGCCGGTGCGACACGCCGACGATCATCATCAGTGCCCACCCGATGACTGCGACGTGCAGGTGCGCAGCCAGGACACGTCCGCGCGCCGCCGCGATGAACCCGGTCTGGAGGTTGTGGAGGAGAATGGCGCCGAGCGCGAGCGTCGAGCTGAGAAACGTGATCGCGAGCGCAATAGCCGCCCAGGTGGCATCGCGTGTGCGCGCTCTCGGCAGCGTGGCTGCTATGTTGCCGACCGCGAGTATGACGCCGAGTGCGACTAACGCGATACCCGCGTGGCGCAGCACCGTCGAACCGATTGCGACGCCGGCCGCGAAGAGCGCGACGCCCGGCGCAAAGCTCCAGAAGCTGACATGCCCCGCGCGTGTCGAGCGCACGGGCGCACCGAGGGCGACCGGCAGCAACTGATAGAGCGCGCCGAAAATCGTCATCGTGATCCAGCCGAGCGTGAGGAGGTGCGTGACCGCGGCGACGTGCGGCGATGGATACGCGCCGGCTGCGAGCTCGGGCGCGATCCAGGTGAGCCCGAGCGCTCCCGCCAGCAGGTAGAGCGTCGCGGCGGCAAAGTGCTCGCCCGCCAGGCGCGTTGCGTTAGGCGCCGGTGTCATCGTGCCGGGCGCGTGGGCGATGTGCGCGTCGAGGGTCAGCCGCGCCGCACGGGGCGGTATCACGGCCGTCATCGGACGCACTCCGCCTCGACGTGGCGCCAACCGAGCGCCGTCGCGACGCCGCGGGCGACGTGATCGAACGCCATGCCGGTCGCGCTGAGCGGACGCGCAACCATCGCCGGCACCCCCGCATCGCCTTCGTCGATGATCCGACCGTCGAACGGGATCTCGCCGAGGAACGGGACATTCATCTCGCTTGCAATCGCGCGTCCGGCGCCGCGGCCGAATGTACCGGCCATGTTCTCGACGACGCCGAGTACCGGCACCTCCAGCGCATTGAACATCTCGATTGCCTTTCGTGCCTCGGCGGCCGCGACGCGCGGCGGTTGCGTCACCACCAGCGCGCCCGAAAGCGAAACCGCTTGCGCGAGACTCAGGGGGACATCACCGGTGCCCGGTGGAAGATCGACGACGAGCACATCGAGCGCCGGCCAAGCCACGCCGCGCGCGAACTGCTTGACGGCCTTCGACACCATCGGTCCGCGCCAAATCGCCGGCGAGCCCTCACCAACGAAGAACCCGAAACTGATGATCGGCACACCGTGCGCGGTGAGCGGGATGATGTGCTTCTCCGGTGACATCCGAACGTGGCGCGCGCCGTCTTCGATACCGAGGAGAATCGGCAGGCTCGGTCCATAGATGTCGGCGTCGAGGAGTCCCGCGCCGAGGCCGTCGCGTGCCAGCGCGAGTGCGAGGTTCGCGGCGACGGTGCTCTTGCCGACGCCTCCTTTCCCTGCACCGACAGCCACGACGTGGCGGACGCTCGCGAGGTGCACCTGCTCGCTCCATGGATCGGTCGCCGTGCGTGTCACGGGACGCGCCACCGGCCGCGGCGCGACGATCTCCACGGCGACAGCAACCGCGCCGCGCGCGCGAAGCGCATCGCCGATGCGCTGCTCGAGTTGCGCCGGAACGGCGGGATCAGCCGTGCGCAGCGTTAGGCGGACCTTCACGCGGCCGGCGCACACGCTCACGTGGTCCACCATCTTGAGCGACACGAGGTCCCGGTTCAGATTCGGGTAGCGGACCTCGGACAGCGCAGCGCGTACGGTGTCGGCGGTCAGCTCGCTGATGGCGGTGGTGCGATCATCGCGCTCCATACGCGAATGGTCGCGTACGCAGTGCGCGGGCGGCGTGACGGATGTCTCAGCGCGCCGCGAAGGGTTCGGCCGCGGGGAGCAGCGCGCGCAGGCGTCCGAGATCCGGCACGAGGATATCGTGGCGTCCGGCCGGGCGAATGAGGCCGCGCCGGCGAAGCTGCTTGAGCGCGCGCGAGACCGACTCGCGTGCGGCACCGATTTCGACCGCGATCTCTTCCTGTGTGCGCTCGAGGTGGACGACGACGCCTGCCGGTGTCGCGCGTCCCGCGCGCTCGGCGTAGTCGACTATGAGGAGTGCGAGTCGCGCCGCGACGTCGCGGAAGGCGAGCGTTTCGGCGACGTGCACGAGGTGCCTCAACCGGCGACCGAGCTCTCGGATGATGGCCTGTGCAATGTCGGGATGCGTACGATAGATCTGCTCGAAGTCGTCACGAGGAAGAAAGATGAGACGCGCTTCGTCGATGGTGATCGCCGACGCCGGGTATGGTCCGCCATCGAACAGCGGCAGTTCCGCGACCGGACGTCCCGGCCCCTCGACGTGCAGAACCTGCATCTTCCCTTCCGGGCTCGTGCGATAGATGCGCACGCGTCCCGATTCGATGATGTACAGGCCGCGACACGACTCACCGGCGGTAAAGAGCACGTGTCCTGTTCCCACGAGTCGCGACACACATCGTCCGGCAAGACGCGTCAGTGATACGTCGTCGATGCCGGAGAAGAGCGGAATGCCACGCAGTACGGATTTGATCGTCATGCCCTGAAATATGGAGGGGCTGTCGATTGCGCCAGCCGCCACTTGCGGCGCGCCGTGTGACAACCGTCACCCGGATCGCGCGCCGTCCATGCGATGCTTCGCCGTGGTGTGCCGATGTCGCGGCGCCACCACGTTAGACACAACGGGAAGGCGGAGTCCTCATGGCTACTCGCGACGAGCGGGAGCGCGCGCTCTGGAACGCACTGAGCACCGTCATCGACCCGGAAATCGGGCTCGACATTGTGACGCTGGGCCTCGTGTACGACGTCGAGATCACGGGCGACGTGGCGTGCATCACCCACACGCTCACGACGCCCGGATGCCCGATGGAGCGCATCATCACCGCCGGGATCCGTGAGGCCGCGGGAATGGTCGACGGCATCGGCGCGGTCGAGACGCGGCTTGTCTGGGATCCCATGTGGCACGCGGGGATGATCGCCGATGGTGCCTGGTCGCGATGACACCCGATCCGGTCCGTGTTGCGTTCACGCGGCGCCGGCCTAACTTCCGCGAATCAGGAACAGCAGTCCCGCCGCCACGAGCGTGAGCTCGATCAACAACACGAACACGCGCTCCGGCAGCCGGTCGACAATTCGCTTGCCGACCCACGATCCGAGAACCATGATCGGACCGAGCGCGAGCCCGGCGATCACGGCTTCCCCGCTGAGCAACGCTCCCTGGCCATACGCCACGAGCTTCACGACGTGCATCACCACCGTCGACATGGCCTCGGTCCCGATGTAGGCGCCCCGCACGAGGCCGAAGGCCAGGAAGAATGGCGCCATGATCGGCCCAACGCTGCCTAACAGAGCGGACAGAAACGAAGCACCGGCACCGATGGCGGCGAAGCTCTTGAGCGGCGGCCGGCGCGGAGGTCCGGGATGCAGTCGCCGCCACACCACGACGAGAATCAGGAAGACGCCGAGCAGCCGCGTGAGCGGCGAGAGCGGCGCGCGCGCGAACAACAATCCGCCCGCTAACGCAAATGGAACCGCGCCGAGCGCGAACCAGCCCACGACGCGCCAGTCCACCTCGCGGCGATTGAACCAGACCCGGCTCCCGTTGCCGATGAGCTGCGCGACCGTGAGGATCGGAATGGCTTCGCGCACGCCGAATACCGCGACGAGCACGGGCAACAATACCGCGGCCCCGCCGAAGCCGGTCACAGCGGCGAGCGTCGCCGCCACGAACGCGACCGCGGCCAGCAGCAGCGCGACGAGGGGCTGCGTCGCGTGCATCACAGCCACGTGCGCAACGACCCGGCGCGCATGCAACGCACCGGGTCATTGGCCAGCCTCGACGCGCGAAGCTTCGCGTTAGGCACGAGCGGTCACATCGCTGCCCCCGCCAGGTCCCGCACCGCCGTCGCCAGCGTGTGCACCTTGGCCGCATCCGACGACCCGTTCGCATCGCCCTCGATCTGCGACGCGAGCTGCGTCAACGCCGTCTTCCGCGCGTCCCCCGCGGCCTGCTCGGCGGTGACCAACGACTGCCTAACGGACTTGATCCGATCGGCGGACAGTCCCTTGGACCGCTCGAGCTGATCGACGTACGCCCGCGCCAGCGCGAAGGTCGGTGGCCACACGTACTTGGGCTGACCCTGCACGTTGAGATAGTCGAGGTGCACCGACTTTGCCGCGTCGATCTCGTTCTGCGTCAACTGCGGGTTCGGCGTCAGCTCGACGATGTCGAGGCCGCGCGCGATCTCCGAGCTCACGATCACGCCGTTGTACCAGTACGCCGACCACGTGCCGCCATCCTCCATGCGCGTGGAGTCGATGGGACCGCGGTCGAAGAACGCGATCTCCTTCGGATGTGCGGCATCGGTCCAGTCGAACACCGAAATGCCGCCCTGATACCACGACTGCACCATCACGTCGCGCCCCGGAATCGGAATGATCGACCCGTTGTGCGCCACGCAGTTCTCGAACGGCGTCTGCGGCGCCGACATCTTGTAGTAGCTCTGGAAGTGCAGTTGGTCGCCTTCGATCGTGAAGATCGCGTCGCCGCCCCACTGCTTGGGATCCGTCGCGCGGCACTTCGGCTGTCCGCCTCCGCCCCACTCATCGGAGAACAGCAGCTTCGTCCCGTCGTTGTTGAACGTCGCCGAGTGCCAGTAGGAGAAGTTGGAATCGCTGGCGGCATAGAGACGCTTCGGGTTCACCGGGTCGTGGATGTCGAGCAGCATCCCGTAGCCTTCGCACGCGCCGCCCGCAAAGCCGATCGCGGGATACACGGTGATATCGTGGCACTGCGTTGGGCCGGGACGCGGACCACTGCCCGGCGCCGCACCCAGCATCTTGTTGATGATGCCGGGCAGCGCCTCTCGGAGCGCCGCGCTGTCGGCCGCCGTCGGAGCGCCCGTCCCGCCACGCGCCTTCACGACGCTGTCCAACATCGGCGTCACGAACCGCTGCGGCATCACCATCTCTTCACCCAGGATGGGGATGTTCACGACGAACGCGCCCTTGGCGCGCGCTTCGGCGATGGCCGCCTTGTCCGCCGGCGCTTCGCCGTGATGCGCCGGCGCGACGAGGTCGTTGAAGATGCGCGGCGAGCTCACGATCGCCGCCTGCTCCGGATTCGCCAACGGAACCTTGATCACCTCGATCCGGAACAGCGCCGAGTTCGGATCGTCGCTCGGCTTCATGCGCGAGCAGCCGGCCAGCTCGCTCGGCGAACGCACGCCTGCCGATCCGGAGATGTACACGTACACGTTGGCCGGGTCCTTGGGGTCGACGAGCACCGTGTGCGTGTGCGACCCGCGGCATGTCTGCACGTTCGCGATGTACTTCGGATTCGCGATGTCGGTGATGTCGAAGATGCGGAGCCCGCGCACGCGCTCGTTGCTCACCGTGTCCTTCACACCCTCGCCGCCGCAGTCGAGTCGCCCGCCCTGACCCTCCGCGGACACGAACAGCAGGTTCTTGTACACCGACACGTCGCTCTGCGATGCCGGGCAATAGAAGCCCTTGGTGAGCGTCGGATGTGCGGGATCCGTGATGTCCCACACCTGGAAGCCGTTGTAGTTGCCCTGAATCGCGTAGTGGCCGGTGAATGCGAGATCGCTGTTGGTGCTGTGCAAAAACTGGCCGGTCGGCGGCGTGGTGGACACGAGCTTCATGTTCCACGTCGCGACCCCAGCGTCGTAGAGTCCGGCCTTGAGGCCAACGCGCGGATCGGGGTTGGGCGCAGTGCCGGACGAACGGCTGGCGGACACGGGCGCGGTCGAGGCCAACTGGGACGTCGATGTTGACGTCGCGCAGGCCGCGGCGGACAGTAGCGCAACCGCCGTCGCTAGTGTCGTCGGTGACGGCATCATTCGGCGCGCTGGACGCACGAATCTCATAGGGGGTCCTCGGGACTGAGAGAGCGACTGCTGTCGCGTTTAATGAGTGGAGTGTGCCGAACTTAGCGCGGCGGCGCCCGAGCGCCAGCCGTCCAATGACACTCGGCGAGAACGGCGGCGGTGCACCAAGCGACCTGATCCATGCAATAGTGCGAAATGGCGTCGAAGGCGCCCTCTGATAGTACTCACCTACTAAGTAGGCACGTACTACCTGATGCCCTCACGAGCCTCCTCTCGCGGCCGGCCTTCTGGCTTGTCGCTGCGGAGCACTCGGCGCGAAGCCGGAGGCGTGGCATCCTCTCTGCGGGCAATACGGGTCGGCACGCCCGCAAAGCGAATCGAAGGAGGTTTATCATGCCTAACCGCGATGTAAACCCGACACAGGGGTTCGGCGCCACCAACCAACAGCTGGACCTGGACGCAGAAGAGCGCCACTGGCGCGACCACTGGCTCGAGCGGCCGTACGTGGTTGCAGATCGCCAATTCGAGTACTACTGGCCGGCGTACCGCTACGGCGCCGAGTGCAGCGTGCGGTACGAGGGACACCGGTGGGATGACATCGAACACGAGGCGCGGCTGGGCTGGGAACGGGAGGAGCACCGCGGCGGCGGCACCTGGGAGCACATGAAGGACGCGGTCCGCGATGCCTGGGAGCGGGTCACGCACCGCCGTTAGGCATAGAGAGTCGGCCGCCGACTTCATCCCGCCGCGCGCGTCGCTGTCGGGACTGCGCGCGGCGGCGGCACGGTGTCGCGGCTGCGACCTCTGGACCTGTGGCCGCACGGTGTTCGGCGAGGGGCCGCGGACCGCGCAGTTGATGCTGGTTGGGGAACAGCCCGGCGATCAGGAGGAGAAGGCCGGTCACCCGTTCGTCGGCCCATCGGGCAAAGTCCTCGACGCCGCGCTCACGGCCGCGGGCATCGACCGCGACGCGGTGTATGTCACGAACGCGGTGAAGCACTTCAAGTATGAGCGCGGCGAGAAGAGTGCGCGGCGCATCCACAAGAAGCCGCGCGACAGCGAGATGCGCGCGTGCCGGCCGTGGCTGCTCGAGGAGATTCGCCTCACGAAGCCGCGCGTGATCGTCGCGCTGGGCGCCACGGCGGCACGGTCGCTCCTCGGGACGGAGTTTCGCCTGACCAAGCATCGCGGCAAACCCGTCGCGTCCGAGTGGGCCGATACGGTCGTGGCCACCGTCCATCCGTCGGCGGTGTTGCGCGCGCCGCCCGGCGAGCGCGCCCGCGCCGAGAAGGCGTTCTTCGCCGACATCCGGGCGGTGGCGAAGTTGATCGCGCAGCGCGCCGATTGATCTTCCGTTAGGCGAGCAGCGGCGGCGTCCCCGCAATGTCCTGCCGCACGAGCTGCGGCGTCTCGCCCGCGCTCCAGCGCGGCACGTGGTGCGCCACGCGATAGAGAATCGGCCCGCCGTCCTCCGCCGCCGCCGGCTCGATGGGCCGCGGCACGCACACGAACTCCACGTCGAGCGCATCGGCCGTCGCGCGAACCGTGGCGTAGCCGTGTCCGCCCAGGTCCACGAACGAGAGGTGTGGCGCCACGTCGGGGTTGCGCTCCGCGAGCGCGTGCGGGATGTCACCACCCTCGTGCAACACGAGACACGTCTTCACGCCGTGGCGCAGTGCGGCGTTGATCGTGGCGGCCGACGCGTTCGGCGCGTCGCGAAAATAGAGCGCGCGGTAGGGATGGTTCTTTGGAATCACGTACTTCGCCGCCTCCACCAGACCCGGCGCCGAGATCGACCCCGTGATGAACTCGACGCCAACGGGTTCGAACTTTTCGGGAGGCAGGGTCGTCGACATGCGACCGGCGGTGAAGGCATGCCGGTCGCCGGCGATGGACACGAAGCCGGCGATGCCGTTCGTGCGGACCGCATCGAGAATGGCGTTGCGCTCCGTGCGGTAGGCGGACCAGTCGTCCTCGGTGATCACGCCGTATCCCGGCGCGGTCCAGCGCGCGCCCTTGGGCGGCGGGAAATGTTGCAAGTCCGTGCGCCAGTCGAGCGAGCCCACCGAATTGCCCCAGAGCTTCCACGGCGCCTGCGACCCGCGCAGCTGCTCCATGAACCACGCCCGCTGCCGCGCGCCGAGGATCGTGCCCGGCGGCGACGCGCGCCGCGGGTTAGGCACGTCGCCGCTGCCTGCCGCGACGGCCTCGGGCGGCGACCCTTCGTGCGCGACGCGACCCGCGTCCAGCATCGTCAACGCATCCTGCGACTCGAAGAACGGCACACCCGGCTGGCGAAACGGCGCCCACTCGGGGCAGTCGGTGAGCGGTTCCGACCGGTACGACCGATTGTCGGTGAGCACCAAGTCGACATGCGCGCCCAACTTGAACGTCCGGTACAGCGTGAGCGCGTTGATCGCCTCGAGGTTGCCCGGCTCTTCGCCCAACCCGTTGGAATCGAAGCGGCCTAACGGAGCGTCGCGCACCACCGGCGGGGTGAACTCGTTCAAGCCGCCCGGGCCGGACTTCACCACGCGCGCCGGCTGATAGTCCCACCACGCCTGCGCCGCCGCGACTTTGCGCGTCTGCGCCGGCACCACGCCGCGGCCGAAATTCTCCTGGCTCTGCCACCCTTTCCACGAAAACTCGTGGTTGTCCCACATGCAGATGAACGGCCATCGCGCGCGCGCGTCCTGCAAATCGGGATCCGCGAGGTACGCGCGATAGAGCGCGCGGTAGCCGTCCACCGTGGTCGGCACGTGAAAGTCGGCGTGCTTTTCGCCGGCGGGGTAGCGCACGATGTCGCGAAGGCGCCGGTCATACATGCCCTGCGGACGGTCTTCGGGATACCACACGAGCTCGTACACGAAGTCGCCCAGGTGCAGGACGAAGGCTAACCGATCTTCGATCGGACGGCGCGCGTCCTCCCAGATCATGCGGCGGTACGCGTTGCACGAGCCCTGCTGCACGTTCTGGCACGACACGAACACGAAATTGAGCGGCTTCGTATCGCTTGCCGACGGCGCCGTGAGCGTCCGGCCCACGCGGCTCGCGTTGCCGCGATCGTCGATGAACCGGTACCAGTATTCGCGCCGCGGCTTGAGCCCCGCCGCCAGCACCCGGCACGTCCAGTCAGCATCGGCCGACAGCGGCACGATCGACTCCGCCACGACGTTGTGGAACGCGACGTCTTCGGCCACCTGCGCCGTCAGGCGGGACGCGGTGTCGCCGGCTACCGGCGGGCGGCGCGTCCAGATCAACACGCTGTCGGGATAGGGATCGCCGGACGCGACACCCTGCGGAAAGAGATCGCGGCGCTCGGGCCACGACGGAGACGAGAAGTGCGGGAAGCGCGGCTTCCACGCCAAGGACGCGCCAAGCGCAACCGCGAGCTTCAGCGCTTCGCGGCGATTCATTGGTTTCATGGCTCCAACGATAATCGACAGGAGGTCTCTACTGCGCGCCACCCTACCCCACACATGCAGCCCTAGGTCCCTCTTGTGACCTGAAGGCCGCCCGACGCACTTTCCTGGCCGTCGGCCGGCATTCCTGGACTGCCCCGGCCGGTTCCGTCTTACACCCGTGGACGAATCATGCGCGCATCCCGATTCCTCTCGGCGCTGGCGTTCCTACCCTGCGCTCACCTCGCCGCGGCTCAGCAGGTGCGCGACCGGCGAACTACCGAAAGCGGCAAGACGGTGACCGTCTACTCGATTTCCTGGCCCACGCCGATCAGCAACGTGGTGGCTGACGTGGAGGTGTGCGCCGGAGCCAACGCGCCCCAAGGCACCTTCGCATTCCCTTCATGGTTCCAATTGCACTTCGCCGACGGGGCCGTGATCGGCTCGGCCGGCACGGCCAAACAGCCCAATCTCGAGATCACCCCGCTCAAGCCCAAGCAGTGCGCTCGTGGCTGGATCCAGTTTGCGGTTGTCGTCGGACAGAAGCCGGTTGCGATTCATTATCACGAGCTCTCGAAGGACAAAAAGCCGATCGATTGGGCGGTGAAGCAAACGCACTGAATCGTTCGGTGTGCGCGCGCTTGACCTCGCTTCCGGAACCGGGTATGTAGACCTTTCCATCGCGACGGGACGTCTTGTGTCGACTGCGCTGCACGATCGGCTTCAAAACGCCCTGGGCGACTCGTACCGGATCGAGCGCGAGCTGGCGCCCGGTGGGATGAGCCGGCTCTTCCTCGCCACCGAGCGGTCGCTCGACCGACGCGTGGTGGTGAAGCTGCTCCCGCCCGAGCTCACGAGCGAAGTCAGCGCGCAGCGCTTTCAGCGCGAGATTCTGGTGACCGCCAGGCTGCAGCACCCGCACATTCTTCCGGTGCTCACGGCAGGCGCGCGCGACGGACTCGTGTACTACATCACACCGTTCGTGGGCGACGAGTCGCTGCGGCAGCGCATCACGCAGCGCGGTGCCCTGCCCATCGACGAGACGCTGCGGCTGCTCCGCACGGTGGCCGACGCACTCGCCTTCGCCCATGCGTTAGGCGTTGTGCACCGCGACCTCAAGCCGGACAACATCTTCCTCCAGCACGGCCATGCGATCCTCGCCGACTTCGGCATCGCCCGCGCAGTGGAGCAGGCTACCCTCGCGACACCGGCCGAACGCCTGACGGGCACGGGTATGGGGCTCGGCACGCCGGGCTACATGGCGCCCGAGCAGCTGGCAGGCGAATCGGATGTGGATGCACGCGCCGACATCTACGCGATGGGCATCGTCGCCTACGAGATGCTGACGGGTCAACCGCCGTTCGCCGGCCGCGCGGCGCCCAAGCTCGTCGTCGCACATATGACCGAGATGCCGGAGCCCGTCGCGACACGCCGGTCTGACGCGCCGCCGCGCCTCGCGCAGGCCGTGATGCGGTGCCTCGAGAAGGATCCGGACGACCGGTGGCAGACGGTGGAAGCGTTCATGCCGCTCCTCGACGAGCTGGCGGCGCCGTCCGGCACGCACGCTGTTCCGGTCGCGGCACCCGTCGTTCCGTTAGGCGAAAGATCGTCAGCGACCGTCGGCGCGCCCGGCGATGCGGTGCGCGTGGGCCTCGATGCGATCGAGCGCTGCAACTGGCACGAAGCGTTCGATGCGCTGAGCGCTGCCGACGCCGCGCGGACGCTCGGCGCCGAGCACCTCGAGGCGCTGGCGGAGTCGGCGTGGTGGCTGGGCAAGAGCGACGAGTGCATTCGCGCGCGCGAACGCGCGTACGCGCGCTACCTCGAGCGCGACGACCAGCGGCACGCGGCCGGCTTGGCCATCGCCCTCGCCGAGGACCACTTCCACAAGCTCGCGCGAGCGGTGGCACACGGTTGGTTGCAGCGCGCCGAGCGCCACCTCGATGCGGCACCCGAATCCATCGAACACGGATGGATGGCACGCACGCAAGCGATGCTCGCGCTCGAGGATGAGCGCGACACCGACAAGGCATGGTCGCTTGCCCAACGCGCGCTCGAGATCGGTCGCCGCATGAACGCGCGCGATCTCCAGACGCTGGCGCTGCAAGACTGTGGTCGCATTCTCGTGTCGCGGGGGAACGTGGCCGAAGGTATGGCGGCAATCGATGACGCCATGGTCGCGGCCACGAGCGGTCAACTGGGCGCGCGCACGACGGGCCGCATCTTCTGCAACATGATGAGCACGTGCCAGAAGCTCGCCGACTATCGGCGCGCGGCCGAGTGGAACGAGGTCGCGCGGCGGTGGTGCGAACCGCACGCGCAATCGGGGTATCCGGGAATCTGCCGCGTGCACCGTGCGGAGCTGCTGCGCTTGCGCGGCTCGTGGACGGAAGCCGAGAGCGAGGCACGCCGCGCGTCGTCGGAGCTGGAGGACTTTCTGAGCGACGTCGCCGCGGAAGCGTACTACGAGTTAGGCCAGATCCGTCTGCACGTGGGCGACTACGAGACGGCCGACAACCTGTTCCGCCAGGCGCACGAGCTGGGGCGGGATCCGCTCCCTGGCCTCGCGCTGCTCCGGCTGGCGCAGGGCCGCATCGACAGCGCCCGCGCGCTGCTCGAGCGTGCGTTGTCGGATGCGTTGTTGACGCCGCTCGACCGGGCGAAGCTATTGCCCGCCCAGGCACAAGCGGCGTTCGCCGCGGGCGCAAGTGAGGCGACGCGCGCGGCGGCGGACGAGTTGGCATCGATCGCCGACGCCTACGGCTCGCCGGCGCTGGCCGCACACGCGGCGTTCGCGCGCGGCCTGGTTGAGTTAGGCGAAAACGATCCGGCCAAAGCCGCGGCGAGCCTGCGCCGCGCGTGGAAGCTCGCCAAGGACTGCGACCTGCCGTACGATGCGGCGCGGGCTCGTGTGCTGTTAGGCCGCGCCTACCGCGCGTGCGGCAACAGTGAGGACGCAGAGCTCGAGCTGCACGCGGCGGCGACGAGCTTCGAGCGACTCGGCGCCGCTGCGGACGCCCGCACCACCGTCGCGCTGCTCGACGCCTAACGGACGGAGGGAAGAGGAAAGCGCTCGCTGACGCTCGCGCTTCCCTCTTCCCTCCTTTCCAGCGCCTACAAACCGAACGTCACCGCATCCCCGCCGCTTTGAGCGCGCCGCGCCCACCCACGATCGGGATCGAGACCGACGAGTGCGCGAGATCCACCGTGAGCTCCGTGCCGGGCGCGGGCCAGAGCGTGAACTCGCGGTCGCTCGACATGATCATGACCGCAAACCGCTTCCCGGCCGGGACGAACTCGTCGTCGGGCTCGAGGTCGAAGGTGAGATCGTAGAACGTGCCCGGCACGAGCTGCTCGCCCGGCTGCTCCGAGTCGTAGTTCCCGCCCGCCGTGAGCGACTTGCCGTTCTGCGGATCGGCCCACCCGCGCGAGATGAGTCCGGCGTGGCTCTGTGATCCGACAGCGGTCGAATCGTAGGGCAGCATCACCAGCCACACGCTCAGATTTGCCGCCGGCTTGCTCGACGCAATGCGCAACGTGACGCGCGGCGTGCCGGAGATGTGCACCGTGTCCGTGAGCACGGGCGACGCGTACATCAAACGATGGGTCGAGCGCGCGGCGCGCGCGTCGGCGCTGCCGCTCATGCTCACGTCGTCGACCAGCGTACCCTTCCCGTTAGGCGCAGCCGAAAACGCCAGCGCGCCCACCGCGGTGCCGCTGCCCGTGGGATAGAACTGCACCGCCGACGATCCCGGCACCGGGAACGACGCGAACGGAGTCGGCGGTCCCGCAGGCCGGCGCCGACGACGCCCCGCAGGCGCCGCAACCGGTGTGGTCTCGCTGCCGCTCCCTTCCACTCGACGCGCCGAATCCTGCGCCAACTTCGCCGCCGCAATGATCGCCTGCGGCGCTTGCGATCCAGAGTCCTGCACGATCCACACAGGCGGATCCTTCTCGACGCCGTTGTCGACGCCGTACAGGTAGTGGCTGAACCAGCGGTTGACCATGTCCGACGGCGGATTGCCGCCGTGCCCGCCCTGGTGCAGGTACAACGAGACCGGCAGCCCATCCTTCTTCATCTCGTTGTAGATGCGCACGCTGTGCTCGGATACGACGTTGTAGTCGTTGAGTCCGTGCGCGAGCAGCACCGCGGCCTTGATGTGCTTGACCCACGGCAGCAGATCGCGCTTGGCCCAGAAGTCGTTGTAGTCGCCGGTGACGCGGTCCTGTCCCTTCGCAAAAACGCCGTTCTTGTACAGCCGCTCGCACGTCGCGCGCTCGGTTGTGTCGCCGCTGGCGATGAAATCGTAGAGGACGTCGACGTCCTCGCCCAGGAATCCGCCGGGCGACCGCACGAGCCCGTTCGACCGGTAGTAGTGGTAGTACGATGTGTTAGGCGAAACCGGGATCACCACCTCGAGTCCGTCGACACCGGTGGTCGCCGCCGCCAAGGGCAAGGTGCCCTCGTAGGACGTGCCCATCATCCCGACTTTGCCAGTGGACCACGTGGCCTTCACTTCCTCGGATCCCGTCTCGGTGGTGTAGCCCTTGGCGCGGCCATTGAGCCAATCGACCACGTACTTCATCGCGGTGCGCTCGGGCGTGTCGCCCACCGTTGGGCATCCTTGCGAGCGGCCCGTGCCCGGCGCCTCGGAATGGACCACCGCGAATCCGCGCGGCACCCACTCGTTCACCATCTCGCGCGAGATCCGGGTGCGCGTTCCATCGTACGGCGCGGATAGCATGCGGCCGCGCGGCTTCGGTTGGGCATTCAGCTCCTGACGCACATCCCAATCGACCTGGTCGCGCGACACACCGGCGTAATAGGGACTCGATCCATAGATGACGGCGACCTTGAGACCGGTGTCGGTTTGGCGAGGCCGCGTCACGTCGACGTGGACGCGATCGGGTTTGCCATCCTGATCGCTGTCGAATCCCGTCTCGACCCACAGGTCCTGCCGGATCCAGGTCGTGGAATCGGCGAAGGCAGGCACGACCTGCGCCATACCGTTAACGAAGGTCGGCTTGGCCCGGGCCGAATCCTGCGCCGTTAGGCACGGTGCGGCGGCGAAACAGACGGTAGCGGCGATGGGCGCCGCATGGCGTAGCGAAAATCGAAGCACGGTCATCAGGATGTGCTGTCAAAGGGTGGCACACGTTGCGCGCGCACCGTCCGGAACAGGGCCGATCGGGCTCTGCGTCATCTTTGCGACCGAACTACGTCACGTGACGTATACAGCCTCCGGCCGCGATGACGCACGTTCCCTCCAGGCGATCGTACGACAGTACCACGACGCGCCACAACCTTTCGCTGAGGGAATTCGCCATGCATACACCGACTCTTCTTCAAGCGGCCGGACTTCTGTTGCTGGCGGCCGCGGCCGGCAGTGCCCAGGCACAGGGTGGGCCGACGCTGGCGCCGGGCACACGGATTCGTGTCACGGATCACTCCGAAACGCAGATCGGCACGGTCCTGTCGTCTGGAGACAGCGTGATGACGTACGTCGGCACCCGCGCGGATACAGAGTCCATCGCCATCTCCAGTATTTCGCGGATCGAGGTGAGCACAGGGATGCACCATCGCATCCTGCACGGCACAGCGCTCGGAGCGATAGGTGGCGCGCTGGTCGGTGCAGTCGTCGGCGCGACAACGTATCGGAAGCCCAAGTGCGACAACACCCAGCCCTTCAACCTTTGCGGCCTGTTCGATCCGGGCTCAGGAGGTGCCGCGGCAGTGGGCATGGTGGTGGGTGCGGTCGGCGGCGCCACCATCGGATCGATCCTGGGCTCCGTGTTCCGGTCCGAGACCTGGAGTTCCATTCCACTGAAGTCGCATCGACTGCAAGCGACCGTCTCTCCGACGCGCCATGGACTTGCCGTACAAGCGCACATTGCGTTGTAGACGCCGTACCGTCCCGGCGAACGGCCGGCCATGCCGAACGCATGGCCGGCGCGAGCGTGAGGCGAAACACGCTCGACGGACGCCGACGAGAGGCCGATCACGTTAGCCGCGCAACTCAAGACGTGCTGTCGTACGTCACGACGCGCTGGACAGCCTCGAGCTCATCCTGCTGCGGCGCGCCGGCAATGGGTGCGACCGCGGTACCGACGGCGAAGAACTCGATCGCATTGGATCCCCAGCCCCAGTTCGATTCTTCGACGCGTGCGCCGACCACGCCGACGCCGCCGCGTTGGGCCGCTTCGGCCTGCATCCGCTCGAGGGCGAGCTCGCGCGCGGCATACGTGGCCTCGGTGTAAATCGTCATCTCCTGATTTCGGCCGACCTGCTTGAGCGCCTGCATGAAGCTCATGTGCGCAATGTGATACACGCACGCGCCCATCGCGAGACTCACCGGGCGATAGCCGCCGCGCACGAGCTTCCAGAGATCCTGTCCGCTCAGATCGGACGTGAACGGCCGGTTGTCCTTGGTGCGCATGCTCCCGGCCTTCTCACGGTGCCGGATCGCGGTGCCCACAGCCTGGAACTCGAGCACCCCCTCGTCCATCGCGTACTGCTTGAATACCAGTCGCACACCGACGATCCCGTCGGCGCCGAGGATATCCGCTTCTTCTTCCATGCGCACCATGGCGAGCTCGCGCGCGCTGTACATCGCGTGCGTCAGCACGGGGAGCTCCTGGCTCACGCTCCACTTCTGCCACTGGAAGCCCACGTGATAGATGCAGGAACCGAGCACCAGGCCTAACGCTTCGAAGCCCGCGTGCTCGACGAGCAGGAACTCGTCGACCGACAGGTCGCTGGTGAAGAACGCCGGACGGTCGCCCGTGCCGCGCATGGCGCGCAGCCGTTGCGCCGCGCCTTGTGGAAGATTGGCGGTGGACCCTGGCACGTAGTCCGGCATGGTTGGTCGTCTCCTGTGGATTACGGGTTCGTGGCCTTCAACCACGACTGGATGGCCTGGCGTCCGTGCTCGGTGCGGCGGAGCTCGGCGTCGAGCGCGTTGCCTAACTCAGTAAGGAATGCGTCGATCTCCAGCGGCTCGGTTCGGATGACGACGCCGCGCACCTGCTGCTGCCGGCTCGCCTCGAAGGTGTCGTTCGCGCCGCGCTGCAGCACGTAGATCGCATTGCCCAACGGGAGGCGAATGGCCGTCACGCGGCGCCGAATGAGGCCGCGCTCGACTTTGACGCCGGGCACGACCTCGGAGAGCATCGTCACGAGGTCGTCGAGCAGCGCGCCGCGGTCCTCGCGGCTGCGCTGCGCGAGGATCGCCGCCACGCTGACGGAGTCGAAGTTCGGCTCGGAGCCGGTCATCGCCGGGCCGACCCCGCGGCGCGCGACACGTTCATCGTGCGCCGCCGAAAACCAGCACGTAGCCGTTCGGATCGCGCACCTCGAACTCCCAGTCGTTGTACGGCCGGTGCGTGAGCGGCGACTGCACGAACGGTTTCCCTTCGACGGTGTCGTACAGCGCGCCGACGCCATCGACGCGGACGTACACGTCCCATAACCCGACCGGACGCCGCGCGCGGAGGTCGGGCTTCTCGTAGCCGGCGAGGTTGAGCAGCATGATTTCGACTGGACCGAGCATGATGCTCGCGTACACGTACGGCGGCTGTGCCGGCAGGCTCCCCGCTTTCTCGAAGCCGAGGTTGGCGGCGTACCAGTCGACGGTGGCCGCGATGTCGGACACGAGGAAAGTCGGCGCGGCAGACCGGATTGTGACGCTGGCGGATCGGGGCGCGGCGGCATGCGTCATGGTATTGGTGCCTCATCTCCGGGATGTCATGTAGTACCGGTTCTCTCCCTCGTCTTCCGTTTCGCCGATCAATGCCAGGCCGGCGGCTTCCACCACACGCCGGTACCGGTCGGCGCCCAACGATACCGACGGCCGGCCGGTCATGGCGTCGTTCCATTCGCACGCTTGCCGCGGCGCCGTGAACACAAACCGTCCGTTGGGCGCGAGCGCGCGTGCGACTTTCCGAATGAGGCGCTCCTGGACAAC
>DATJET010000132.1:0-19383 GCA_035496295.1 Gemmatimonadaceae bacterium
ACTTTTGTTATCCGTTCCAAGCAGTTTTCGACGAGACCCCGCAGTCGCTTGGACCCACGATCACGGCCAGCATGCGTCCAGGATCGCCGGCCCGGTGCGAGAAGAAGCGATCATTGTGGCAGCGCGTGCAAAATTCGCTCACCGAGACGCGCGTGATGCCGGCTTCGCGCGCCTCCCGCGCGAGAATCGCGCGCAGGTCGACGCACTCGGCCGCGCTCGCGCTCTGTCCGGTGAGCTGTTGGTACACGTCGGGTCCGACCTCGTAGCAGCGCCCGCAAATCGAGGGGCCAAGGTGCACGTACAGGTCGCGCGCATCGAGCCCCGAGCGCACCAGCTCGGCCACGCCGCTCGAGAGAATGTGCGCGGCGGTGCCGCGCCAGCCCGCGTGCAGCAGCGCACACGCGCCGTTTGGATGCGCGACGAACACGGGCACGCAGTCGGCTACGGTGATGGCGAGCGCGGTGCCCCGCTCCGGCGCGACGTGTCCGTCGGCACCGTCGGACCGCAGCCATCCGTCCCACGTTAGGCGGTGCACCAGCACGTGGTTGCCGTGCACCTGTCGCGATGTCGCGAGCCGCGGACTGTACTCGTGCAGCGCCTCGACCAACGACCACCAGCGTCCCATCACGTCGCCCACGGGTTCGCGCCCCGCGGTGCCGAACGTGCCTGCATCTCGCGTCGTCGTGAACGCGATCACGCCGAGTTGGGCGAGATCGGCCACGTCTTCGCGCGGTACGTCGAGGCTCACGACTTCGTGTCGTCCACTCGCGTGATCTTCGCGCCGAGCCCGCGCAGACGCTCGTCGATGCGCTCGTAGCCGCGCTCGATCTGCCCAACGTTGTTGATCGTGCTCGTGCCGTCGGCGCAGAGTGCCGCCAACAGAATCGCCATGCCGGCGCGGATATCGGGCGACTCGACCACGGCGCCGCGTAACCGCGACGGGCCCGCAACCAGCGCGCGATGCGGGTCGCACAGCACGATGCGCGCACCCATCGCGATGAGCTTGTCCACGAAAAACATGCGCGACTCGAACATCTTTTCGTGCATGAGGATGAGGCCGTTGCACTGCGTGGCCGCGACGATCGCGATCGACATGAGATCGGCCGGGAACGCCGGCCACGGTTGGTCCTCGAGCTTGGGTACGTGTCCGCCCAGGTCGGGGCGAATCTCACGCGCCTGGTTCGCGCGGATGATGAGCATGTCGCCATCGCATTCGCATTCGATACCGAGTCGCTCGAATCCCATGCGAACGGCGCGCAGGTGCTCGACGCCCGCGTGCTCGACATGCAGCTCGGAGTTCGTCACGGCCGCGAGTCCGATGAACGAGCCCACTTCGATGTGGTCGGGACCGATGCGATGCGTCGCGCCGCCCAACGTGCGACCGCCTTCGATGGTCATGCAGTTGGTGCCGATGCCGTCGATACTCGCACCGATCGCGACGAGAAATCGCGCCAGGTCCTGCACGTGCGGCTCGCTCGCCGCGTTGCGCAGGATTGTCGTGCCCTGAGCCGCGACGGCAGCCATGAGCGCGTTCTCGGTGGCCGTCACACTCGGCTCGTCGAGGAAGACGTCGGCGCCACGCAGCGCGGTGGTACGCAGCTCGTAGGAATGATCGACGTGATACGTCGCGCCGAGCTGCTCGAACGCGAGAAAGTGCGTGTCGACGCGACGCCGGCCGATCACATCGCCGCCCGGCGGAGGCAGCGTGACGGCGCCGCACCGCGCGAGGAGCGGACCGGCCAGAAGAATCGACGCACGGATGCGCGCCGAAAGCCGCGAGTCAAGCGCGGTGGCGCGCACCTCGCGCGCGTGTATGGCCAAAGTATTGCGAGCTGACCAGGTGATGCTCACGCCCAGCGTGCTCACGAGCTCCACCAGCGTTTCCACGTCGCGGATCCGGGGCACGTTCTCGAGCGCGACCGGATGTTCGGTGAGCAAAGCCGCGGCGATGATCGGGAGCGCGGCGTTCTTGTTGCCGGATGGGCGGATGGTCCCGCTGAGCGGACGAGAACCTTCGACGACGAATTGCATGAGACGAGTGCGAGGGACGACAAACGGCGGAGGGGCCGCGAACTATGGACATCGCTGCGCGCGGAAGTCAAGCAACTGCTTGACACTCCGTCGCGCGAGGCCTACGCTATGCTGCTCACCCCGGATCTCGCCCATGCAGCTTCTCGTCGCCGTGATCAATCACGTAGAACAGGTCGACGACATCCTGGCGGGATTCGTCGAGCTTGGCATTACGGGTGCGACCGTTGTGAACAGCGAAGGGATGGGACACGTGCTGACGCAGGACGTCCCCATCTTTGCGGGCCTGCGGTCGTTGACGACGCGATCGCGGCCGAGCAACCAGATGCTCCTGAGCGCGATCGACGAAGAGAAAGTGGACGCGGCAATCGCGCTCATTCAGGAGGTTTGCGGCAGCTTGAGCGTGCCTGGCGCGGGCATCGTGTTCACGCTCCCGATCGAGCGCGTGGTGGGACTCGCCCCGGAGCTCGACGCGTAGGCCTGCAGCCGCCGAACGCGTGCGCTGCCAGACACGACATTCGGCATTCGAGCCATGGTCATGGTATTGAGCTTGCGGGAACCGATTGCAGTGGCGGCGTGGCTGGTGCAGGCCGCCGGAGCGAGTGCGCTTCCGGATACGATCGTCACGAAACAAGTCGCTCTCTCGACGGGTCCTCTCGGCACGATGACCGCCATCGCGAACGTAGTGGTCGCGATCGCTGTGATCGTCCTCGTCGCAATCCTGATTCCGGCCGCGTTGAGTTTTCGCCGGGCGACGGACAAGGCGAGTGCATTGCTCGATCGGTTGGGCCGGGAGTTGTCGCCGCTCGTGGGACGCGCCAACAGGATTTCCGACAACGTAGATTCCATCTCGGGCACCGTGCGTGCGGACGTCGAGGAAGTGAGCCGCACCGTGCGCTACGTTACTGAGCGGGCCAGGCTCGGCGTGGAAGGCGTGGAGCAGCGCGTGGGCGAGTTGAACACGCTGCTGACGATCGCACAGAACGAGCTCGAGCACGCGGTGGTGTCCACCGCGGCCACGTTGGAGGGCGTGCAAGCGGGAGTCTCTGCGTTAGGCGGAGCGCCAACGCCGCGCACGCGCCGCGCCCGTCGCCACCGTGACGCGCGCGATCAGGACCGCGACCACGATGAGGAGCTGGAACATGACCATCGAGATGAAACACGGAATGCCGAGCGTGTTGCGCCGCGGCCGAAAGTCAGGCGTTCTCCGGCGCCACAGGAAGAATGACGCGTCGACCGATCTGCTGCTGGCGATCGGAGTGGGTCTGGCGTTGGGCGCGGGCGTCGCGCTCGTCGCGCGCGAGCGCGCGCGTCGTCGCCGTCCCATGGCGCGGCTCGAGCGGTTCGCCCGCCGCGGCGTGAAGGAAGCGCGGCGTCTGCGCGACCAAGGCACCAAATGGGCGGTCGAGCACGGTGAGGCGCTGCGCGACGGTGTTCCCGTCGCCGAGATCGGCGACTCCGTAGCCGAGTACCTCGAGACCGCGCGCCAATCCATTGACGATGCGGTGAATCGCGAGATCCGCGATTTGCGGAAGGCCATCCGGCGCGAGCGGAAACGCCTTGGCGTCTGAGCTCGTCATTCGCGGATGATAATGGTTTGTATCGAGCTCGTCCGAGCGTGGATCCGGTGCGCCGTTAGGCGTCCGCCGGTATGGCTGTTGGTCGCGTCGGGCGCCGCCGCTGTCGTGCTCGGTCTCGCATTCCTGCCCGAGGCGAGCTACGCCTGGACGCCGGGAACGCACGTGTTTCTCGGCCAGGCTGTTCTCGGCGCGCTCGAGCAGCTGCCGGTCGCCGTCGCGGACACACTGCGCGCGTTTCCGTACGAGTTCCTCTACGGATCGATCGCCGCCGACACGAGCATCGCGAAGAAATACGCGCCCGTCGGGCGGCACTGCCATTCGTGGACCGTTGGCTTCGAGATACTCGACCGCGCGAGTGATGAAGCGCTGCGCAGCTTCGGCATGGGCTACCTGGCGCACCTCGCGGCCGACACGGTGGCGCACAACTACTTCGTGCCGCGCTACCTGATCATCGCCTCGCGCACGACCGGGTTAGGCCACAGCTACTGGGAGAGCCGGTTCGAGACGCATCTCGGGCCCGCGTATCCCCGGCACGCGCGCGAGCTCATCGTGCGCGACCATTCGCCGGCCGACGCGCACCTCGACCGCATTCTCAGTCCGACGATTTTCAGTACGCAGACCAACCGGCGGATTTTCCGCGGTATGGTGTACGTGACCGACAGCGAATCGTGGCAGCGCATCTTCCATCTCGCGGCCGAGAACAGCCGCTGGGACCTCAGCACGCCCGAGGTGGTGCGCTACATGGAGCGCAGCTACGACTATGTGATCGATCTGCTGAGCCGGCTCGATCACTCGGAGCCGTACGCGCTCGACCCATCGGGCGACGAAGCGCTGCGCCTGGCGAAGCAAGTTAGGCGGCAGGCGCGGTTGAGCCGCATGGAATTCCACGTCGCAGAAGAAGCAAACCGAAATTTTGGGATGCCGGAGACAACGCTGGACTACGCGTCGCGCCTGAGCGCGCCGATCTATCCGCCGGCGCGCTCCGACACCAACTGATTGACGCGGCGCGGGTCGGCGCGCCCTTTGGATTTCTTCATCACCAGTCCGACCAACACGCCTAACAACTTCTTCTCGCCGGCGCGGAACCGGCCGGCCTCGGCGGGATGTTCGGCGAGCACTTCATCTACCCAGCGCGTGAGCTCGTCGGCGTCGCGCACCTGCACGAGTCCCTCGCGCTCGGCCACGCGGTCGGGCGCGTCGCCGGTTTCGGCCATGAGCGCGAACACGCGCTTGGCCGCCGAGTGACTCACGACCCCATCGCGCACGAGGTCGAGCAGGCGCGCAAGTGACGCCGGTGCGACGCGGAAGGTCTCGATCGATTCGTTCGACGTGTTGAGCGCGGCGAGCACTTCGCCCATCACCCAATTCGCCGCCGACTTGGCGTCGCCGTGTGCTTTGGCCGCCGCCTCGAAATATTCCGCGAGCGCGGCCGTCACGGTGAGGACGCTGACGTCGGCGGGGGCCAGTCCATACTCGCGTGCGAAGCGAGCGCGCCGCGCGCGCGGCAGCTCGGGCAGCTCGCGCCGCACGTCGTCGATCCATTGCGGGTCGAGGACGAGCGGCGGCAGGTCCGGCTCCGGGAAGTAGCGGTAGTCGTGGCTCGCTTCCTTCGAGCGTGCGGGACGGACTTCGTTGCGCGCGCCGTCCCACAGCATCGTCTGCTGGTGAACGCGCCCGCCCCGTCCCAGGAGCGCGCATTGGCGCTCGAACTCCGCCTCGAGCGCGCGCTGCACGCCGGAGAACGAGTTCATGTTCTTGACTTCGGTCTTCGTGCCTAACGCAGTGGCGCCGTGCGGCCGCGCGCTCACGTTGGCGTCGACGCGCAGGCTGCCCTCTTCCATGTTAACGTCGCTGACGTCGATGTACTCGAGGATCTGCTTGAGCGCCGAGAGGTAGGCCACGGCGTCGGCGGACGAACGCATGTCCGGCTCGCTCACGATCTCGATGAGCGGGACACCGGCGCGATTGAGGTCGATGGCGGTGGCGCCGGGATAGCGGTCGTGGATGGACTTGCCCGCGTCCTCTTCCATGTGGACGCGCGTGATGCCGACGGTGCGTGCGGCATCGCCATCGCCGATCTCGAGGCGGCCGGCGAGCGCGAGCGGCCGATCGTACTGCGAGATCTGGTAGCCTTTGGGAAGGTCCGGGTAGAAATAGTTCTTGCGGGCGAACACGGACACTGGATTCACCGTGCAGTCCAGCGCGTGCGCCGCGCGCATGGCGAGATGGACGGCTTCGCGGTTCAGGGCCGGCAGGGCGCCGGGCAGCGCCAGGCACACCGGGCACGTGTTGACGTTAGGCGGCGCGCCGTAGGTCGTGTCGCAGCTGCAGAAGGCTTTGGTCTGCGTGCGGAGCTGGACGTGCACCTCGAGGCCCACGACCATCTCATAGCCGGCGGTGACGTCCGCCGGGGCATCGCGGAGGCCGGTCATCGGTGCGCCTCGTCGCCTAACGCGTGTTCGAGCGCGTACGCGGCCGCAAACATCCCCGCTTCGTCGAAGTGGCGGGTGATGAGTTGCCCGCCTACCGGTAGGCCCCCTACACGTCCGATCGGGATGGAGATCGCGGGGACGCCGGCCAGGTTTCCGGTGCAGGTGAAGATGTCGCTCAAGTACATCTCGTACGGATCCGACTTGGCGCCCAGCTCGAATGCCGGCGACGGTGTGGTGGGCGTGAAGATGACGTCGACGCCCGACGCGAAGGCGCGCCGAAAATCATCGGTGATGCACGCCCGGACGTCCTGCGCCTTCTTGTAGTACGCGTCATAGTAGCCCGCCGACAGCACGTAGGTGCCGAGCAGAATGCGGCGCGTGACCTCGGGCCCGAAGCCGCGCGAGCGCGTGCGCTCGTACATCGCGCGCAGTCCATCGTCGCCGGTCACGCGCAGGCCGTATCGCACGCCGTCGAAGCGCGCGAGGTTCGACGACGCTTCTGCCGGCGCGACGATGTAGTAGACCGGAATCGCGAGGTCGGTGTGCGGCAGCGAGATGTCGCGCACCTGGGCGCCCTGCGCGCGCAGCGCGTCGAGTGCGCGGTCGCAGAGCGCGGCGACCCGCGGGTCGAGCGACGGCGGGAAGTATTCCGCCGGCCGGCCAACAATGATGCCGCGCATGGGCTGCGACGCCGCGTCACGGTAGCGCGGCACCGGGCGGTCGGCGCTGGTGGAGTCGTAAGGGTCGCGACCGGCGATCACTTCCGTGCCTAACGCAGCGTCGTCCACCGTGCGGCCGACGACGCCCACCTGGTCGAGGGACGAGGCGAAGGCCACGAGGCCGAACCGGCTCACGCGTCCGTACGTCGGCTTGACGCCGACCACGCCGCAGAACGCCGCCGGCTGGCGCACCGAGCCGCCGGTCTCCGAGCCTAACGCAATGCGCACGATGCCGGCGGCAACCGCAGCCGCCGACCCACCCGACGAGCCGCCGGGCACGCGCGTGCAGTCGACCGGGTTGCGCACCGGTCCATACGCGCTGTTCTCGTTGGACGAGCCCATGGCGAACTCGTCGCAGTTGGTCTTGCACACCACCACCGAGCCGGCCGCGCGCAGACGCGACACCACCGTCGCCTCGTACGGACTCACGTAGCCCTCGAGGATGCGCGACGCGCAGGTGGTGGGCAGCTCGAGCGTCGCGATGTTGTCCTTGACCGCGACCGGATACCCCGCGAGGGGCGCTCGCTCGGCGCGGGCGTCCACCGCGCGCGCTTGGGCGAGCGCCCGCTCGCGGTCCGACCAGAGCACGCAATTGAGACCGTCCGCGCCCGCGCGGACGGTCTCCATGCGCGCGAACGACGCCGTCACCGCGTCGACCGCCGTCGGCCCCGTCACGATGCGTCGCTCACGTCTTCGTGCGTCGCCAGGCGCGGCACGAGGAAGAATCCGTCGCGCATGTCGGGAGCCATCTCCTCGAGCGTCCGGTGCATCTCGAACCGCGGACCCGCATCGGGGCGCATCGGCAACGCCTCGTTGCCCTCCTGCGCCGTCGTCTCGACGTGCCGCGTGTCCACCTGCTGCAGCACTTCCATGTGCCCGAGAATCGTGTTGAGCTGCTCCACGAGCTCGGTCATCCGGTCGTCGGAGATCGCCAGGCGCGCGAGCCCCGCGATGTGTGCGACATCGTCACGCGTAACGGCCATCGATCACTCCCAGTCGCGTTCGAGTCCCGCGTACGCCACGACGAGACGCTTCCGGCCCACCGCTTCGTCATCGAAGTCGACGGTCACCTTCGTCTCGCGGCCCGTGCCACTCAGCTCCATCACCGTGCCGGATCCGAAGCGCGGATGCTTGACGCGCTCGCCTTTGACGAAGCGCGGCGCGTCCTGCGACGCGTCGATGTCCGGGTCCCACCGCGCCGACCGCCTAACGACAGGCTCGCCGGGGCGGCGCAGCGCCGCCGACTGCGGCAGCACCGCCCGGCCCGTGGCGCGCAGGCGGATGGTGGCGCGCTGCTCGACGAGCGCCTCGGGGATGGTGCGAAGAAAACTCGACGGCACCGACGGCATCGTCTCGCCGTTGCGGCGGCGGCTCCGCGCGTGCGACAGGAACAGTTTCCGCTTGGCGCGCGTGATGCCCACGTAGAAGAGCCGGCGCTCCTCCTCCAGCTCGTTCGGCGCATCGTGCGCGCGCGAGAGCGGGAACAGTCCCTCCTCGAGGCCGGTGATGAACACGAGCGGAAACTCGAGGCCTTTTGCGTTGTGCAGCGTCATCAACGTCACCGCGTCGGCATCCGCGCTCTGCCGGTCGAAGTCGGTGACGAGCATTGCGCGCTGCAGAAAATGGTCGAGCGGCGTGAGGCCAAGTTCCCCGCCCTCGTCGATCACCGTTTCGGCCGCGCCGGTGATCAGCTCGCGCACGTTGTCCAACCGGTCGAGGCCTTCCTTGCCTTCGGCGCGGAGCGCGTCCTCGTAGCGAATGTCCTCGATGAGCTGCAGCAGCAGCTCATCGACGGCCGAGTCGGCCGCGCGCTCGCGGTGGCGCGTGATGAGCGTGGCGAAGCCCGCGAGCGCCGTGCGGGCCGCGGGCCGCAGGCCGTCGTGCAAGTCGGGACGGCCCGCGGCCGCCAGCAGCGGAATTCCCGCCGCGCGCGCGCGCTCGGCCAGCTGCTCGATGGTCGATTCGCCTAACCCACGGCGCGGGACGGCGACGGCGCGCCGGAACGCCTCGTCGTCGGCCGGGTTCGCGATGAGCTTGAGGTAGCTCACGAGATCGCGGATCTCGCGCCGGTCGTAGAAGCGCACCGCGCCCACGAGCCGATACGGAATCGCCCGCAGCCGGAACGCCTCCTCGAGCGAGCGGCTCTGCGCATTGGTGCGATACAGCACCGCGATGTCGCTGAGGCGAAGCGTCTCGTCGGCGGCGCGGCGCGAGAGCAGTTCCGTGGTCACGAACTCCGCCTCGTCGCGTTCATCGAGACTGCCGACGAGCGTCACCGTCTCGCCGGCGCCGCGCGTGGCGCGCAGCGTCTTGCCGCGCCGGCTCGTGTTGGCGCTGATCACGACGTTCGCCACCTCGAGCACCTGCGGCGTGGAACGATAATTCTCCTCGAGGCGCACCACGCGCGCGGCGGGAAAATCCTTCTCGAAGTCGAGGATGTTGCGGATGTCGGCGCCGCGCCAGCCGTAGATGCTCTGGTCGTCGTCGCCCACGACCAGCACGTTGCCGTGCTCTCCGCCTAACAGAGCGATGAACCGGTACTGGGCGCGATTGGTGTCCTGGTACTCGTCCACCAGAATGAACTGGAAGCGGCGCCGATACTCGGCCAGCCGGTCGGGGTGCTGCTCGAGCAGCCGCACCGGCAGCACCAGGAGATCGTCGAAGTCCGCGGCGTTCGCTTCGCGCAGCGCGCGCTCGAGCAGCGGGTACACCACGGCCGCGGCGCGCTCCACCGGGTGGAGCGCGCGCTTCGCGTACTCGTCCGGCGTCACCAGCGCGTTCTTCGCGTCGGAGATCTCGGCCCGGAGCGCCTTGGGCGCCCATTCCTTGGTGGAGATGCGCGCCTGCTCCATCACCCGCCTAACGAGGGCGAGGCTGTCGTCCTCGTCGTAAATCGTGAAGCTGGCCGTGCGTCCGACGAGCGGCGCCTCGCGCCGCAGCATCCGCGCACCGATCGCGTGAAACGTCCCCGCCCACATCCCCTCGGGCTCGGCGCCTAACAAACGCGAGACGCGCTCGCGCATCTCGCCCGCCGCCTTGTTGGTGAACGTGACCGCGAGAATGTGGCGCGGATCCACGCCGTGATGCTCGATGAGACGCGCGATGCGCGTGGTCAGGACGCGCGTCTTCCCGGAGCCCGCACCGGCAAGCACGAGAATCGGTCCCTCGAAGTGCAAGACGGCCTCGCGTTGCGCGTCGTTGAGCGAGGCCAGGGTGTCCGGTGAGGTTGCGGTGCGACTCATCCCTGAAGTATAACGTCGAACGTCGCACCTTTCTCCGACGGCGCGAGCATGAGGCGGCCGCCGTGATTCTCTTCGACGATGCGCTTGGCCAACGACAGGCCAATGCCCCACCCCGATTGCTTCGTCGAGTAGCCGGGCTCGAAGATGCGCGTGCGCAGCTCGCGCGGCACGCCCGGTCCGTCGTCGGCCACGCGCACGCGCACGCGGTCGGGGTCGAGACGCTTCGTGGTCATGTACAACCGGCCGCCACGTCCGGCGAGCGCGTCGAGGCCGTTCTTGACCAGCACCTCGAGCGCCCACTCGAGCAGCACTTCGTCGCCCTCGATCACGATCGGCTCGTTCGCGCGAGACGCCACGAGCGTCACCGCGTGCGCCAGCGTGGGCACGCGCGCCTGGAAGTACGCGCCGACCCGCACCACGAGGTCACCCAGGTCGAGCTTGTCGCGGCGCGGCGGACGGCCGATGCGTTCGAACCGGTGCGACACGCGCTCGAGTCGCTCGAGATCCGCCTCCATGTGCCGCGCCGCCGACGCCGACACTTCATCGTCCGCGTGATCGCGCAGCAGCTCGACCCACCCGCTGAGACTCGAGAGCGGCGTGGCCAGCTGGTGCGCCGACTCGCGCGCCATGCCCGCCCACACCCGCTCGCGGTCGGCGCGGCTTCGCGTCCGAAGCACGTAGACGATGGCGGCTCCCGTTAGGACGAGGAGCGACGCGAGGAGCAGCGGGATGAACCGCAAGCTCGTGATGAGCACGCTGTCGCCGAAGTGCACTTCACCGATGCCCGCCTCGACGACCGGTGCATTCTGCTTGTCGAGCGACACGACGTACGCGCGCACCCGCGGATCGGTGAGCGGCGCCGAGAATGGGAGATTGACCGCGGCGGTCGGCATGCCGGCGGTGTCGGTGATGACGACCGGCACACCGAGCTCGTTGATCTGCTGCGAGAGCGAAAGCAGCGCGGTGTTGCCCGATTCTTCGGTGGGATCGGTGAGCGCCTGGTACACCCGCGCGTACATCGCGCCGTAGCGTCCCGCGTCGCGCCGCAGCTCGCGCACGACGCGCCGCGAGTACACGATATACGCGCCAAGGAGGACAGCGAGCAGTCCTCCAAGCAGGATGACCGTCGCGCTGCGCCGCATGGGCTCAGCCTAACGTATCCGCGCCCAGATAAGGACGCAGCGCTTCCGGTACGGCCACGGTACCGTCGGCACGCTGATGATGCTCCAGTAAGGCGATGATCGTGCGCGGAAACGCGAGGCCCGATCCGTTGAGCGTGTGCACGAAGCGCGGCTTCTCGCTCGCGCCCGGACGATAGCGAATGTTCGCGCGCCGCGCCTGAAAGTCCGCGAACGTGGAGCACGACGACACCTCGAGCCACGTGCCGACGCCGGGCGCCCACACCTCGAGGTCGTACGTCTTCGCGCTCGCGAATCCGATGTCGCCCGCGGCGAGCACCTTCACGCGATACGGCAGCTCGAGCTTGCGCAGCGCCGCTTCGGCGTGCGACGTGAGCAGCTCGAGCTGCGCCGACGCATCCTCGGGCGCCACGTAGCGCACGAGCTCGACCTTGTCGAACTGGTGGACGCGAATGAGTCCGCGTGTGTCCTTGCCGTGCGCGCCCGCCTCGCGCCGGAAGCATTGCGAGTACGCGGTGAGCGCCATCGGCAGGTCGCCCGCGTCGAGCACTTCATCGCGGTAGAGATTCGTCACCGGCACTTCGGCCGTCGGAATCAGGAAGAGATCGTCGGTCGTGACGTATGCATCGTCCTCGAACTTGGGCAGCTGCCCGGTGCCCGTCATCGAACGCCGGTTGACGAGCGACGGCACCCACACTTCTTCGTAGCCGTGCTCGCGCGTGGCCAGGTCGAGGAAAAACGCGATGAGCGCGCGCACGAGCCGCGCCCCGCCGCCGCGGAACACGATGAAGCCCGATCCGGCGATCTTCGCGCCGCGCGGCAGGTCGAGGATGCCTAACTGTTCGCCCACCTCCCAGTGCGGGCGGACGCCGTCGTGCGAGCGCGGCTCGCCCCAGCTGCGCAGCACGACGTTCGCGTCTTCGCCGCCTTCGGGCACGTCGGCCAGCGGAATGTTCGGCAGCTCGTACTGCAGCCTCTCGAGCTCGGCGAACTGCGCGTCGTACGTGCGCTGAAGCGCCGCGATCTCGTCGCCTAACGCGCGGGTGCGCGCGATGACGTCGGTCGCGTCCTCGCCGGCCTTCTTGCGTCGCGCCACGTCCTGGCTCGCCGCGTTGCGCGCCGCCTGCTTGTCCTCGATCTGCGTGAGCAGCGCGCGCCGCTCGCGATCGAGCACCTCAGCGCGGTCGATCACCGGGCCAAGGGTATCGAGCTTCCCGCGACGGCGCATTCCGTCGCGAAGCGCCGCGATGTTCTCGCGCAGGAGCTTCAGGTCGTGCACGTCAGAATGTGGGGCGGCCTTCCTTGAACGACCGGAATCCGCAGTTCGGGTCGACCACGATGCGGAAATAAATCGTGTTGCCGGCGGGATTCGTGAACGCGTCGAAGGGCGTGTAGTTGATGCTGTCGATCACGATCTTCGAGTAGATGAACTGCTGCGACGCGACCAGCTGCACCGAGCACGCGCTCGACAGTGCCTGCACGACCAGGATCGTGCCGGGCTGAAGCGGCACGATGGTGCTGTCGTTGTACGGGACGTTGGGCGCCGACGCGATCGCGTCGAAGGCCTGTGTCGAGTCGACGATGAATCCCGCGCTGCCGAACGACGCGACCGCCTTCGGCGGCAGCGCGTACGCTTGCAGATTGCCCGCGCTGTCGGGCCGGATGTCGAAGACGATGTCGTAGTGCGACGTCGGAGTCGTCGTGACGAGTTGCGGGCCGAACGTGTTGAGGGCAGTCGGTCCGTCGGTGGGCGCCGACGTGAGACCGTAGACGGCCAACGTGTCGGCGATCACGTCGGTGTTGGCCTTGAGTGCAAACGGATTTCCGCACGCCGCTGCCGCAAGCACGGCAAGGGCGCCAAAGGTCAGGACCAGCGGTCTGGCCGGCATGTGGCTGCGCAATTGGAAGCGATGCATCGTTCGGGTGGATGGCGGAACGATACCGACGCGACATGGCGGTTTCAAGTTATTCTCCGTGCTTGACTTCACCGTCGTCCGGGTCTAGCTTCGCAGCACTCGAAGCCGGAGTGCTGATGCCCACGATTCGCGATCTGGTGGCCGCACTGCGCCAACGCGATGGTGTCGAGGCGGCCGTGGTGTTGGGCCGCGACGGATTGCTCATCGACAGCCAGACCGAGCCGACCGTGGACGCGGAGCGCGTCGCGGCGCTCATGCCGTCCATCGTTGCCGCCGCCGACGAATACGGCTCGCACGACGAGCGCGGCTCGCTCACCACCGCCGTGCTCGAGTTCGCCCAAGGCATCGCGATCATCTCCGTGCTGTCGAACGACGCGATTCTCGTCGTGCTCGCCAAGCCCAACACGAACCTGGCGCCGCTGCTGTTCGAGCTCAGGCGCAACCGCGAGAACATCGCCGCGCTTGTCTGAGATGCCCGCGGCTGCCGAGCGGCTCCACGTACTGGTGGCGGACGATGAGCCGCACATCGGGCGAATCATCAAGATGAAGCTCGAGCAAGGGCCGTTCGCCGTCACGCTGGCATACGACGGACGAGAAGCGCTCGACGCACTCGCGCACGACAGCGACGTGGCACTCGTGATGCTCGACCTCATGATGCCGCATCTCTCGGGACTCGATGTGCTCGCGCGGATGCGCTCGGACACGCGGTGGCAGCGTCTGCCGTGCATCATCCTCACCGCCGCCGGCCAGGAACAGCAGCACCGAGAAGCAATGGCGCTTGGCGCGAGCGAGTTCCTCACGAAACCGTTCAGCCCCAAGAAGCTGTATGCGCGCGCGGCGGATCTGCTCGGCGTGGGCGAGGACCAGGACACCACAGGCGCCAAGGAGCGGAGGATCCCGGAGTCGTGAGCCGCTGGGCCGTCATTCTGGCCGGTGGCTCGGGCACGCGTTTCTGGCCGCTCAGCACGCCCGAGCGACCGAAACAGCTCCTTCCGTTAGCCACGAGCGAGCCGTTGCTCGTGGATGCGATCCGCCGGTTAGGCCCGCTCGTTCCGGTCGACCGGACGCTCATCCTCACATCGGCGGCGCTGGCGAACGCCGTGCGCGCCGTCGTGCCCGATGTGCCGAGCGACAACATTGTGGGCGAGCCGCGCGCCGCGGGCACCGGCCCTGCCCTCGCCTGGGCCGCGGCCGAGATCGCGCGGCGCGATGCGGACGATCCTGTCATGATCTGCGTGCACGCGGACTGGGCGATTCGCAACGCGGATGGGTTCCGCGAAACGTTGTCGCGCGCGGCCGCCGTCGCCGAGCGGCACGGTGCGTTAGTCACCGTCGGCATCGTGCCAGAGCGCCCGGATCCCGGCTTCGGCTACATCCAGCCCGGCGAGCACGTGACCGGCGCACGGCGCGTGGCGCGGTTCGCCGAGAAACCCGATCGTGCCACGGCCGAACGCATGGTGGCCGACGGATTTCTCTGGAACTCGGGGATCTTCGTGTGGCGGGCGCAGGATTTCCTTCGCGAGATCGACGCCCACACGCCGGAGATCGCGTCCGCGTTAGGCCAGGCGTCGGTCGGCGACCTGGCGGCGTTCTACCATGCGGTCACGCCGGTGACCGTGGACGAGGGCGTGCTCGAGCGCAGCACGAACGTGCTCGTGATTCCGGGGGAATTCGGGTGGGATGACGTGGGCACCTGGGCAGCGCTCCGGCGCGTGCACGAGCGCGACGCGGCAGGCAATGCCGTGAGCGGCGACGTGCACCTCGTGCGCGCGCGGGACTGCGTGGCCTACACGGAAGACCAAACCGTGGTGCTCTACGGCGTGGCGGATCTGGTGGTGGTGGCGCGCGACGGCCTAACGGTGGTCACCACCACCGACGGCGCCGCCGACCTCAAGTCCCTGATCGACGCGCTGCCGGCGCACGTCCGGGAGCGGCGATGACCGTCTTCTACCTGTACGACGACGCGCGCGCGCGCGCCATCGCGCCGTTCGCGCTCACCCGGCCGTTAGGCGAGATGCGCGCGGGCGCCGAGCTCATTCGCCATCGGTGGGAGATGGCGTTCGGTGTCGCGGCCGCGGGCGCCGTAGCCGCCCCGCACCTCGAGTGCTTCGACGAGCCGGGCGCCCCGCCGCCCGCCACCGGCTCCCTGCCCGCGCACGCGATCCTGGTCAACAGCCGCTGCATCGTCCCGTTAGGCTGGAAGGCGCGCGCCGGAGACGTGTGGACCTGCGCCGGCGAGATCGCCGCGGTGCGCCTCGCCCGCGACACGCCCGTGGCCGAGCTCGCCCACGGCGAGGCGCCGCTCGAATCGTTGGGCACGGTGGGCTCGCGCGTCGAGGCCATTGCCGGCCGATGGGTGACCGCGGTGTGGAGCTTCATCGCCGATCTCCTCGCCCAACTGCGCGAGGACATCGCCGTGCTGGGCCCGCTCGCCGCGACCACGCAGCCCGACGGCGCGATCGTCATCGGCACCTACCAGATCTACGTCGAGCCCGACGCCATGATCGAGCCGGGCGTGTGCTTCGACGTCACCACCGGTCCGGTGCTCGTGCGCGGCGGCGCGATCGTGCGCGCGTTCACGCGTCTCGTCGGCCCGTGCGTGGTGGGCGCCGGCGCGACGGTGCTCGGCGACCGCGTGAACGCCTGCGCGATCGGCGACGGCGCGGTGGTCCGCGGCGAGCTCAGCGAAACGATCGTCCTCGGCCAGGCCAACAAGTCGCACGATGGGTTCGTCGGCCACTCGTATCTGGGCCGCTGGGTGAACCTGGGTGCGGGCACGATCACGAGCAACCTGAAGAATACGTACGGCACCGTCCAGATGTGGACGCCTAACGGAGTGCAGGACACCGGGTTGCTCAAGCTGGGCAGCATGTTCGGCGACCACGTCAAGACCGGCATCGGCGTGCGCCTGACCACCGGCAGCGTGATCGGCGCGGGCAGCAACGTGTACGGCAGCCAGATGCCGCCCAAAGTCGTACCGCCCTTCTCGTGGGGCGAGGGCAATGCGTTAGGCAGCTACCGTTTGGACAAGTTCCTCGAGACGGCCGAGCGCGCCATGGCGCGCCGCAACCTGGCGTTGAGCGAGCGCGCACGGCGCCAGCTCACCGAGGCGCACGCGCTCGCCGCGGGCGTCGCCGTATGAGGGCGTGGGCCCTCGGCACGGGAAGCTCGGGCAACGCGCTCGTCCTCGAGGCCGGCGATGGCCGCGTGCTCGTGGACGCCGGATTCCCGCCGCGCGAAATGGCGCGGCGGCTCCGCGCACTCGACATCGCGCCGGAATCCATCGAGGCGCTCATTGTCACGCACGAACATCACGATCATGCGCGCGGCGCGGCCGCCTGCGCGCTCAAATGGCACTGGCAGACGTATGCGAGCGGCGGCACGTGGCGGTCGCTTCGTCCGCGGCCACGCGCCGGCACGTCGTTCGTGAGCGGCGCCACGCTCGACCTGCGCACGATGTCCGTCCGCACCATGCGCGTCGCGCACGATGCCGCGGAGCCGGTCGCGCTCGTGGCCACGGCACGCGACAGCGGCGAGCGGGTGGGTGTGGTGTACGACGTGGGCCATGCGACCCGAACGTTAGTCGACGCGCTCTCGGGACTCGACGCGCTGGTGCTCGAGTCGAACCACGACGAAGGCTGGCTGCGCGCCGGACCGTATCCGCCGAGCGTGTGCGAGCGCATCGCCGGACCATTCGGCCATCTGAGCAACCGCGCCGCCGGCGCCGTCGCCTCAGCCTGCGCCCACCGCGGCCTGACGAGCGTGGTGCTCGCGCATCTGAGCCAGCGCTGCAACAGCCCCCAGCTCGCGCACGCAGCGATGCGCGCTGCGTTGGGCCGGACGGCGTTCCGCGGCCAGATCCGCGTGTCACAGCAGGATCACCCCATCGCCATCCCGTTGGGCGATGAGCGGCCGCGGCAGATGTCATTCAACTGGTGATCTGGACGCCGAACCTGGCGCGTCGTACATTTTCGGGAACGAAGAACCGCCGGCCCGGGGTTTGGAAGAGAGACGTCACGCGCAAGGAGGAAGTCGACGCGTACGCTCGTACCACCGGGACCGGCGGCTTTTTGTGCTTCGGCAGATCGTGCCCTGCCGCTGTTCTCCATTAGTACGCGCAGCCCGGAAAAGGGTTGCACCTCGTTACAGACGTTGACAATGCGCGCGCGTCACGGCGCAGCAGCACCATCGAACAGCACCGCGTACGCGCGCACGCGATCGAGGTAGTCGGCGGCCTCCACGCCGGCCGGTCCCAGCTCCGCCAAATGCGACGTCCACTGCGCCCCGTAGCGCGCGACAAGATCGTGCACCATGAGATAGCCGCGGTTGTAGCTCACGATCACGAGATCGGCGAGCTGGTCCTCGTCGAGCGGGTGGCCGCCCGAGATCTTCGTGCGCGCGAACGTACCATAGCCGCCCGGCCACGTGTCGCTGGTCCACTTGTACTCGAGCAGGCGCACCCACAGCACGGCGGCCCGCGCGCCTAACGCAGGATCGAACAGGTATTCCGCGCGCGACGTGAGCGCGCCGGACGCGAGCAGCGAATCGATCGTGGCGGCGGACGCGCCCGAGTCGTGAACGACCGGCGAGCGCGGCCAGCGGCGCACCTCGCGGCGCATCCAGGAAAAGCCCTCCGACGTCACCATCGCGCGGAGGTCCGTATCGGCGGAGGCGGTGAGCTGCGCCACGCCGATGGCGGCAGCGGCACTCACCGCCAACGAATCGCCGCCGCTCTCCTTGGCCAGGAGGGCGGCGGCGAAGCCGGGATCGATGCCTAACCGAACGTCGTGGGCCCAGCGGGCGAGGCCCGGCGCGATGCGGCGCCAGACGGCCTCGTAGCGCGCCGTGTCGGCGACCCGCGGACTGCCGTTGGCATTGCGCAGCGCGACTGGCGGAACGGCGTGCAGCGTGACGCCCGGCCGAGCGCGCACGTGGACCTGCGCGGCACACGGGCGCACAGCGATGCCCAACGCGACGACCGCGATGCAGAGCGCGACGCGACGATCCGCGCGCCGACGTCGCTCACGGGAAGTCACTCTGGGCAGCGTCCGCCGACGACTGATTCCATGTGACCGGGCCGATCACGCTCGGCACGCCCGAGAACGGCGGGGCCGGTGCGCTGACGTGCGCGAGCAGGTCCGACAGGCGCCACCGCGACGTGCTCAGGGTCCAGATCCACGTCTTCTGTGCCGATAACACGGCGCCACTCAGCCATAACCGCACCGCGTCGTTGTCGGCGTCGTAGTAGAACGTCGATCGATAGACGGCGTTCGCATACGCCGGATAGTCGAGGCGCGAGACGAGCGGTGTCTGATAGGTCTGCCATGTGACTCCGTCCACGCTGCGGGCAAAAAACAGGTCATCGGCGGCGCACCCGGCGCCCTGCGGATACGCAGCAAAGACCGCCCAGTATTCCCGTTTGGTGGGAATGTACTGCACGTCAAGGTGCCACGGCACGAAGCCCGGCTGCACAAGGTTGACGGGCGACGGCGTCGACCAATGTATGCCATCGCTCGAGATGCGGCGCTCGACGACGGTGGACTGTGTTTGACAGCCGCCGTTCACCGCGTTCACCGACCACATCCGCCACACGCCGTTCGGCAGGCGCACGACCGCCGGCGACACGATCGCGATGCCGGTGGCCTTCGCCACGGACACGGGTTGGGACCAGTGCTCGCCATCCGGTGTCGTCTGCATGCGGACGTCGTCGGTGTTGTTGGCCGTTAGGCGGTAATACATCCGCAATCGATTGGACACCGGGTCGAATACCAGATCCGGGTCGGAGTTGTGCGCCGGCGACGGCGGTGGCGTCACGAGCGGATTGCGAACGCCCAGCGGCACGATCCAGCGGCGCGCGTCATCGGTGAATATCGACGGGTTCTCGAGATTGGCGTTCCCGTTCGGGTAGGGAGTGGCGGCGAGCCAGAACTCGTGGCCGGCGAATCCGTCCGGGAACACCGCCACATCGGGATGCACGAGCTGGCCCGAGCCATCGTACGTGGGCAGCGGAACGGTGCACACGGTTTCGAGGCCACCGCACACCGGCACCGGCGGCGCCGGCACTTCGTTAGGCGGCGGCGGCGGTGGCGGCGGTGGGCCGTGGGGTGCAGCGGCGTCACTGCACGCGGCAGCCGCCACGATGGCGGCGCCAACGATGGCGAGCGGAGCACGGCGGGCAGCGGCGCCCGCGCGAAGACGACCAACGCGATCGATCATGATTCCCGACGGTGGGATCCCTCGAAAAATCGCCGCGTGCGACCGCCGGTTCCCCTGCGCGCTGCCATCGCGGCGTGTTGACACGAGCCTGACACATGACGCGCAAGTGAC
>DATJET010000133.1:0-6264 GCA_035496295.1 Gemmatimonadaceae bacterium
ACGGGAGCATGGAACGCGAGCGGTCCGCAATTATATGGGACCACCATGCATGTGGCGCGCAGCTTGCGCTGCGTGGTGCTCGACGGTTGCTGTGGGGGAGCGATGGGCGCAGGAGCTGGGGGATGGCGTGTGCCGGTCGCCATTGTGGCGATCGGGATCGTGGCAGCGAACGCAGCGGCACAGGACACCGCGCAGGCAAAGGACACGACGACGTGCAAGGCGATTTGCAAACCGCAACTCCTGTTTCAGCCCGGGCTGATCCGGACGCACGTCATCACCGGGCCGCGCGTGCGGTCGCTGACGACGGGCGCCATCACGCGGATCGAGGGGCAGACCAGCAGCCTGATCGTGTTCACGGGTACGGCGAAGACGGCCATTCCGCTGACGTCGATCTTCTTCAACGTCTCGTGGCTGCCTAACGCAACGGCGCACGCGAATCCGTACACCCAGTACACCGCCAGCGAGGTTGGCGCGCAAAATATTCGCGCCAACTCGCCCGCGTTCGACCTCGGCGCGTTCGTGTCGGTCCTGCCGAAGACGAAGACGCACGGCCTGCTCACGATCAACGTGCAGGTGGCGGATCAATTCAGCGCCGCAGCGCAGCCGAACGACCAGAGCGAGTACACGCACAAGCTCGATCTGACGGCGATCGGAGATTGGAGTCTCTTCTCGCGACTCGGCATCCCCTACCTCGAGAACGTCGACATACTAACGGCGTTCGACTACGTGGCCACGGGCCTGCCCAAAGCCGGCGACCAGGTCCCGCTCGGCGAGCGCGTCTTTCTCGATGACGCACATTCGGCGTCACTAATGTTACAGCTGTCGTTCCCGCTGGCACCGCTCTTCCCCAAGTAATCACCGAGAGCGAGGTCTGCGATGCGAGCGGGACCAGGAGGTGTGATGACGATGGACACGGCGCGCGGCCGGCACGTCGCTCGATCACGGGGCGTCCGGTGTTGGGCCGTAGGCCTGGCGATCGCATCCGTGTGCGCGTGCTCGAACGATACGCCGCAGCGGGCGCACGCGAGTGTGGCGTCGCGATTCGACGTCGCCGGTGCCCAACGGAAGAAGAATGCCGAAATGGTGGACTCCACGCAGTGGCCGGCGTATGGACGGGACTACTCGAATCAACGCTGGTCGACCCTCGCATCCATCAATACGAAGAACGTGACGCAGCTGCGGCCGGTGTGGGTGCATCACTCCGGCATACCGCACGCGTCGGAAACCAACCCCATCGTCATCGACAGCGTCATGTATTTCACGACCGCGCTCAACAATGTGTTCGCGGTCGATGCCCGCAGCGGGAAGACGCTCTGGCATTACGCGTATCCGTACGCCGGGCATACCGTGGTCGACTGCTGCTCGACCAACAACAAGGGCGTCGCCGTGTACGGTGGCCGCGTGTTCATGGCGACGATCGATGCTCGGCTCGTCGCTCTCGACGCCAGCAACGGCCACCCGATCTGGACGGTGCAGGTGGGCGACAACGAAGCCGGCTACCACATGACCGGCGCGCCGACCGTCGTGGATGGACTCGTGATCACGGGCGTGAGCGGCGGCGAGCAGGGCTGCCGCTGCTACGTGGACGCGTACGACGCAGGCGACGGGCATCGCGTGTGGCGCTGGTACACGGTGCCGAGTCCCGCGGAAGGCGGTTGGTGGGGCAAGTGGCGCGCAGCCGATGACTGGGGCATGTCGTTCGCGCGCGATCTGCCGAGCGAACACGCCGACAGCGCGAAGTACGCCGATGCGTGGCGGCACGGCGGCGCCCCGATGTGGCAGCATCCGGCGTACGATCCGGAAACCGGCTTGTTGTTCCTCGACATTGGGAATCCGGCGCCGGACATCGATGCATCGGTGCGCCCGGGCGACAACCTGTATTCGGATTGCATCGTCGCGCTCGACATGAAGACGGGAAAGCTCCGGTGGTACTTTCAGGAGATCTCGCACGACGTATGGGACTACGATGCAACCACGCCGCCGGTCCTGGTGGATGTTGCCGATAGCAGCGGGCACACGACCAAGGCGGTCGCGGAGGCGGGGAAAGATGGGTACGTGTACGTGCTCGACCGCGCGACCGGCGCCCCGATCCGCAAGAGCGCGCCGTTCGTGCCGTTTCTCAACTACATGGTCCGGCCGGACACGGCGGGCGTCGTGGTCAACCCGGGCCCGTTAGGCGGCTCCGATTGGAGCCCGACGGCGTACAGCCCGCAGACTGGCTACCTGTACGTCGACGGCAACTATCTGCCGCACAAGTACTGGATGCAGCACATGAACCTCAAGGAGCCCGCGCAATGGTGGGGCGGGACGGTGGAAGCGAAGCCATCGGGCACTTACGGCGTGTTCAGCGCGGTGGACCTCAAGACCGGCAACGTCGCGTGGAAGGATAGTGTGTCGAAGCCGATCATCAGCGGTGTGTTGGCGACGGCGGGCGGCGTGGTGTTCACCGGCTCGTCGGACAAGCAACTGATCGCGTACGACGCCCACAGCGGGCGCAAGCTGTGGAGTTGGAAGACCGATGCCGCCGTCAATGCGCCGCCGATCACGTACGAGGTGAACGGCAAACAATACGTCGCCGTCGCGGTCACCGGCAGCCAAACGCTCGACACGCCGCGGGGCGACGAGCTGGTTGCGTTCGCTCTGCCTAACGATTCGTCGGCGGCCGGAGCGGGCCGATGAGATACGACATCGCGCTCCGTGCCGCGGCGGTGGTCGCCGCCGCTCTCTGGTGTGCAGCGCCACTCGGCGCGCAGGCGGGACACGACGCACCGCGCGAAGCCGGCGTGCCGCCGGGTGCCGCGCATGCGGGGAAGGTCAAGACGCACGACGATCTGCAGCCCGATACGCTGCCCAAGCTGCCGCCCGGGATGACGGTGCAGATGATCGCTGCCGGGGACAGCGTCTTTCACAATCAGGGCAACTGCTTCGCCTGCCATGGACAGGAAGCCGAGGGCATGCCGGCTGGGGGCGATGCGCTGACGGCCGGTCTCAATTGGGCGCAGCCCGAGTGGAAGTCGATCGACTCGCTGATCACGTCCGGCATGCCCCAGGAGTTGACGCGGAGTCCGATTGCGATGCCGCCGCGCGGCGGCAAGTCGGATCTCAACGACGAGCAGGTGCGTCTCGTCGCGGCGTACATCTGGGCCATCAGCCAGACGCGCGGCGAGCCGTGGCCGGGCGGACACCAGTCACACGATCCGCCCGTGCCTAACGGATCGGCCGCGACGTCCACGGCGAAGGCGAAGCACCAGGCCGCGCCGCACGTCCCGTAACGAGCGGCTCACTGGGAGGAATGATGCGTACTGACGAACGTTCCGTCGCGACCCGAACCGGCCGTGTGCTCACGCTCGCAATCGTCGCGGCCGCCGCCGCGGTCGCGACGGCGTGCCATCAGTCCGCGAGCGCTGCCGAGCCGACCACAACGATCGCCGGCGCCGACGCTAAACGCGGCGCAGCCGACATCGAACGGATCGGATGCGGCACGTGCCACATGATCCCTGGCATCCAGCAGGCGGAGGGCCTCGTCGGACCGCCGCTGGAGCACTGGTCGAGACGCACCTACATCGCCGGTGAAGTGCCCAACACACCCGGGATGCTCGTCCGCTGGATCGAGACACCGCAGGCGATCGAGCCCGGCACCGCCATGCCGAACCTGGGTGTCACCGAGCAGACCGCGCGCGACATCGCGGCCTACCTGTACACGCTTCGCTGACTCCGTTTGGTGTGAGGCGCTGACCGGTTCGCGGATGCGAGGACTGCTTTTTGCCCTCCACGCGAATCCCTCGTGCGCGCAGGTGCAGCATGCCCGGATCCGCAAAGAAGACCAAGCGCACCGCGCATAAGACGGCTGGGCGGCGCGCGTCGCGTCCCAAGCCGCCGTTTCCAAAACAAAGCCAACCGCGCCCCGGTATCGAAGCGAAGATGACGCCGCGGCCCGCGTTCATGGCGCCCGAGTATCGCGGCGCCGGCCGATTGGCGGGAAAGGTCGCCCTCATCACCGGCGGAGATTCGGGAATCGGACGGGCGGTCGCCGTACTCTATGCGCGTGAAGGCGCTGACATCGCCATCGTGTACATGAAAGCGGAACAGCAGGACGCCGACGAAACCAAGTCGGCGATCGAGAACGAGGGCGGCCGCTGTGTCCTCATTCCGGGTGACGTCCGCCGATCCGAGTTCTGTGCGCGCGCGGTCGAGCAGACGGTCAACGAGTTAGGCAGACTCGACGTGCTCGTCAACAACGCGGCGTATCAAGAGCACCAGAAAGACATCGCCGACATCACCGACGAGCAGTTGGAGCGAACGTTCACGACGAACATCTTCGGCTATTTCTACATGGCGCGCGCGGCCATTCCCCGCATGAAGGCTGGCGCCGCGATCATCAACACCGGGTCGATCACCGGACTTGAGGGCAGCGCTCACCTGCTCGACTATGCGTCCACGAAGGGCGCGATCCACGCCTTCACGAAATCGCTGGCGCAGATGCTCGTGGACAAGAAGATCCGCGTGAATTGCGTGGCGCCTGGTCCGATCTGGACGCCGCTCAACGTCGCCGACAAGGGCGCTGCGGAGGTCGCGCAGCACGGCGAGGACACGCCGATGAGTCGCCCCGGGCAGCCCGAGGAAGTGGCGCCGAGCTACGTGTTCTTTGCATCGAACGTGGACTCGAGCTACATCACCGGCGAAGTCCTCACACTCCTCGGCGGCAATACCACGGCCGGTTAGGCGGTACGGCGATGCAGCGCTAGAGGTGTGTGCAGATGGTAGCCAGCAGCGCCTTCGCTTTCACGTAGTCCGCCGTCTCGAGCGACATCGCCACCATCACGTCGTTGCGCACGGCGATGAGCTGTGTGCCGTGCAGCAGCGACGCGCCGTCCCAGGGACCCTGGAGTGCGGTGTCCGTCTGGAATCCAACTGTCGTCACGGCACCGGGTGCGGTCGTCGGCGTGCTGGCCATGTGCATCGCGCTCTTCAGGTTTGCCGCTGTCGGCTTCATCGTGTCGAGCGGCGACGGCCCGGCGGGCTTCCCCGCGCTCCCGGCCATCTTCATCATCGCGCCCATGATCGCGCCCATGTTGCCCGTCGGCTTAATGGTGTCCAACGGCGTGCTCGCCGGCGTGCCTAACATATTGCTCATCGTCGACATCATGTGCTTCTGCATGTTGTACGCGTGGCCGCCGTCCTCCCAGGCGAAGGACACTGGATACGAACGGCTCCCCTGCGGCGTCGACACCTGATACGTGCACTCGGTTCCAGTCGAGTCGCCTGCCGGCGGCGCGCTCAACGGGCCGATTGCCGCTTCGACTTCCGCACGCGGCACGAGATCGCACGCGTTGGACGGATGCTGCTTCGGTGCCGGCACCATCGCGACGGCTTTCGCGCCGTCGTACGAGAGCGGATGCCCAACGCGACCCATCGCGATCGTCGCGATCGCGACGGCATCGCTCTTCTGTCCGCTCGCGCCACTCACGTCGACGATGACCGACGTTTGTCCTTTCACGGCGGTCAACACGCCCGTCGGCATGAACGTCGCCTGATCCCAGGGACCGGGAATGCCTTGTTGGGAGACGCGATTTGCGAGCGTGTCCATTCCGGGCGCGCCCTTGGCCAACGCCTTACCGGCGGCGTTCGGCAACTGCATCACGCGGCCCATCATCTGTCCGCCGGTCCAATTGGGTGTGATCGCCAACGTGCGTGCGTTCGTTCCGCGATACACACAAACAGTCCCGTCAGTCGCGGGCTTGTTGTCGTCGCTGGCGCGATAGGGCGGAATGGTGAGCGTCCCCACGTAAGGCGCGGCGTCGGTTGCGGAGACGAGCGTGCACGGGTCGTGCGCGGCCTCGCCCGCGCGGCTAAGGGAGCCGAGCAGTCCACCGACCGTGGACTGGGACTGCGACTTGTCTCCGCGATTGCAGCTTGTCGCGACGATTAGTGTCGACACGACGACGAGACCGCTGAGCGGCCACGAATGCGTTCCGCGCATTGTACATCCCCCTGGCATCACTCGGTTGGTATCACGCGTCGAGTTGTTGCCGAACGGAGGGCTCCCGATCGACACGCGGGCCAGGATTAGCCGGTGGCGTTACTCGCGCGCTATGCGGCCCGTTACGCCTAGGTTATTTGGACCATCAGGAGCGCGAATTTAAGCGTCACTTCTCGCATCTTCGCATGAGGTAACGGACACAGCACGGACAAGTCGGACAAGACAGGACCTGGTTTTGGTCTGCGAACGCCGGCATCTCGAGCAAGTACAAATCAATTCCGCTT
>DATJET010000134.1:0-13522 GCA_035496295.1 Gemmatimonadaceae bacterium
GCGCTGCCGCCTAACACACCACTCGCCCAGGCGAGCCCAACGACGCGGGCGTTCGTACCAGCCGCGGCCGGCGGATGGAGAATCAGCCTGCCATCCGGCAACGCGGTGCGCTTCGCACCGGCCTGTAGTTCGGGGCGCGGACCGACGTGAGGAGCGGGTGCGAGCGGCGGCCGATCCGCGCCGCTCTTCGCCTAACGCAGAATGTTGATCGCGATGACCGGCGTGATCGATCGCGTCGTGTGGTGACCCTGCGGAATCACACGCGTCGCGAGTAGGACGCCAAGGTTCGGCGTCCAGCTGTACTCGACCGCCGGCGCGATGGCGAACGCATCCGACGCGGGCGCATCGAGTCGCGCGGGCGCCCTCGTGCCGGCGGAGTCGGCGAGCTCCATCCCGCGAACACGCGTGGCGGCCTGGTAGCGGTTGTTGAACTCGAGCGCCAGCACCCAGCTCCGCGTGAGGCTGTACTCCCATGCCACGTCCGCCGCGAACGCCGCGCCGGGTGTGGCCGTTCCCCGGAACGCGCCGTCGGTGCCGTACACGCTCACGCCGTCCACGTTGGCGGTGCTCGCGTAGGCCTGCGACACGTTGAACCGCATCCGCAGGATGCGACCGTTAGGCATCCAGAAGTAGCTCTGCGTGTAGAGCGACAACGTCGTGGTGTAGACCCCGCTGCCGAATCCGTCGCTCGTCCGCTCGCCGAGACGCTGGTAGCGGCCCGTGGGGAACGTCTCGGTGACGTTGAACGCGGTCTGCGGCAGCCAGCTGCCGGGATGACGGCGCAGGAGGCGCATCTGCGCGATCGCACTCACGTCGCCTAACCCAATGCCGGAGCTGCTCGGCGCGCCGCCGAGGGTGTTGAAGCCGGCGGTCGGCGAGGCGCCGATCGTCAATCCATCGACGAGTCCGTACAGGATGTACGTGAGGTTCCCGTAGCTGTGTGCGCGTCCGGCGCTCACATCGTAGAAGTACGGCTCGATGAGAAAGTGACCGGGCGTCAGCGTGCCGGAGCCGGGAGCGATCATGGGACCGGTCCACCATGCATCGTCCACCGACTGGCGCTCGACAGGGCACGCGGTGGTGCACGACGGCACGCTGTCCGTCGGCGTCTGAGCCGCGATCGGCGACGCCACGCGCGCGCCCAGTGCGCACCCCACGAGACAACACGCGATTCTGACGAATCCCGGCATTGATCGGCCCTCGCCGCAGCTCTTGTTAGGCGGGATCCCGGCCGGCCGTTCGTGGCCTTCCCGGGGGTGTCCATGGGTGAGAGTAGGGTGGCGAGTGGCTTGCCTCAATAGCCGCTTGAGTGCAAACTGATATAACCACTTTCCTGGTACACCATGCCACGCTTGGCGCCGAGTTTCGTGCCCCCGGTCGCGATCGATGCGCGGCGACGCACACCGATCTATCGACAGTTGTACGAGTGGTTTCGGACAGCGATCCTGGCGGGTCAGCTGCGACCGGGACAGCGGGTGCCGTCCACGCGCCAGCTCGCCGCCGAGCTGGGCGTCTCGCGCATTCCGGTGCTCGGCGCGTACGAGCAGCTCCACGCCGAGGGCTACCTCGAGACCTTCGTCGGGGCGGGGACGTGCGTGGCGCGCTCGATTCCCGAGCGCGCGTCGATCATCGGCCGGCCCGCGGCACGCCACGCAACGACGCGGGCGACCAATGGCGGCGGTCCGCGGCGCACGTCGCGGCTGTCGGGAACGATCTTCCAGACTGACCAGTCCTGGTTAGGCAACCCCGGGGCGTTCCGGATCAGCCTGCCGGCGCTCGATCAATTTCCGGCTGCGGTGTGGGCACGGCTGGTGAACCGTCACGCGCGGCGCGTCACGCGTGCGATGATGGCATACGGCGATCCGATGGGCGACCGGTCGCTCCGTGAGGCAATCGCCGAGTACGTCGGCGCGGCGCGCGCGGTGCGGTGCGAGCCGTCACAGATCATGGTGACCACGGGGTCGCAGCAGGGATTGTTGGTCACGGCGCGCGTGCTGCTCGACGCGCGCGACGCCGTGTGGATGGAGGATCCCGCGTATCCCGGCGCGCGACAGGCCCTGCTCGCGGCGGGCGCGCGGATGGTGCCCGTGCCGGTCGACGAGGATGGCCTGGACGTCGCGCGCGGCACGCGCGCGGCGCCGTCGGCACGGGCGGTGTACATCACGCCGTCCCATCAACATCCGTTAGGCGTGACGATGAGCGCCACGCGGCGGATGACGTTGCTCGACTGGGCCTCGCGTGCCGGCGCGTGGATCATCGAGGACGACTACGACAGCGAGTACCGGTTCGACAGCCGGCCGATTGCGTCGCTGCACAGCATGGATGCCGACGCGCGCGTGATCTACCTCGGCACGTTCAGCAAAGTGTTGTTCCCGGCGCTCCGGTTAGGCTACGTGGTCGTGCCCAAAGACCTGATTCCCGCATTCTCGGCGATGCGCGATGCATCCGATGTGTTCTCGTCGACGCTCTATCAGGCGGTGGTGAACGATTTCATCCGCGAAGGGCATTTCGCGCGACACATCCGGCGCATGCGCATGGTGTACATGGAGCGGCGGCAGGCGCTGGTGGATGCGATTGGCGCTGAGGCGGGCGACAGGCTGGAGGTGATCGGTGCGGCGGCGGGCCTGCACTTGGCGGCGCTGCTGCCGCCCGGCGTGAGCGACGAAGCGGTCGCACGGCGGGCGGCCGCGAAGGGCATTCATGTCACACCGCTTTCCAGCTGCTATTTCAGTCCGCCAACGCGCGGCGGGCTCATCCTTGGATACGGCGGAACGACGCCGCACGAGATCCGAGAGGCTGTACGGAGGCTCGCGGCGTGCCTGAACACCTAGGCACGACAAGCAGTTAGGCCTCGCGATGGCGCGGCGGCCGACCTGTTCTTCCTAACGGGCGACGCGGGATGCATATTGACTGCGCCCGACGTTGGGCATAGTGGCGTCGAAGACCACATCCTTCCCGCACCGACACATGAACGGCATGGCATTCGGCTCGGACGTTGGGCCGGGCTCCTGGATGGACGCCGCCGGCCTCGTGTTCGTCGTCCTTCTCCTGCTCGCCTGGCTGTTCATGGCGGCCAACCTCGCACTGCGCGGAGACACCGTGGAAAAGCCTAACCGCATACCGCAGTTCTATGGCTTCACCGTGTGCCTGTTGGCGATCGTCGTCGGCCTCATCACCGTCTCATCGATCATCGGCACGCTGTTCGACCGTGCCAACCCGCTCGACTCGAGCGGAACCTTTGGCGAATCCCTAACCTCCTTCAGCGCGTTCAAAGCGACCGGTACGGGACGGTTGGTACTCGTGGAGTCACGAGTCGCCGGAGCCGGAGTCCAGCCAAACACCAAGGACTCGACGCGCGTCAGGTCGGATTCATCGCTGCGTGCGGAGTACGACGCCCGTGTGAGCGACCGCATGGCGCATGTGCGGTACGACACGGACAAATCACTAGTGACGAATGGCCTGCTGTTGCTGGCGGCGATCGTGTTGTTCGTACTCCACTGGCGGTGGCTGCGCCGAATGAACGGCGCAGCCCCGGCATAACGCTCGCCCAATGCCTGTCTCTGGCGCTGCACCACTCGCGTGCCATCCCACGCCATGGGCACAGTGAACGTAGTCGGTGTCATCGGCGACGGCTTCGGATTGCCGCTCTGGATGCGGTTCATCGGCGCAACGCCGCTGTTCATCCTGGCGGCGGCCTGGTTCTTCATGGCCGCCACCCTCGTGTTTCGAGGAGACAACGTGGATAAGCCGAACCGGATGGGCCAATTCTATGGCTACAGCGTGTGCTTGATCGCGGTCATCGTCGTACTGGCGACGATCTCGTCGCTCCTCGGGACGACGTTCGATCGGGCCCACCCGCTCGAATCGGGGAGGATGTTCGGGGAATCCCTCTCGTCCTTCGACGCATTCAAGGCGGAGCGTGCCCAACGGAACGAGATGGACATGCAGGCAGGCATGGCGCGCCGAGACACCGTGCCCGATGCCGCGCTGCGCACGGAGTACGATGGCCTCGTGAAGCAGCGACTGGCGAGCGTGCAGTACGAGAGCGAGAAGAGCCTCGTCACGAGCGGAATCATGCTCCTCGTGGCGATCGTGCTGTTCGTCGTCCACTGGCGCTGGCTGCGCCGCACGAACGGCGCAGCCCCGCCTGACGCCGCCTAACGCGGGTCCAGCTGGCGGCCGGCGTTCAGGTCGTCCCAGTTCATGATGGCGTTGAACACCAGCGTGTAGCTGCCGATCGTCTCGCCGCGGTAGACCGGGTTGTTGGCGAACAACACCACGTGGCCTTTGCCGGACGGCGCGTCGATCACCACGGCGCGGTCGGCAATGTCGCGGCCGCCATCGAGCAACCCGGACACCAGCAGGTGGCTCTGATCCGCATAACGCAAGATCACGCGCGGACGCTGGTCGGGCGGAATCACATCGAGCGCGTTGCGCATCTGGTCGTCCGTAATGGGCTGCGCCTGCCACGGTTCGACGTGCGGCTCGACGGGCGCCCGCTCGTCGGGCGTGAGCGGCGGACGCCCCTGCACGGTCTCGGGTTCGTCGGCGGTGCCGCGGCCGGTCTCGCGCGTAATACTCTCACCGCCTAACCGGCGCCGCCGGCCGCGGCCGCCGGAGACGTTGCTCACGCCGTAACTCTCGCCGTCGTCGCTGTACACGGCCAGGCTATCCGTGATACCGTAGGCGATCGGGCTCGCCGCGTCGACGAGCCGCGTCCGCAACAAGCTTCCTACTACTTCCTGCGAGTGCGGACTCTCGCTGCTCACACCGTTGGTCAGGCCCACCTGCATCGCGAGATCCGAGATGTCGCCGGCCGTGATGAGCAGTCCGCCGCTCTTCACGAAGGCCTGCAGGTGCGCGATGCCGGTCCAGCCGAGTCCGGGGCGGATGTCATCGGTGGACGCGAGGCGGCCAATGTTGAGCGTCTCCGGCGTGGTCTTCCAGGGCAGCGGGTTTCGCCACATCGGCATGCCGGCGATGATCGCGTCGATGCTGTAGCCGGCCGGCGGGAACACGAGCACGTCGTACTTCGCGTTGAGGTCGGCGGTCGCCGCGACATCCTGCGTGCTGATGTACTCGTACGGCACGTGCTGCGCGTCGAACGCCAGCCGCCACCATCCTTCGGTTTGCGTGCCTTCCCACGGGTGCACGATCGCGATGCGCGGCGCGCGGGCGGGGTGGGCCTTTACGTGAGGCGCGACGCCCAGCGCATACGATTGGATGCCTAACGCTGTGGCGGCCTGGTCGAGCTCGTCGCGGCTCACGCCGCTCACGAGCATCGAACCGCGCGCGAAGTGGCGGCCCGCCGCGTCGAACGGCTCCTCGGCCACGCGGATGTCGGCTGACTTGAGCCGGTAGCGGAGCGTGATCAGCGCATCGTCGCCGGTGTTGTCGATCGCGAACGTCGAGCCCGAGCCGCGGACGCCGCCGGGTGCCGCGACATTTCCGGTGACGCGCGTCATCGGCGCGCGGAGAACCGCGGCGTCCATCACGCGCACGCATTGCACGTCGAATCCTTCGGGGAACGTCCAGCCGGTGTCATCGTACGGGTGCTTCTGCGGATCGTCCGGCGACCAGTACTGGTAGTCGAGGATCGCGTCGGCGATGCGCGAGTACGGCTGGTCCATGCGGATGATGTAACTGCCGGCGGGGAACGTACGCGATACGACCTTGGCGGCTGCGGTTGTCGTGTCGGCGCCGTGCGCGCGTCCGCCGCGTTGGGCATGGCCGCCTGCGGGCGCGCCGTGCGATGCGGGCACCTGAACCGTGAACGGCGCCGTGGCGCGCGAGATTTCCACGTGCTGGCGCTGCATCACCCGCATCAACTCCGCCTGGGCGCCTAACCGGGGATCGTCGGCGGGCAGCACGTACGCGGCAGGGCCTTCGGTTTTCGCCTTGAGGATGGAGCGCTTGGACTTGGTATAGAAATTCTCCAGGAAGAGCTGGCGGTTCTCGGCGAAATACTCGAGCGAGACGAGCAAGCCCGTCTGCTCGTAGTTGTTGTTGTCGCGGAGCGACCATTTGACGCGCGGCAGCGGTGGATCCTGGCGGTACCACGTCTTGGCCGTTTCGTCCGACGAGAGCGTGCGCTCGACGGTCTCCGCCGTTCCGCCGTTGCCGAACGTCTCGTACAACCGGCTGATGCCGTTGTGCAGCGCGGCGATGAACATCAAGTAGCCCGGCGACCACGTGTCGAAGTCGCCGTGCGCGAATACGCCCGGCATGCCGAAGCGCGTCATCTCCTGCACGTTGTTCCAGCCGATCATCTGCCACTCGTTGGCGAGCAGCGGATCGATCCACGCGTTGTACGGCTCGTCGCCGATGGTGTTGTCGTAGAGATACGGCACCGACTCGTGCAGATCGTGCAGCACCTGCGCGTTCCACGCGACGTAGGTGTTCATCACGTTCTGCGTGAGCTTGAGCGTCACGCCCATCGCATCGCGGTTATTGTCGTGCGCCACGTAATGGCCCCAATAAATGAGCGGGAGCGGCGTGTCGTTCGGGTGCGCCATGTGCCACCGCACGATGTCGACTAACCGATCGCGGCCATCGACCTCGACGATCGGCGTGATCAGCGTGATCAGGTGATCGCGGATGTTCGCGATGTACGGGCTCTCGTCCACCGCGAGGCGATACGCCAGCTCCATGAGCGCGGTCGGTGCGCCGGACTCGGTCGAGTGAATCGTGCCGGTGATATAGTAGACCGGCACTGTCTCGGGGATGAGTTTCGCGGCGGTCGAGTCGTTCATGCCGATCGTGCGCGGGTCGGCGAGCTTGGCGAGATTCGCCTTGTTGCGATCGAGGTTCTTCCAGATCTCCTCGGACGCGATGCCGACGACGATCATCTCGCGGCCTTCCTCCGTCGTGCCGATCGACCACACGCGAACGCGCGGGCTCGCCTTGGCCAGCATGCGCATGTACTCGTACACCTGCGACGAATACGGCAGATTGTTGCGCGCGCCCGCGATGTCGCCCAACACAGACTTGGGTGTGGGCACCGTGTTCGACGCGGGCAGGTAGTCGACGAGTGGCGACGTGAAGAACGGCTCCGTCGTGTATTCCTTGATTTTCGCCGTGTACGCGGAGTCGATGGGCTGGCGCGGGTCGCGTCCCGGCGTTAGGCCGTGCAGCTCGCCTTGGGCGTGCACCGGGCCAACGCCGGTGATGGCGGCGATCGTGAACGCGACGAGACAGGCGCAGGTGGAACAGCGCTTCATGACGAGCCTCGGCAAAGATCGGGAAGGAAACGCGGTGCCGAACGTTCGGCGCAGGAAACTGCACACCGGCGCAGCGCGCCGCCAGCCGCGTCAAGTCAAAAGGCTGTGCCGAGTGCGAGGTGAATCTGGAACCGACGATACCACTGTGTGGGGACGTCGGCGATCGGCGTGCCGGCGATGATCGCGTCGAGCACTTTCTGCGGGTCGCGTACGTCGTCGAGCGACGGATTGACCTTGTATCCAACCGACACCCGCACCGCGCCGATTACCGTCTTGTAGTCGACGCCGGCGCCGACGGACGTGAAGAAGCGGTCATCGCCCGGGAGGGTGAAGCTGGTTCTGAACCGCCGATCGGGTGTCCAGACCCGGCCGCCGTCGATGAACACGTGCGTACCCCAGTTGTCGCCTAACCCTGGGAACGGGAGCCGGAGCTCGAACGTCCCCGCCACGCGCGCGAGACCGCCGATGGGCACGTAGCCGCTCGCGACGGCCGTGGTGTCGGTGCCGGTGACGTGGAATCGCAGGTCCGGGAACTTGGGGCCAAGGAGCCCGCTGCTCCAGCCGCGGACGTCGGTGGCGCCGCCCGCCGTGAACGCAACGTCTCGCAGCTCGAGGAATTTGAGCGTCGAATCGCTGCCGCCTAACAATAGGCTCTTGCCGCGCGGGTACAGCCGGCCGGCGCTGAACCGGACGGCGATCCCGACACGGCGATTGATCGGATGGTACGCGGCGCCGGTGACGTCGAGGCGCGTGTACTCCACCGTGTTGAGCGCGCTGGCCGCCGTGAGCTCGACGCTCGGCCGGAGCACGAATCCCTGGCGCGGCGCGGTGACGTTGTCGAGTGTGCCCAGCGTCGCGTCGAAGGTGAGCGTGCTCCGCCGGATCGTCGTGTGCAACGAGCCGAGCAGCGCGTTTTGAGCCAGCAGCGTGAGAAAATCGATGCGGCCGGACGAGAAATCGCCGTTGCGGTACTGCAGGACGTGGCGGCTCGAGTAACTGTACTTGCCCGAGAGGAGCAGAATCGGGCCTAACCGATAGAGGAGCGTGGCGTCCGAGCCGATGGCCCACGAGCGGTCGCGAAAATCGTCGCGGTACTCGGCGAACGGGCTGAGCAGCGCCGACAGCTCGGGTATCTCCACGTACGGCTGCTTGAGCGTCGCCACTGCGCGCACGAAGCGTTCGGGATTCTGGTCGACGGCCAGCCAGGCAGTCGACGTGCCTAACGACGTGGTGAGCGTGCGCGCGTCATTGGTGAAGTTGCGGTGCGTCCACACGACTTGTGCGGTGACGCCATCCTGCGACGAGTAGCCGGTCTCTCCGGTGACGACGTGCACCGGTTGCTCGGTGACCGCGACGTTGATGCCGACCGCGGTATCGGGTTTCTGTCCAGGCGCGAGCTCGACGCGCGCCTCGCGAATGATGTCCAAGCCCTGAATGGCCCGACGGCCCTTCGACAGCTCGGACGCGGTGTAGTAGTCGCCGACGCGGAACGGCAGCTCACGCTTGATGACGTGGTCGCTGAGCAGATCGTTCCCCGTGACGTCGATGCGCGCGACGTGCGCGCGCGGTCCTGGTCGGAGACGCATCTCGAGCGTCGCCGTGTCGGCGGCGGTATCGACCAGCGTGCGTGACCAGACTCTTCCGAACGCGTAGCCGAGGTTGCGCATCGCCGTCCGCGCCCGGCGCTCTGCGTTAGACGCTTCGATCGAGCCGAACCGATGATTCCGCGCGGGGGCCATGGCGTGTCGCGCCGCGCGGAGCACCTCGCGCGGCAACGGCTTGGCGGAGTCGATACCCGCGCTGTCGCCGGTCACCACGCGTATGCTGCGCAGCAGCGTGGGCTTGCCCTCGTCGATCACGAACACGACATCGGCGAGGCGCTTGGCCGTGTCGGGTTTCACCTCGAAGCCGACGTCGGTGTGCAGGATGCCCCGCTGCTCGTAGTAGTCGCGGATGCGGACCGCGTCGCGCTCGAGCTCGAGCGGATCGAAGGCAGGCATCGGCGGCCGCTCGCGCCGGAACAGAAAGTCCAGCAGCTTGCCGAAGATGCCCTCGGGCGCCGGCGCCGTGGTCGCGATGTGTTGACTGATGTCGTCCGCGCTCAGCGTGTGGTCGTGGACCCATCGGAAATCGATCGAGCGCACGCGCGTGCCCGCCGGCAGGACCATCGGGGCTTGCTGCGCCGCCGCACGCCGCGCGGTGAACGTCCACAGCGGCGCGGCCGCGAGCACGAGCAGGAGTCGTCGAAACCGCACCGTTAGTACGAGTACCGCGAGCGCAGCAGGAAGCGCATGTCGGCCACGCCTCCCTCGAGGCGCATCAGCAGCCACTTGAACGCGTTGTACTCCACTTGTGCCTCGGGATACAAGTTTCTGTTCAACGGGTCGTTGGCCGCCTGCCCGAATCCGAGTGGTTGCGCGAATCCGAGATACACGCGTGCCGAGACGTAGCGTCCCGCGACCAACATCGCACCGCGCACCGCGTCCTGACGAATCTCGACGACGTCGAGCTGCAGTTGGTCCTGTCCCACGCCTTCGATCACGCCTTGCAACTGGCTCACGGCAACCGACGTTCCCGCTTGTAAGGCGAGATTGGACGAGCCGGTTGTATTGCCGCCGATACCCAGGCCGGCTGCCTCGGGATGGCCGGTGGCAATGTACGAAATGATGTCCGAGTTGCTCATCTGCGGATCCGAGCTGAGTACCAGCCGAATGCGCTCCGGCGTGCCTGTCACGTCGAGATTGATCGTGACTTCGGCGGCATTCGGATCGCCGGTCGATGGCACCACATATTGTGTCTGGATGTTCATGCGCAGTCGCTGCGGCGGTCCGTCGAACGCGAGTTGCCCTTCGCTCACTGTGAACCGACGCCCGAATTGCGCCACGTAGCTGCGTCCTTCCACCGGCTCGAGCGTGCCGTACAATCGCAGTGGCCCGCGCGGATCCTTGCGCACGGTCACGGTGCCGCTCAGCTCGATCTGCAACTGCGGATTGGCGCGGCGGCGGACCCATGCATCTCGGTCGGTCGTGACCTTGAGATTGAGCGCCAACTTGTCGAAGAACGGCATGGCCTGCTTGCCGCCGGGACGTACCACTTCCTCTCCGAATCGCGCGGCGATGGAACGGAGCTCCGCATCCGTGAGCGTAACCGGTGTCGCGTTACCGCCCGAGCCGGTGGCGGACAGATCGAGCGTGCCGTTGTCGACGCTCACCGCGCCCGAGACTGCCGGTGCTTTCGTGGTGCCCTGGAAGGCGACGTCGCCCGTCGCGACGACCTGATACGCCGTCGACCACACCGCGCGGAATTTGTGCATCGACGCGTGCAGGTCGAACTGGCCGAGCGTGAGCTGGCGGAGAATCAGGCCGCCCGTTAGGCGGATGCTGCCGTCGCCCGAGCGCATCACGGCGGTGTCGATCGTGAGGCGGTCGTCTGCCAGGTGCGCATCGATGGTGCCCTTCTCGTACGTGACGCCCATCGCCGGCAGGCCTAACGTCAGGCCGTGCAGCGCCAGCTTCCCGCTCAGTTGCGGCGCGTCGGCCACGCCGCCCACGCGGGCGTCGATGGCGAGCGAGCCCCGCGCCTGGTCGATGGTCTGCGGGTCGAGGAACGGCTCGATCGTTTTCAGATCGAAGCCCGCGGCGGCGATGCGCAGGTTCACCGCGCCGTCCTCGATCACGGAAATCGGCGCGCCGCCCTCGGCGAACGACAGCTGGATCGGCAGGGTGCCCTTGATGTCGAGCGGATGACCGTCGCGCGGCGTCACCGCGGCGTCGACATCGAGCTGTTTTGCCGTCCAGTCGACGACCGCGTGCACGGTGCCCGAGTCGGCGCTGGCCTTGGGCAGGACGACGACCGCTTCGGCGTGCAGCCGTGGCGCGCTCGCGGTGCCGGCGAGGGTGGCCTGGCCGACGAGCTTGGCGCCGGTGAGCGCGTGGTAGCCTAACGCACGCGCGAGCGGCGACAGCGACACGGAGTCGGCGAGCACCGTCAATCGCTCCGTACCGGATCGCCCCACCGACCCGTCGATGGCGATGCGCCGTCCGGTATTGGATGCGAGGACGAAGTTCGTGATCTCGTAGCGGGCGCCATAGCGGATCGGCACCGGGTGCGTTAGGCGCCAGTGGTACTTCGTGTGGTTGATGGTGAGCGAGTCCAGGCGGAGGGCGCTCCGCATGGAGTCGGGCACCGCGGCCGCGACGATCGTGGCGGTGGTGCCGTCGTCGAGCGTCGTCGCAACGGAGACGCGGGCCAGGGAGTCGGCAAGCCCAAGCTTCACGTCCAGCTCGCGCGCGGCCATGCCCGCAAGTGCGGCGTTGGTGGCGCGCACCGTTCCGGTCGTGCCGGACAGTCGGCGCAGCCCGGGCACCGCGGTCGTGAGGTCGGCATCGAGCGTCTCGACACGGTTCGTGTTGTAGGCGATGCCGCGTGCGCGCGCGACGACGTGCACCTGCGGCGTATCCGCGGTGCCGGTCACGGCGAGCGCGACGCGCGCACTGTCGGCGCCGAGCACGTTCATGCCGAGGACCTGGGCGATGGGCGTGAGGTCGCGCGTGTCGAGGACGAGCGTGAGGTTTGACGGCGGCGCGCCCGCGCCGCGCCCGGTGGCCACGGCGGCCTGGCCCGTGCCGGTGAGTGTGCCGAGCACGCTGCGCACGTCGAGCGTGTCGATGGCGACGCGGCCCTGCGTTAGGCGTAGCGCCACGACGCCCGAGTCGAGCGGCAGCGTGATGGTGTCCTCGCTGGCCAGCATGATGGAGGTATCCGGCGCGGCCTCGGCCAGTCTCCAATCGGCGCGCGCGTGGAGCGCGAGGTCGGCTTCGGCGAGGATCCGCGCGAGCGAAATCGGCCGTTTGACGCCCGGGGCGACGAGCCGGCCATCGATGGTGCCCCGACCGCGGCCGTCGGGCGCGGCGACGCCCGCGGTGACGTGGAGCATCCCGCTGTCGAGCGCCACGCCTAACTTGACGCTGTCGATGGGCACGCCGCGCACGAGGGACGGCGCGAGGGCGAGCGTGAGCCGCCAGTGCGCGGAATCGGGGTCGAGTCCGACGACGCGGGCGCTGAGCTTGGCGTCGAGCTTCGTGTGCAGGTCGGGCCGGCCCGTGACCCCGGCGAGGTCGAGGCCGCGCACGATCCCGGTGTCGACGGTGAACGCCGGCCGCGCCTCGAAGGGTCGCGCGGTACCGCCTAACGCAAGCGTGGTGTGCGGCGCCGCGGCGGACGCGTGCCAGTCGGCGGTACCGTTGCGTATGGCGACGGTAGCCGACGCGGAATCGATGCGTTGGAGGCCGGCGCGCGATCGCGCGAGCGTCAGACGCGCCGTTCCCTGCAGCGTCTTCGTCGGCGCGGCGCCCACACGCCACGCGGCGCGTGCCGTGAGCGCGCCCGTGAGGTCGGTGGAGAGCGCAGTGTCGCCGGCGAGACGGCCCGCGTCGACGTGCGCAAAGGCAAGCCGGCGCACGACAACCGCGCGTTGCGCGCCTCCCGGGGTGACCGACGCATTCAGTGAGATGGTACCGGTGTCGAGCGCGGCGGTTGCACTCACATTGGCAACGCCGCCGCGCATGGCGAGCGACACATCGGCGCGGCGCAGTCGAATCGCGCCGTACGTGGAGGACGCGAGATGGATGCGCGCTTGGCCGAGTGCGCTCGCCAGCGACGTGCCGCGGCCGGTGCCGGTGAAGCGCCCGGTGAGCGCGCTCGCCCCGGTGTCGCCCGTCACGCGCGCGAGGTTGACGTGCGAGAGCGTTCCGTTCGTCACGCGCCAGGCCAGCGGCGCGCCGAGTGTCACATCGCCGGTCGCCGACGCGGTGCCGCCGGCAATGGCCGCGCGGAGCGCGAAGGCGATCTGTTTCGCGTGGAGGGTCGCGTGCACGTCGGCCGAGTCGAGCGCGGCCGGGTGCGTGCCCACCGTGACGACGTGGGCGCGGATGTCGTGCGCGCGCGTGCTGTCGAAGGGCGCGAGCGTCGCCGCCGCGGCGAACCGCCACGGCCGCAGCGTGCCGCGCACGGTGGCATGCACCACTCCGTTAGTCATCACCGCGCGCGCGGAAAGATTCCGCACCGTGTACGAGCCATAGCGCACGGTGGGCGCGAGGTCGAGCGCGGCCGTGCCGTTCGCCGTGCGCAGCAATGCGCCGCGCACGCGGACGGCGAGCGTACCGGTCACGGTGCCGCTGTCCGTGGCGGACGCCAGCAGCGCCCTCGGCTCCACGTCGCGCAGCCGCACGTCGAGCGAGTCGAGCACGTCGGCGGCGGCGGTCGTGATGACGCCACCGATGGTCGCGTGTCCGCCGCGCGCC
>DATJET010000135.1:0-48458 GCA_035496295.1 Gemmatimonadaceae bacterium
CGCGATCATGAGGTGGAACAACCATCCGCCTAACCCGCACAGCACGTAGTAGAACGTGAAGCTCCGCGCATTCCACGCGCGCTCCACGCGCGGGCCGAACATCCACAGCATCCACATGTTCAGCAGCAGGTGCCAGAACCCCGCGTGCACGAACATGTAGGTCACGATCGTCCACGGACGCGTCGTGAGATCGCGTACCTCGAACGCGAGCGCGCGCTGCACATCCGCCTGTCCCACCAGCGTCAGCTGGATGAAGAAGACCGCGACGTTGAGCGCGATCAGCCACTGGACGGCCGGAGTGAGACGCGGTGCTTCCTGTTCGTCGACGCTCGTGAAAGACATGCGGACCCGCGGACGTGGACAGCCTTGTCGTTATAACACGATCGAATCGGGGCGGTTCCTCTCACAAGCCCCAGGGAACCGATGCCATTCGCTAACGACCACCGACCGGGCCCGGAATCCGCAGCCAAAAAGCGAGGTCATTATGGATGGCCATCCCGCGCTCCAGCAGCGAAGCATATCGTCGGTCCACACCAGTACGCTCCGCCCCAACCACTGGATGGACAACAATCTTCGTGCCGGGGGCTACCCGGTGCGCTTGCTCAATGAACCAAAGCATCTGCCCGTCCGTCGTCCCCTCGTGTGGCGTCAATACGGCAGCATGGTCGCGACCCGCGGCAGAGGCCGCAGCCAACGAGGCCAGCGCCCGGTCGAGGCTCGATGAGGTGTTCACGAATTCGACGGTCACCTGCACCATCGCTACGTAGGGCGCCACCTTCGTCACCGCTTCCGGCCGCTCGCCATCACAATCCACCATGACCGGGATCGGCGACTGCCATCGCTGCAACGCGTCGACGATCAATTCCTCGCTCGCCAACGGATCGCGGCCGCCCAGCGAAATGGAGTGCAGCGGAGACTGCCCGACAACACGCTGGACATGGCGTGCCAGCATCTCGGGCGTGTACAACACCGCTGTCTCTGCTTCCGCCGCGAATCGAACGAATAGCTGGCGTCTGCCCATCCAGACGCCCTGGCTCTGAATGCCGGGCGAGATCCCTGCGATCGCGGCTGCCGGTCCCGTCGTGCGCGCCGTCACGTGTCGTGCCTCCCCCCGATCGCGAGCGATGGCTTTGCCATCGCGAGTTGCACGATGCGCTCACACAGCGCACCAAAATCCATTCCCATCGCGGCCGCGGCCTGCGGCAGCAGGCTCAATGGCGTCATCCCGGGCAGCGTGTTCGCCTCGAGACAGAAAAATTCGCCGCGCTCTGTCATACGGAAGTCGATGCGCGCGTAGCCGTCAAGCTTGAGTGCGCGAAACGCAGCCAGCGCCAGCCGTTGAATCTCCGCCGTCTCGCTCGCCGACAGCTTGGCGGGGAACTCCTCGCGCGCCATGCCCGGCGTGTACTTGCACTCGTAATCGTAAATCTCGTGTCGGGGGAAGATTTCGCCTACCGGCAGCGCGTTCCGCCCAAGGACGCTCACGGTGAGCTCGCGCCCCGGCACGAAGCGCTCGATCATCACCTCGTCGTCGTATCGCATCGCGTCCGTCACCGCCGACGCGAGGTCCGCTCCAGCTCGCACGACGGAAAGCCCAACGGTCGACCCCTGCTTGGACGGCTTCACCACAACCGGCCACCCCAACTTTCGTTCGACACACGGGGCGTCGGGACGAACCTCACTGGCCTGGCTAACGAGCAGCCAATCCGCGGTGGGGACAGCGGCCGCGCGGAACAGGATCTTCGAAAGGTCCTTGTCCATCGCGAGCGCGCTCGCCAGATGGCCGCTGCCCGTATATCGGACGCCGACCATGTCGAGCAGCGCCTGCACCGTTCCGTCTTCACCGAAGCCGCCGTGCAACGCCAGGAACACGACATCGGCTTTGCGTACCGCAGGCAAAGTTCCCAGGGATGGCGACAAGGACGTTCGCGTCATGTGCTCGAGCGCACTCAACGACGGCGGCGCGGCCTTCATCACGCCGGCACTTTCCAAGGCGATCTCTTCGCTTTCGTCGATCACGCCCCGCGCCGGATCGAGCGACGTCACATCATGTCCGAGCTCCCGCAGCGCGCGCGCAATGCGAAGTCCCGATGCCAACGACACATCTCGCTCCGCTGACGTTCCACCCAACAGCACCGTGATCTTCATGGGGGAAGAATGGACGCGCTCGGATAGTGCGGCAAGGTAGACCGCGCGGCTACATTGATGCCATGCACGCCGCTTCGGTTCGCTACCTCGATCACTGCGCCACCGGTTCGCGCTCACGCCGGGCCGTCGCGGGCGCGGTGCTTGCGACGCTGATCGTTGCCGGCGTGGGCTGCATCGATCGAGACACCGCGCAGAAGGCCATCGAAAGCGTGCAGGAATCCGCGGGCGTGCGACCCGACAGTATGCCGGTGATGCTCAATGACAAATCGCCGTTCCTGTATCCCATGTCGCTCTACAAACAGGGCGTTCAGGCTAACGTCACGCTGCGTATCCGCATCGATTCCGCCGGCACGGTCGCGCCAGAATCCACCGCCGTGGTGGAGTCGTCGGGATATCCGGCGCTCGATTCGGCTGCTGTGAGCGGTTCGCAATCGTTGCGATTCAAACCGGCCATGCTGCACGGCCAGCCGATGAGCATCTCGATTCTCCTGCCGGTGTTTTTCCGGCGCCCCGACATGCCGCCGCTTCCCGGCGACACCGTGCTGCGCGACACCGCGCATTCCGCCCACCACCGCAAGCCATGAGCACCTCCTCCGTGTCGACTTCGACGCCGCTAACGATTGCGAGCCAGCGCAACCGGATGCCCTACGACGACGTCCTGCAAACCATCGGGTGGACGCCGCTCATCCGGCTCAATCGCGTGACACAGGGCATCGCGACGCCGGTGTACGGCAAGGCGGAATTCTTCAACCCGGGCGGGAGCGTGAAAGATCGCATCGGCCTTCCGATCATCGAGCGGGCCGAGCGCGAAGGGAAGCTCAAACCGGGCGGCACCATCGTCGAGGGGACGAGCGGTAACACGGGCATCGGACTGGCAATCGCGGCGGCGCTCAAGGGCTACCAGTGCATTTTCACGATGCCCGACAAGATGTCGCAGGAGAAAGTGCGGCTGCTCAAAGCGTTCGGCGCCGAAGTGATCGTCACGCCCACGGCCGTCGCACCGGACCATCCGGACAACTATGTGATGATGGCCAAGCGCATTGCATCCGAGCTGCCTAACGCAATCCTGGCCAACCAATTTTACAACGACGCCAACCCGCAAGCGCATTACGAGACAACGGGTCCCGAGCTGTGGGAGCAGACCGCGGGGCGCATCACGCATTTCGTCGCGTCGGCGGGGACGGGCGGCACCATCACCGGCGCGGGGCGCTATCTCAAAGAGAAGAACCCCGCCATTCGCATCATCGCCGGCGATCCTACGGGCTCGATTCTCGCCGAGCATTGGCGCAGCAACGGCAAGAACCGCATCGAGGGAACGCCGTACAAAGTCGAAGGCATTGGACAGGACAAGTTGCCTGGCACATTGGACATGAGTGTCATCGACGATTATCGCACCGTCAGCGATCGCGATTCGTTCGCGATGGCGCGCCGTCTTACCCGCGAGGAAGGGTTGTTCGTGGGCGGATCGGCGGGGCTCATCGCGCACGTGGCGCTGCAGGTTGCGCGGGAAGTGAACGACCCGCACGCCCTCGTCGTGACGTTCCTGTGCGACACGGGCGAGCGATATCTGTCCAAGCTCTACAACGACGACTGGATGCGCGAGAACCAGATGCTTGCCCCCGATCGCGTCCGCATCGCTGATCTCGTTGGCGCCAAGCCGGACCACGCGCCGGCGGTGGTGTCGGTGGCCACCGGCGCGACGGTGCGTCAGGCGCTGCGCCTCATGAACCTGCATGATGTGTCGCAGCTGCCGGTGATCGAGGGCAACAACTGCGTCGGCTCCGTGAGCGAAGGCGTGATGTCGGCCAAAGCACTCGAGAACACGAAGCTCCTCGATGCAACCGTGAGCGAGGTGATGGACGCGCCGTTTCCGTTAGTCGAATCGGGGCAATCGCTCGACAGCGTGGTAAAGCTGCTCACCAAGTCGAACCCCGCTGTGCTGGTGCGGTCGCAGGATCGCATCGCCGGCATCGTCACGCGCTCGGACGTCCTGCAATTTCTCATGGCGCGATGACCGACGGGCGCGGGCGGCGGGAACGGGCGCGGGGGCGGGGACGGGACAAAGGCAAGGCACGCAGGGCAGAGCTCGCCGACCGCAAGCAGCGCATTCTCACACACGGCACGCCGTCGGTCACGTCCGGCATCGCCGATGCGATCGTCACCAAGTCCGAGAACGTCTTCTTCCTCACGGACCCATCGGGCTGCGTGCCCGTGGCAGCCGGACACGGCCTGGGCCTCTACTATCACGACTGCCGCTACCTGCGCGGCTACGAGGTTCTGTTAGGCAGCGAACAGCCGACGGTCCTCGCGGCCACCACCGACGACATCGGCCGCTCGGCGGTGCTCGAGCTCGCGAATCCCGATCTGCGCCTCGGACGCGGACGTCTGGTGCCGCGTGAAAGCATCGGGATCCGCTGGACCCGCACGATCCAGGGAGACACGCCAGGCCTCGACGATGCCCTCGAGATCCGCAACCTCGGCCTCGAGCCCATCACGCTGCCGGTGGCGTTGATGTTCGACGCGCGGTTCGAGGACATTTTCGCCGTGCGCGGGCTGTTCCTTCAGTCGTTAGGCACGCGGCACGCTCCGCGATGGAGCGGGCGGTCGCTCACGCTGTCCTACGACGGACGCGACCACTGCCGGCGCACACTCACGATCGCGTTCTCGCGTGCGCCCCAGAGCCACAGCGGACAGACGGCCCGATTCGCGATTCACCTCGCGCCGCGGCGCGCCGTTACGTTAGGCGTGAGGATGCGCATCGACGAGCGCGCCGCGGGACCGGTGGCCGGCGGAGGACGCGTGTCGTCGCGCACGCATAGCACCCACCAGGCGGCGCCGCTCCGCGCACTCGCACGCGGGCCGCGGACCACCATCACGTCGGACTATCCGCTCCTCGACGCAGTGCTCGAGCGCTCGTTCGCCGACCTGCGCGTGCTGCGCAGCAGCATCGCCGGCGACGAGTACTACGCCGCCGGCGTCCCATGGTTCGCCACGCTCTTCGGCCGCGACGCCGCGATCACCGCCATCCAGATGCTCGCGTACGCGCCCCGCATTGCCGAGCAGACCGCGCGCTTGCTGGCCTTGTATCAAGCGCACGAAACCGATCAGTGGCGCGACGAGCAGCCAGGGAAGATCCTCCACTCGATCCGCGTCGGCGAGATGGCGCGACTCGGCCTCATTCCGCACACGCCGTACTATGGCACGGTGGACGCCACCCCGCTGTTTCTCATCCTCATCGCGCGGCACGCGCAGTGGACCGGCGATCTCTCACTGTTCAAAGAGCTGCGTGCGAACATCGAGCTCGCACTCACGTGGATGTCCGATGGCGCCGACTCCAACGGCGATGGCTACATCGACTACGTGAGCACGTCCGAGCACGGCCTCATCAACCAGGGCTGGAAAGATTCCGGCGACGCGATCGTCACCGCGTCCGGCAAGCTCGCGTCACCACCCATCGCGCTCGCGGAAGTGCAAGGCTACGCGTTCCTCGCGCGCATCCTGATCGCGGACCTGTACGAGCGCGTGGGCGACACGACGCGCGCCACGACGCTCCGCGCCGAATCCGACGCGCTGCGCGCGCGCTTCGAGCGCGACTTCTGGCTGCCATCGTTAGACTGTTACGCACTCGCGCTCGAGCGCGACGACCGCCCGCTCGCGGTGGTGACGTCCAACGCCGGCCAGGTCCTCTGGTCGCACATCGCGAGGCCGGCGCGCGCCCGGCGCGTCGCCAAGCGCATGATGGCGCCCGACATGTTTTCCGGTTGGGGCATTCGCACCTTGTCCACGCGCGAGCGACGCTTCAATCCGGTCGGCTACCATCTGGGGACCGTGTGGCCGCACGACAACGCGCTCATCGCGACAGGCTTCCGCCACTACGGACTCGATGCCGCCGCGCGCCGCGTGTTCGCCGGGCTGCTGCGCACCGCCGCGTTCTTCGGCTCGTATCGCCTGCCGGAGGTATTCGCCGGATTTTCGACCACCGAGTTCCAGTCGCCGGTGCGCTATCCGGTTGCGTGCCACCCGCAGGCGTGGGCCGCGGGCTGCGTGCCTTACCTGTTGGGCGCTCTGTTAGGCCTCGAACCCGACGGCTTCACCGGACATCTGCGCGTCGTCCGGCCAACGCTGCCCGATGGCGTCAACCGGTTGGACGTCCGCAACCTGCCGGTGGGCAAGTCGCGCATCTCGATCCGCTTCACGCGCGTCAAGAAGCACCGCGTGGACGTGGACCTGCTGTCGGCCAGCGGAACGGTGGAGCTGGTGGTGGAGGAGCGCGCGTGACGGCGCGCTGCGTCAGGCAGACGGCCGGCGCGCGGCCTCCACGAGCTCGGCGAGCCGGTCGAGCGCCTGGCGCGGGGTGAGGTCGTCGGGCTCGATACAGCGGAGCATCTCGACGACCGGATGCGCCGCGTCAGCGAACAACGCGAGCTGCTCGGGCGGAGCCGACCCGTGGGCGGGCCCCACCAGGTGGCCGCCTTCGAGGCGGTGCAGCACCTCGCGCGCCCGCGCCAACACCGGTGCCGGCAATCCCGCCAGCCGCCCGACCTCGATGCCGTACGACCGGTCGGCGCCACCCGGAGCGAGCGTGTGCAGAAACAACACCTGATCGCCAACCTCGCGTACCATCACGTTATAGTTACGAACTGCTACTAATTCGTCGGCGAGCTGCGTCAGCTCGTGATAGTGCGTCGCGAACACCGTCTTGCAGCCCACACGGTCGTGCAGGTGCTCGCTCACCGCCCACGCGATCGAGACGCCGTCGTACGTCGACGTGCCGCGTCCGATCTCGTCCAGCAACACCAGGCTGCGGCGCGTCGCCGTGTGCAGGATCGCGCTCGTCTCCGCCATCTCGACCATGAACGTCGACTGGCCGCGCACCAGATTGTCGCTCGCACCCACGCGCGTGAACACGCGATCGGCGATGCCGATCCGCGCGCGTGAGGCGGGCACGAAGCTCCCCATCTGCGCCATGAGAACGATCAGCCCGATCTGCCGCAGGATCGTCGACTTGCCCGCCATGTTGGGCCCGGTGAGAATGATCACGCGCGCCTGCTCATCGAGCGACAAATCGTTGGGGATGAACTTGTCGCGCGGCATCATCCGCTCGACCACCGGGTGGCGGCCGGCGTCAATCTCGAGCCCGAAGCCGTCCGTCATCGTCGGCCTAACGTAACCTTCCCGCTCGGCCACCTCGGCCAGCGACGCGAGCACGTCGAGCGTCGCGGCGGTGCCCGCCGCGCGCTGCAGACGTGACACCTGCGCGCCGGCGCGCGTGCGCAGCGCTTCGAACAGCGCGCGCTCGCGCACCTCGAGGCGCTCCGACGCCGTGAGTACTTTCTCCTCGTACTCTTTCAGCTCGGGCGTCACGTAGCGCTCTTCGCCGGCCAGCGTCTGCCGGCGCTGGTAGTGCACGGGCACCAGGTGGCGGTTGGCGTTGGTGATCGAGATGTAGTATCCGAACACCTTGTTGTAGCCGACCTTGAGCGACGTAATACCCGTCCGCTCGCGCTCCGCGGTTTGGATGCGCGCGATCGCGTCCTTGCTCCCGTCACGCAGCGCACGCAGCTCATCGAGCTCGGCGTCGACACCGTCGCGGATCACGCGGTCTTCCCCTACGGCGACTGGCGGCGCGTCCACGAGCGTGGCCGCGATGTCCGCGGCCAGGTCGGCGCACGGATCCCACCGCGCCAGCATCTCGGCCACGAGCACCGACGACGAGACGCGCCGCGCGGCGTGCTCGACCGCCGGCAGCGCCGCGAGCGAGGTGCCTAACGCACCGATCTCGCGCGGCGTGGCGCGCGCGGCGGCCGCTTTGCCGGCCAGCCGCTCCACGTCGCGCACCTCGTCGAGCGCGGTGCGCAGCGCCGCGCGCGCGAGCGGGTCCGATGCCAGCGCGGTAACCGCGTCCAGCCTCGCATCGATGGCCACACGTTGGGCCAGCGGCGCGAGCAGCCATTGGCGCAACAGACGCGCGCCCATCGGCGTCGTCGTCCGGTCCAGTACGGCGAGCAGCGTCCCCGCCGTGCCGCCTCCGCGGAGCGATTCCACGAGCTCGAGGTTGCGACGGGTCATGTCGTCGAGCGGCATCGAACCGCCGTCACGCTCCACGATCGGCGCGGCGAGATGCGGCAGCCCCGACGGCTGCAGCCCCCGCAGATACCGAACGAGCGCGCCGGCCGCGCCCACCGCGGGCGCATCGTCATGACCGATGCCGAAGCCCTCGAGCGATGCGACACCGTATTGCCGCGCGAGCTCGTCACCGGCCAGCGCCGGATCGAACTCCCACGCCTCGCGTTCGGTGACTAACGCATCCTCGTCGTGCGACGACGCGGCGCGGAACGCACCCGCTGGTGATCCGCGCGCCACCAAAATCTCGCTTGGCGAGAGGCGCGCGAGGACCGCCGGGGCGTCGGCGGCCGTGGATCGAATCAGACGCAGCTCGCCCGTCGACAGGTCGGCGGCCGCAATGCCGATGACCGACTTGCCGTCGCACACCGCGCAGAGATAGTTGTTGAGCGCGCCGTCGAGGAGATCGTCCGAGAACGCGGCGCCGGGCGTGATGGTCTCCACCACTTCGCGGCGCACGATGCCCGTGGCGAGCTTCGGATCTTCGACCTGCTCGCAGATCGCGACGCGGTGCCCCTGCTCGACCAACCGGCGCAGATACTCGTTCAGCGCCTTGACCGGCACGCCCGCCAGCGGCACCTCCGCCGCGCCGCCGTTGTTCCGGCTCGTCAGCGTTAGGCCGAGGGCGCGCGAGCCGAGCTCGGCGTCCTCGTAGAACATCTCGTAGAAGTCTCCCATCCGAAAGAGCAGGATCGCGTCTTGGTGGCGCGCCTTGATCTCCCGGTACTGCTGCATCAACGGCGTGGCCGTCTCGCGGCTCACGGCGTCTCCGCGCTCGTCACGTAGGCGGTCAACTTCTTCGCGCGCATTGCGCTGGCCGCGGCGTCGGCATCCGCGCGCGTGGCATAACGGCCGACGCGTACGCGGAAGGGTTTCGCCGTGCCCACCACGCGAGCCGGGTATCCGCGCGCCACGAGTGCATCGCGCAGCCCCGTGGCCGATGCGAGCGTCGAGAACGCGGCCACTTGAACCGTGTACCGTCCGTGCGCAGCCATGCCGCTCGTCGCCTGCGGCGGCGCGGGCGGAGTCGGCGCCGGTGACGGACTGCGACCCGTCACCGGCGGCGCGACTGTCGCCTTCGCCGTCGTATCCACGCCCTGGCACCGTTGCTGGAGATACCCGATCTGGTTGGCCAATTCCACTTCGCTCGCCGGCGTCAGGCGCGATGCATCGGCCAACCGCGCGCACCCCGTCGGCAGGTTGCCCTCGTCGAGCAGCGTGCGTGCCACCCAGAACGCCGCACGCGGACGATTTGGACTCTCGGGATGCTCCACCACGATGCGCCGCAGGTGGGCCACCGCCTGGTCCTTGTCGCCGCGGGCGAGCTCGAGCTGCGCGAGTCGCATCAACGCATCGGCGCTGCGCGCCGACGCGGGATACGTCACGATGATGGTCCGCAGATCGCGCTCGGCGTCGGCCGCGGTCGCGGCGACCACCGCCCGCCAATACAACGCGTCCACGTACTCCGCTGACCCGGGCGGCGCCGAGTCCAGCTTTTGCCCGACTAACGCACGGGCGGAATCTCCACGGCCTTCGGCGGCGAGCCGTTGGGCTGCGCGAAAAATGGTGTCGCCGCCGGCGGAATCCGTGCGCGTGGTATTCGGCCGCACCGAGTCGGGCCGGACAGAGTCCGGACGAGCAACACCGAGCGGCGCCGTGTCCGCGCGCGCGGAGTCGGCATGCGCGGAGTCGGCGTGCGCCGTATCGCTCGATTGTCCCCAGGCGAGGACCGGCACCAGCAGCATCACACACCAAGCAGAGCGGATCGTCATGATGGATGGCGGTTAGGCGTCAGGCGACGGCGCGTCGCGCCGGTTCCTCGACGGCGGCGGACATCGACAACACGAGTCGCGCGAGGATCTCTTCATCGGACGACACGCGCGTCTCCTTGAGCGCGATGTCCGCCGCCAGGAGCGCGTCCATCGCGCGATCGAGCGCTGCGTCGTCCCAGGCATCGATGGCGGCCGCCCACGACTTCACCGCCTCCCCCCACGGACGACCGGTGTACGCGCCGCCCGCGCCCTTGAGCAGCTCGTAGTACTCGCGCTCGAGCCGGCCCGCCGACATTCCGCGCGCGCGCATCGCCCGCCCCCACGCCAACGCCTGCGTCTGCGTCGTCAGCGCCATCACGATCGGAACGGCCGCGACCTTGGGTTGGTCGAGCACGTGCGCCAGGAGCGCCAGTGCGCGCGGTGCGTCGCGCCGGCCCACGAGGTCCAGGAAATCGCCTAACGTCTCGCCGCGCCGCACGCCCACCACCGCCGACACGGCCTGCTCGTCGATCACGCCGCCGTTGGTGTAGCTCGCGAGCTTGTCCAGCTCGCCCGCCAGCGCGGCGAGGTCGTTCCCCGCGTGCTCGAACAGGAGCGATGCCGCCTCGTCGGTCACCGACACGCCTAACGCAGTCTGCGCGTGGTGCACGATCCACTTCGGCACCCGGTTGCCCGTCAATGGCTCCGTCTCGAGCGAGAACGTGCGCTGCACGAGCGATCGGTCCGGCTTCCCGCGCTCCTCCGGTCCGTAGACGATGACGAGGATGATGTCCGCGTTCTTCGATGCCGGCCGCTCGAGAAAGTGATCCACCACGGCCCGCACATCCTTTCGCATCGATGCCGCGTCCCGCACCACCACGACGCGCCGCTCCGCCATCATGGGCGGCGTCGCCAAGAGCGACGCGAGCGCCTCCGCGCTCACCGAAGCCGCGTCACGAGTGTCGAGGTTGAAATCGCGCGTCGCGGGATCGAGCGCGGCCGCGAGCAGTTGCCGCACCGCCGCGTCCTTCAAGAACTCTTCGTCGCCGTGAATGCTGTACGCGCGCTCGAAGGAGCGCGATGCGATGGCTTTGTAGAAGGCGCGATCGTCCGGCATAGCGGCGAATATAACGCGCGCGGGCTGCTACCGTCCCAACTCCTCCGCCGCGAAATGCTCCTGCGCTTGCTCGGCCATCACCGCCGCCGGCCACACCGGCAGCCCCATCGATGCCGACGCAACGAACGCCGAGTTGACACCTGATGGCGACTCAACCGGCGTCATCGGCGGACGGACGGCAACGACAGGTGGCAGTCGGAGATCGCGCGCCGGTTGGGCAACGTCGAACGCCATCGCCGCGAGGAACCCGACAATCACGACGCTCGCCGCCATCGCCAAGAACGACCCGACGCCCGGGCCGCGGTAATGCTCCGCGCGAGCGTCGACTTTCTGAGCAGCCAGAAGCTTTTGATTGAGCCTATCGAGAAAATCCGCCGACGGCTCCAGCGCAGGCAGATTGCGCAGCACCATCAGACCGCGCCGGATCGCCGTGTCATACCGGGAACAGCGCACACATGTGGCGAGATGCAACTGCATCTCAACCACGTCGTGCGCGGTCAGCGTATCGTCGAGTAACGCCGGATGCAGATCACGGAATTCGCGGCAAATCATAGGTGCGGTCGAGCTCCACTGCGTGACGACTGGCAAGGGATACCCGATCGCACGCACCGGGTTCCGGTTCGAACGATGCGCGCCGCATTGAGCGGCCGGAAGAGGCTCTAACGACGCTGAGCTCGTACGGAAAAAGCGAGCGCCGACAGCCCTGCGGGGTGCGGGAAATGCAGCCCTACTGGGAACGCGACGCGCCGCCGACAGGGCGGGCCGCGCGGTCGCGAAAGCGCGACCGCATCTGGGAAACGTCGCGCTCAGCCAACACGGGCGAACGCGACGGACAACGCTGTGATGCGCGACGCCTACCCTGGCCAGAGATGGCGAGTAACCCCAATCGCCCCGATGCCTCCTCTTTGCGAAGGCATCTCCTGCCGAACTCCAGACCGTGCTGGCGTGCGCAATGGAGGATCGTATGAGCACCCCAATCGGCGTTTCGCACGAACACGCCATCGTTCATGAAGCCGAGAGCGCCGCGGCAACCGAGTCGATCACGGGAGCGATCGCGGTCGTGCTTGCCATTCTGGGCTTGATCGGTGTCCTGTCCGGCGTGTTTGCGTCGGTATCGACGATCGCAGTCGGCGTCGCGCTCGCGGTCGCCGGCAGCGCGCTCGCCGCCCACTACGCGAGGACGCTCAGTGGGAACCACCTCGTCTACGAACGACACGAAGGCGAGCGCGGTATGAGAATGGAAGCGCTCGCGTCGGTCGGCGGCGTCGTCCTGGGCATCCTCGCACTCATCGGGGTGAGCCCGACCACGCTGCAGCCCGTCGCTGCGATCGTGCTCGGCGGCGCGCTGCTCATGGTCGGCGGTTCCGCCGCGCGCGTCGAAGCCCTCACGCGCTCGCAGGTCGCGACCTCTTCCGGGCACAGTGCCCTCGAGCATGCGCCGTACGTTGCCACCGGCTCCGACCTTCTGGTTGGTGTCGGCGCGGTAGTGTTAGGCATATTGGGCCTCAGCGGGCACGACCCACAGACGCTGACGCTCATCGCGATGCTGGCCATGGGCACGGCCGTGCTGCTGAACGGGTCTACCATCGCCGCGCGTCTGTTCGGCCTGGTGAGCTGACCGCAAACGCAACGGGCGGAGCCAGTTTTGGCCCCGCCCGCTGCGCCCCCACCCTCTTTGCCTAACGCTATCGCAGCGCCGGCTCGATGATCGCGGCGAACGCGTTCCGCGCGCGATTCAAACGCGACTTGACCGTTCCCAGATTGCACCCGGTGATCTCGGCGATTTCCTCGTACGATTTGCCCTCGAGCTCGCGCAGGATGAACACCTGTCGATGATGCTCGGGCAGCTGCGCCACCGAGCTCTCGACCAGCTCCCGCAGGTGGCGCTTCCGGTACAGATCGTCCGGGCGCGAGACGCGATCCTCGAACTGCAGCGGCCGGTCGTCATCCTGCCAGTTCTTGCGGATGGTCTGGAAGAACACGAGCGGACTCCGCGAGCGATTGCGGAGCTCGTTCTTGGCCAGATTCGACGCGATGGTGTATGCCCAAGTCGAGAATTTCTTCGACCGATCGAAGCGATGCAGGTGGCGATACACCCGAATGAAGACCTCCTGAACGAGGTCCTCAGCGCGCTCGCGATCGCCGATGGTTCGATAGATGAAGTTGAGCAGCCGGGTTTGATAGCGCTCCACCAGCACCTGAAAGGCGCGCTCCTCGCCGCCGAGGAACTCGGTTACCAGCGCCGAGTCATCCAGAGCGTGTAGTCGCTCACGAACCGGAACCGGCGATTCGATTGCGTGCCGAAGTGCGACGTCAGCCATTGCTACTCCCGACCATTGAAGGGTTCGCTCTATTCGAGAGACGAAACGCCACGCGGTCGTGCACACATTTCCGCGACACTCGAAAAAGCATGGCCCGTGCCCGCGCCGCCCAAGCTCTCTCGCGACGCATAACACGCTGCCTAACAACAGGTTGCCCTGGTCTTGCCACCCGGTGAAAAATAGATCGCTCTCTGCCGGCGTGTCTACTTTCGGAGACGAAAGGCCCGACATGATGGGACACGTTTGCCAGATCCGGGGTACTTGAGGCCGCGGAAGCACCTCTATTTTGACCAGCCGCAACTGGAAACAGTTGCCGCGCGCCAAGCTGATCAGTCTGTCACCGTTGCCCTCCCCAGCCCGCAGGGCCTTCCGTGGAAACCAACGTGACTTTCGGTCTGCGCCTCGTGGCGACGTTCGCCGCGATCGCTCTCGTCGCACCCCCAGCCTCACTTTCAGCACAGCATTCAGCCGCGCCAGACACGACCGCCGGCGCAGTTGTCTCCGGCGACGTGTACGACAGCGTCGACGTCGCGCCGATCGGCGACGCCATGGTCCAGATGGTTTCGCAGTCGAATCCAGCGGTCTCGTTCACGACCACCAGCGATTCGGCCGGGCACTACCAGCTCGCGCACGTTCCGCCCGGGAAGTACATCCTCGGCTTCCTCGACGAGACATTGTCCGAGCTCGGATTGAGCGCGGTCGAGCGCACCCTGGAAGTCGGCTCCGCCGAGGTGGACAACGTGAGGTTGGCCACGCCGGGCTCCGAGGCAATGCACAACAAGATCTGCGGACGGCCGGCGGACGGTGACTCGAGCAGCGTGATGGTCGGCTTCGTGCGCGACGCCGCGTCCGGGACGCCCCTTGGATTGTCGACCGTGATCGCAACCTGGAACCACATCGTCCTCGACGACCGCGGCGTGCACAATGATCGTCGTGCGGTGCCCGCCAAGACCGCCCCTTCGGGCTGGTTCGCAGTCTGTGGGTTGCCATCGGACCGGCCGCTCGAAGCGCGCGCGGAGCTCGGTTCGCGCGCCACAGGCTTCATCGAAGTTAGGCTGCCGCGTCGCGGCGTGCTCGTGCGTGACTTCGACCTCGGCTCCGATACGGTGCTCGCCGTGAACCGCGAGAAGAACGCGTCTCCGTTAGGCGAATCCCTGCGTCACGGAGCGGCACGGCTCGTCGGGACGGTCGCCGACTCCACGGGACGGCTGCTGGCCGGCGCGCACGTCACCCTGTGGGGATCATCAACCGCGATCACGGGCGCCGATGGGCAGTTCCATTTGGACTCGCTTCCCTCGGGTACCGGCACCCTCGAGTCGCAGTACCTGGGCTTCGAGCTGGTGAGGCGAGTGGTCGACCTCGCCGCCGGCCGCACCGACACCGTGCGCGTCACGATGAGCAAGTCGGTGCAGGTCCTCGCTGCCGTGAAGGTAGAGAGCAAGGCGGGGCTCATGCGATACCAGGCGTTCAATGACCGCCGGAAGAACGGCCTGGGCCACTACTACACCGCGGAAGACATTGCCAAGTCGCGGCCCCTGACCTTGATGGACTTCTTCTACATGGTACCGGGCGTCCGGGTCGTGCCCGTGTCCGGGGCCGACTACGAGCTCCTCTCGACACACGGGGCCGGCCTCACCGACCTGTGCGGCCCGGCCGTCTGGATCAACGACACTCAGTTGCACGAGGGTGGGCTCAACGAGCTGGTCCGCCCTGAAGACGTCACGGGCATCGAGATCTACGATGCATCCAACGCGCCGCCGCGATACAACATCGGGCAGTGCGGCGCCATCATTATCTGGACCAGGTGATGTTCCGCCTAACCAGCCGTTAGGCGTCGAGTCGGAAGCCCGCGACGTAGAGCAGGGTGAGCGCCGTCTTGGCGTCGACGATCTCGCTGTCGCGAACCATCTCGAGCGCGCGCGACAACGGCATCACGAGGTTCTCGACGAACTCGTCTGCCTCGGGACTGGCCGCGCCGCGCGACAGGCCGGACGCCATGAATGCGTGGATTTTTTCGTCGGTGAAACCCGGCGTCGTGTAGAACGTGTACACGGGGTCCAGCCGCTCCGCGGTGCAACCGGCTTCCTCGAGCAGCTCGCGCCGTGCGCACGACTCCGGAGACTCGCCCGGCTCGAGTCGTCCCGCGGGACACTCGATCACGAAGCCCTGGGCGGCATAGCGATACTGCCGAATGAGCAGGATCTGTGGATCGTCGCCACCCGGATCACTCAGGAACGGCAGCACCAGGCTCGCGCCCGGATGCCTAACCATTTCGAGCTCGCCCGTCGACCCATCGGGAAAACGGACCGTGTCGAGATCGAGGTTGATGATGCGCCCCGTGTACTGGCGCGCCGAAGACACCCGACCGGGATCAGCCATTCTGTGGGTCGGTGGTGAGTTCGACGCCGTCGGCGCCGTACTCGAGCATCGGCCCGATCTCCATCGCCGCGACCGGCGCCTTGATCTCCGACGCGTCGCCGACCACCACCACCTGCAGCGCGTCGGGATGCAGGTGGCGCTCGGCGGCGCGCCGCACGTCGGCAATGGTCACCCCGCGCACCGCATCGCGGTACGTGTCGAAGTAGTCGATCGGAAGATCGTATGCGGCGAGCGCGGCGAGCGCGCGCGCGATGGCGTCGGTCGTTTCGTACTTGATCGGAAACACGCCGCCCAGATAACTCGTGGCCAGCGACAGCTCGTCGGCCGTGACGGGCTCGGCGCGAATGCGCTCGATCTCCGAGAGCACTTCGCGCGCCGCTTCGGCGGTGACGTCGCTCTCGACCGCCGTCGACACGACGAACGGCCCCGCGCCGCGGCGCCACGCAAAGCCGGAAAACGCCGCGTACGTGTAGGCGTGCGCCTCGCGCAGATTGAGGTTGATGCGCGACGAGAAGAGCCCGCCTAACACAGCGTTCATCACGAGCACCGGAAAATAATCCGGGTGCGCACGCGGCAGCCCGATGTGCCCGATGCGCAGCTCCGACTGCGGCGCGTCCGGCTTGCGCACGAGGTGCACGGCGCGCGTCGTACGCGCCGGCGCGTCCGCCGGTGGCGCGCTTCGTGGCGCCGTTCCCTCCCAGTCGCCGAGCACGCGGCGCGCGAGGTCGAGTCCTTCATCGACGCTCAGGTCGCCCACCAGCACCAGTGTGGATCCGCGCGGCCGGTAGCGATCCGTATAGAATCGCCGGACATCGTCGCGGGTGAGGCTCGACACCGTATCCGATCCGCCTTCTTCCGGGCGCGCGTAGCGCGAGATCGGATCGTACACGAAACGCGCGAACATCTCGTCGGCCAGACCTCGCGGCTCCGTCCGCAGTTGCAGCAGGTCGGCCAGGCGCTCGGCGCGCAGGCGCGCGACGTCGCGCTCCGGGAACGACGGCGCCAGCACCAGCTCGCCGAACAGCGAGAGCGCCGCCTCGAGATGCGTGCGCAGCACCGTCACGCCGGCCTTCGCGGTATCCCAGTCGGCGCCCGCGAACACCCCCGCGCCTAACCGCTCGAACTGCTCGGTGAGCGCGTTGCCGTCGCGGCGCATCGTACCTTCGAGCAGGCCGCGCGCCGTGAGATTCGCGACGCCGTCGTGCCCCACGGGCTCGGTCGATGCACCGGCGTCCACGAGCAGCAGCGCAGTCACCACCGGCAGCATGCGCACCGGTGCAACGATGACGCGCAGCCCATTGTCCAGCGCGGCGATCTCGAAGCGCGGAAACCGGTACGGTTTGGGCGGCGCGGCGGCCGGAGGCGCGGACGCCGCGGACGGCGCGGACGGCGCGGACGCGCCGCCTAACGCGATCGGCACGCCGGTCACCGCGTCGCTCCCGTGGCGGCCTCGGTCTCGTCGGGCTGCCCCTCGTCGCCGTCCTTCGGAATGTAGAGCAGGCTGGCCCGGTTGTCCGTGCCTAACCGTTCGCGCGCGAAGGCGTTCACGCGCTCCACCGTCACGTCCCGATAGCGCTCGGTCTGCTCGTTGAGGAGACGCGGATCGTCGAACATCGCCGCGAACATCGATAGTTTGTCCGCCCGCTCGCCGGCCGACTGCAACGACGTCACGAATGCCGTCTCGATGAGCGCAACCGCGCGCTCCACTTCGGCGGCAGTCACGCCGCCCGTGCGCATCGCATCGACTTCCCGCACCACCTCCGCCTCCAGCGCGTCGCTCGATACTTCCGGCCGAGCCGTTGCGTCGATCACCAACAGGTCGGCGCCTTGCGTGAGATCGAACGTGAACGCGGTCGCTTCGCTGGCGATCTCGCGCTGGCGCACCAGCTCGCGCTGCAACCGGCTCGCTTTGCCCATTCCGAGAATCGCGCCCAACACGCTGCCGGCGTAGTACTCGTCCGTACCGAACACCGGCGCGCGAAACGCCAGGAACAACCTCGGCACCATCACCATGTCAGGCACGACTTCGCGACGCCAGTCACCGAACAACGGCGAAAGCTCCATGTCGGCCAACGGCGGAATCGGAGACTTTCCCGGCGGGATCACGCCGAAGTACTGCTCGACGAGCGCCCGCGCCTGTCGCGGCTCGAAATCACCCGCAATCGAAAGCGCCGCGTTGTCCGGGCGGTAATACGTGGAAAAAAACGTCGCGATGTCATCCAGACTCGCGGCCGACAAATCCTCCATCGAGCCGATGAGCGAGTGATGGAACGGATGGCTCGCGGGATACGTGAGCGCCGGCAGCCGCTCGGACCACGTGCCATATGGCTGATTGTCCATGCTCCAGCGTCGCTCGTTCTTCACCACGTCGCGCTGCGTGTCGAGCTTGTGCTGCGTCATCGCCGGCAGGAGCGCACCCATCCGGTCGGACTCGAGCCACAAGGCGAGCGCGAGCTCGTTCGAGGGGACCGTCTCGTAATAGTTCGTTCGGTCCAACCATGTCGAACCGTTGAGCGTGCCGCCCGCGCGTTGGATCAGCTCGAAGTGTTCGTTGGCCGCGACGTGCTCCGAACCTTGAAACAACATGTGTTCGAACAAGTGAGCGAATCCGGTTCGCCCGACGCGTTCATTGGCCGATCCGACGCGGTACCACAGATTCACGGCGACAATCGGCGCCGTATGATCCTCCGATAGCGTGACGACGAGGCCGTTGGACAGACGATAGCTCTCGATCGGTATGCGCATACGCGAAACTTGCACGACGTGGTGGAGCGGGGAAACCCCGTTGCGCGTGCAGCCGCTCGTGCTTGACACGATCTTGAGGGGGAGTCATGTTCACGATCCCCTAGACCCCACGCGTGAGGCGCGTCCATCCGGCGCGCCTCACGGCTTCGGTGGAGGGGACGTGCGTGGCTCCGTCGCAATCGATACCACGCGGTCGCGTGTGCGGTCTACAACCACTTAGTACGGAGGTGGGTCCCATGGCAGCGGAATTCTTCATCGGCGAATCCCTGATTGGCGACGGGAACGAGGTGGCGCACATCGACCTCATCGTAGGCTCCAAATCGGGACATGCGGGACAGGCGTTCGTCAGCGCGCTGTCGAACAACAAGGACGGCTTCACCAGCCTCCTCGCCGTCGTCACGCCCAACCTCGCGGCGAAGCCCGACACGATCCTGTTCAACAAGGTCACGATCAAGGGTGCCAAGCAGGCCGTGCAGATGTTCGGTCCCGCACAGGCCGCCGTCGCCCGCGCAGTGGTCGACTCGGTGTCGTCCGGTGTCATCCCGCGAGACAAGGTCGATGACTACTGCATCCTCGTCGGCGTGTTCATCCACTGGGACGCGAAAGACGACAAGAAGATCTTCGACTTCAACTACCGGGCGACCAAGCAGGCGCTCGAGCGCGCGCTCAAAGGCCAGCCGCGCATCGACGATGTCATCGCCGGCGAGAAGACGGCCCGTCACCCGTTCGCGAGCGGCGCCGAAGGATAGTTGCAGCGTTGGGCCGCGCACGCGCATCGCTGCGTACGCGGTCCACGGCGACGCCGGAATGGACACGACCACACGGGGCGCTTCTCGGCGCCCCGTGTTCATCCATGGGTGCCCGGATGAAAAAACTCCTGCTTCAGCTCGATTCAAATCGACTCGCCAGCGCGTTCGACGAAGTCGTCGCACACGACGGCGGCGCGGATGCCATCATGCAGCGCGGAGGAGTGACCGAAGACGATGTACGCGAACTGATTTACGGCTGCATCTTCACGCGCGGACCGAAAGATCTCCGCAACACCGCGGTGTTCATCGGCGGCAGCGACATGTCGGTGGGTGAGAAGATCCTCGCGGCAGCGCAGAAGGCCGTCTTCGGCCCGTTCCGCGTCTCGATGATGTTGGACTCGAACGGATCGAATACGACCGCCGTCGCCGCCGTCGTGAAAATCACGCGCGCCGTGCGCGACGTGCGTGACCGGAAGGTGCTCGTGACCGCAGGCACCGGGCCTGTGGGGTTGCGTGCAGCCGGTCTCCTCGCCAAAGCCGGCGCGCACGTCACGATCACATCGCGTCGCGACGAGGAAGGCGAGCGCGCGCGCTCCAACATCCAATCGCGGTTCGGGGGAGACGTCGCGATGGTGTGCATGCGCAACTCGTCCGACGCGGCGCGCGTGCTCGATACCGCTCGTCCGGAGATTCTGCTCAACACCGGTCCCGCCGGCGTGTTGCTCGTGCCGCGCGACGCCTGGTCCAAGCGCCAGGGCCTCGCGGTCGCCTGCGACCTCAACGCCGTTCCTCCGTTAGGCATCGAGGGCATCGAGGTGAACGACGACGCCAAGGACCGCGACGGCGTGACCACGTTCGGCGCGATCGGCGTGGGCGGCTTCAAGATGAAGGTCCACAAGGCGTGCATCGCGCGCCTGTTCGAGCGCAACGACGCCGTCCTCGACGCCGAGTCCATCGCCGAGCTCGCCGCGGGCCTCCAAGCCTAACCGAACCGCCGGATCGCGCCCCACATGCCCCGCACGCTCGGCATCGATCCCGGCACCATCACCATCGATCTGTGCGGGCTCCATGACGGCGCGGTCTTTCTCGATCGATCGCTGCCCACCGCCCAGGCGGTGGCCGACGTGCCGGCGTTCATCGCGATGCTCCGCGACGCGCGCGCCGCGCTCATCGCCGGTCCGTCGGGCTACGGTCTGCCCCTTACGCCCGTCGAGCGCGCCCAAGAGACCGACTTCCGCCTCGCGTACCTCGCCGCGGCCGACGACCACGGCGGCATCGGCGGACTGCGCGTGCTCGCCCGCGCCATGCGCGATGCGCACCTGCCCGTGCTGTTCACGCCGGGCGTCATCCACCTCACCTCGGTGCCGGCGGCGCGCAAGATCAATCGCGTCGACATGGGCACGGCCGACAAAGTCTGCGCCGCCGCGCTCGGCGTGCACGACCAGGCGCGTCGCCGCGGCTGCCCGTACACCGACGTGTCGTTCGTGCTCCTCGAGTTAGGCGGCGCGTTCTCGGCTGCCATCGCCGTGCAGGACGGCCGCATCGTCGACGGAATGGGCGGCACCGCGGGACCGATGGGCGTGCGTGCCGCCGGCGCACTCGACGGCGAGGTCGCCTTCCTCGCCGGTACCATCACCAAGGACATGCTCTTCAATGGCGGCGCGGCCAGCGTGATCGGCAGCAACCACGATGCCATCGGCCACATCGCCGCGCCGGGCACCGAGCGCGAGCAGCTGGCACGCGACGCGATGATCGAGAGCGCCGTGAAGGCCGTGGCGGGGTTGTGCACCGTCGTGCCGCACCCGCACGAAATCCTGCTGTCGGGCCGCCTAACGCACGCCGACGAGATCACCCGCGAGCTCCGGCTCAGGCTCAGCCCGTTCGCGCCCGTGCGCCGCTTGGAAGGATTCGCGCGCACGGCCAAGGAAGCCGCGCAGGGTGCCGCGCTCATCGCCGACGGCCTCGCGGGCGGTCCGAACGAAGCGCTCGTCAACGTACTCGGGTTGCGCGAGGCCGCCGGCACTGTGCTCGACCATCTCTTCGTAATCACTCCCGATGCCGCGCGCCACCGCCTCGGCATCGCCTGACTCGACTCGTACGCACACGCGAAACCGGCCGGCGGAAGGCGTCGTCGTCGCCGGTTTTTCAACGCGCGCATTCGTCGAATCGGCGATGCGCGCCGGATACACGGTGGCATCGGTCGATGCGTTCGCCGATCTGGACAACGCCGCGACGCCGGCGCTCGTCCTGCGCGCCCCTGGGCCCGGCATCGGCCGGTATGATGCGTTTGGCATCGCCCGCGCGGCAGCCGCCATGCCCGGCGCTTCGGTTGCCTACGTCGCCAGCTTCGAGAATCATCCCGACGCGGTACGCATACTCGCGCGAGGCCGCCGACTCCTCGGCAACCCGCCGGATGTGCTGGCGCGCGCCCGCGCGCCCGCGGTGGTGTCGGCCGTCCTGCGCGCACATGGTTTCCCGGCGCCCGAGCTGCGCCTCCGACGCGGTCGCGATCCCGGACGCACCGCGTGGTTGGCCAAACCGTTCGCCTCCGGCGGCGGCCACGGTATCACGCGCTGGCGACACGGCGACACGCTCCGCCGCACCCATTTTCTGCAACAACGCATCGCCGGCCAGCCCGGCTCGCTGGTGTTTGCCGCCGACGGCGCTCGCGCCGTCCCGTTCGCGTTCAGTCGGCAGCTCGTGGGCGAACCGGAGTTCGGTGCTTCGGGATTCGGCTACTGCGGCAGTATTCTCGTTCCTGCCAAGTCGCCAACGTTCCCCCATGGCGACGCGTTGTTCGATACCGCCTGTACCATCGCCGGCACTCTCACGCGGGAGCTGCGCCTTGTGGGAGTCAACGGGATCGACTTCATTGCCCGCAACGGCACGCCGTTCGTGACCGAGGTGAATCCGCGCTATACGGCATCCATGGAGCTCGCCGAACGCGCGTTCGAATTTTCGGTGTTTGGTGCTCACGTCAGTGGATGCAATGGCGTCGCACCAGCCTTCGACCTTGGATCCGCTCGACGCGACTCCGCCGCCCTGGTCTTCGGTAAAGCGATAGTGTTCGCGAAGCGGACGGTTGTCGTCGGCGACACGCGCGCGTGGCTCGACGATCGGTCCGTGCGAGACGTGCCGCATCCCGGTGAGCGCATTCTGCGTGGCAGCCCCGTCTGTACGATCTTCGCACGCGGCGCGAGCGACGCCGCTTGCCATACCGCGCTTGTGCGACGCGCGCGAAAGCTGTATGAGGAAATCGGGGGCAGCGGGAGAAGAAGCGCATGAGCCAGATGCCGGGGGGGGACCTCGTCGAGCACGTCACCTGCCTGGGATGTGGCTGCTCCTGCGATGACATCGCCGTGGCTGTGCGCGACGGGCGCATTGCCGAAGCGCGTGGCGCCTGCGCGCTCGGCTCCTCGTGGTTCGGCGACGGGCGCGTCCCCGCGATCGCTCGTGCGCACGGATCCATCGTTACGGTCGACGCAGCGCTCGACGCTGCCGCGACCCTGCTCGATCAAGCCCGGCGCGCGCTCGTGTTCCTCGGCATCGACATCTCGTGCGAAACGCAGCGCGCCGCGGTCGAAGTCGCCGACACACTGCACGCTGTGGTCGATGGCGTGAGCTCGTCCACGGTGGCCGCGGGCATCCTCGCCGCCCAACGGCGCGGCCGGGTGAGCGCGACGCTCGGCGAGATTCGCAATCGCGCCGATTGCATCGTGTTCTGGGGCACCGATCCGGCGGCGCGATACCCGCGCTACGCGTCCCGCTACGCGCCCGAGCCCGCAGGGCTGTTCGTCCCCGATGGCCGCCGCAGCCGGCGGCTCGTGTCTGTCGACGTGGGCGACGCCCGCGGTCCGGCGGACGCCGACACACGGATCCGCATACATGCCGGCCAGGAGCTCGACGCAATCGCCGCGCTGCGCGCCGTGCTCGCCGGCCGACCGTTAGGCGGCACCGAGCTCGACGGAGCGCTGGCCGATCTCGCGCGCACGCTCACGGCCGCGCGCTATGTGGCGATCGTGTACGACGCCGAACCCGGCGCCTTGCCGCCCGAGCCCGCGCGCGCCGAGTCGCTCACCGCGCTCGGCCAGCAGCTCAATGCCGTCACGCGTGCGTGTGTCACACCCTTGCGCGGGGGCGGGAATCGCGTGGGTGCCGAGTCCGTGCTCGCGTGGCAGACCGGCTATCCGATGACCGTCGACTTCTCGCGCGGCCATCCCCGGTTTCGTCCCGACGACGGTGCGGGCGCGCTCGTCGCGAGCGGCGCCGTGGACGCGGTGCTGGTGGTCGGTCGTGCGTTAGGCACGCCGTTCGCGATCGATGCCGTGCGGTCGGTCGCCATCGGCCCATCCGCGTCGGAGTTACCGTGCGACGCGGCGATCGACACCGGAGTCGCCGGCATCCACGAGAGTGGCACCGCCTTCCGCATGGACGACGTCCCGCTACCGCTGCGCGCACCGGTGCCCGGTCCGCCGGTGGCGGCTGACGTTATGCGCGCGCTCGCCCAACGCATCGGCACACGCCGGTCCCGCCGCTCGTGACCGACCGCCTGCGCATCACGGGCGGCGCCGTGTACGATCCCGCGAACGGCGTTGACGGCGACGTGCGCGACGTGTGCGTCGAGAACGGTCGCATCGTCGCGTCGCTGCCCGACGACGCGCCACGACTCGACGCGCATGGAATGGTCGTGATGCCCGGCGGCATCGACATCCACGCGCACATCGCCGCCTCGAGCGTGAACCAGGCGCGACGCATTCTGTCCGATGAACGCACGGCCGATCCCGCATCGCCGCCCGCACTGTTCGATACCGTCGCGCGATCCGGCACCGGGGGAACCGTGCCGACCACGTTCACCACCGGCTATCGCTACGCGGGACTCGGCTACACCACCGTGTTCGATGCGGCGGTGGCGCCCGTGGGCGCGCGCGACACGCACGCGCAGCTGGACGACACGCCGATCGTCGACAGCGGGTTCTTCGTGCTCATGGGCAACGACCCCTACCTGCTGCAGCAGGTGGCTGCTGGAGAACGCGACCGCGCGCGCGACTACGCCGCCTGGTTGTTAGGCGCAACCGGCGCGTATGCGATCAAGCTCGTCAATCCCGGCGGCATCGAGTTGTGGAAGCGCAACGTGCGCGCGGTGAAGAGCATCGATGACGCGTTAGGCATTCCGGGCGTGACGCCCCGCGCCATCATGGAAACGCTCGCCGACGCCGCGAATACGCTCGCGTTGCCGCATCCGGTGCACATTCACTGCAACAACCTCGGCCTGCCCGGCAACGTGGCCACGACGCTCGACAGCATGCGCGCGTTGTCGGGCCGCCGCGCACACTTCACGCACGTGCAATTCCACGCCTACGCGGGCGGCGACGGCAAACCCTGGGCGTCGGGCGCGAAAGAGCTCATCGCGTACATCAACACGCACCCGGAAGTGACGGCCGACGTGGGACAGGTGATGCTCGGACACGCCACCACGGTGACGGCCGACGGCGCGGTGGAGTACCTGCTCCATGCGAGCACCGGCCGGCGCTGGGTGAACGTCGACGTCGAGCTCGAGACGGGTTGCGGGATCGTGCCGTACGAGTACCGCGATGCAGCGGCCGTCGCGTCGCTGCAATGGGTGGTTGGCCTCGAGCTCTTCTTGCTCTCCGAGGATCCGTGGCGCGTACTGCTGTCCACCGACCATCCCAACGGCGGCGCATTCACGAGCTATCCCGAGCTCATTCGCCTGTTGATGGATCGCGCCTACCGCGACGAGCGCCTCGAGGCCGTGAATCACAAGCTGCTCGCCGGCAGCGCGCTCGCCGATGGGCTGTCGCGCGAATACACGTTGCGCGAGATCGCGATCATCACGCGCGCGGGCCCGGCGCGTCAGTTAGGCCTGACCAGCAAGGGACACCTGGGCGCGGGCGCCGACGCCGACATCACGATCTATGCGCGCGACCCCGACATCGCCCGCATGTTCGCCACGCCGCGGTACGTGATCAAGGGCGGCGTGCTGGTGGTCGAGGAAGGCCAGCTGCGGCGGGCGCCTCCGACGCATCGCCTGCACGTCCGGCCGCCGTACGACGAGGCGATGATGCGCGACCTGTCGGTGTGGTTCGATCGCTACGCGACCATTGCGCTCGCCAACTATCCGGTCGCGCCCCCCCGCGACGCGCCGGTTTCGCTGGGCGCGGGCGCCTGACGTGCAGATCCGCGGCGTCGCCATCGAAGACACGTTCGCCGAGGCCTTCGGCATGCGCGCGGCGCGTGTGATCATCACCGCGCGTGATCCGCGGTGGGCCGCCGAGGCCGCCCGCGAGATGACGGGCTTCGCGACGTCCGTCATCGCCTGCAAGGTCGAAGCCGGCATCGAGCGCGAGCTGTCACCGGCCGAGACGCCCGACGGCCGTCCCGGCGTGAGCGTCCTGCTCTTCACAATGGATTCGGACAGCCTCGCGAAGCGGCTCATCGAGCGGATCGGCCAGACCGTGCTCACGTGCGTGACCACGGCGTGCTTCGACGGCCTGCCTAACGCGCCCGATCGCATGGCCGTTGGCCGGTCGCTGCGCGTGTTCGGCGATGGCTTCCAAAGCAGCAAGGTGATCGGCGGCACGCGCTACTGGCGCATCCCGGTCATGGAAGGGGAGTTCCTCGTGCAGGAGTCGTTCGGCCGGGTGAACGGCGTGGGCGGCGGCAACTTTCTCATTCTCGCCGAGAGCGACGCCGCGGCACTCGGCGCGGCCGAGGCCGCGGTAACCGCCATGCGCGGCATGCCGGGCGTCGTGCTGCCGTTCCCGGGCGGAATCGTGCGCAGCGGCAGCAAAGTGGGCGGCACACGCTACGCCAAGATGATCGCGACGACCAACGATGCGTTCGCGCCCACCGTGCGGGCCGTGACGACCTCGTCGCTGCCTAACGGAGTGAACGCCGCCCTGGAGATCGTGCTCGACGGCGTGGACGTGCCGTCCATCGCCGCCGCCATGCGCACCGGCATCGACGCCGCCTGCCACCCGGGCGTTCACTCCATCTCGGCCGGCAACTACGGCGGCAAGCTCGGGCCGCACCATTTTCATTTGCGGCAGATCATGGACGGGAGCACTGCCGCATGAGCGACGGCGTCACGCTCACGCTGCGCACCGCGGTCGCGCGCCGGCTCGAGGCGGAATCCATCACGCCGGACGCCCTCGCGACCCTCGACGCGGACGCGATCGCGCGCCTCCCGCTGTGGGACGGCCCGCAGCAGGTGCCGTTAGGCGATGTGTTCCACGTACGCGGCGGGATGTCGAGCCGCGTGCGTGTGGCCGGCGACCTCGCGATGATCGACGCCATCGGCGCCGGCATGACCACCGGCGAGCTGCATGTGGAGGGCCCCGTGGGACGCTACGTCGGCACCCGCATGGGGGGCGGCGAGCTCCACGTCATCGGCGACGCCGCGTACGGCGCCGGCCTCGAGATGACCGGCGGCCTCCTCGACATCGCCGGCAACGCCGGCGATCGGTTAGGCGCGGGACGCCTTGCCGCTGCGCGCGGCATGTCCGGCGGTGAAATTATCGTGCGCGGCAACGCCGGAGCGGAGATCGGCGCCACCATGCGGCGCGGCACCGTGGTGGTCGCCGGCAACGCCGGACCGCGCGCCGGAACCGGCATGATCGCCGGCAACGTCATCGTGTTCGGCAGTGCAGGGGAGGATCCCGGCCGCTTCAACAAACGCGGCACCATCGTGGTCTACGGCAGCGTGTCCGTGTCGCCGACCTACCGGTACGATTGTACGTATCGCCCGCCGCACATCGCAGTGACGCTCGTCCACCTGAAATTACGCCGCGACCTGTCGGTCGATGGCGACGTGCCGGCAGCGCGCTTCCGGCGCTACAGCGGCGACATGGCAGAGTTAGGCCGCGGCGAGATCCTCGCGCGGAGCGACGAGCGATGAGCGCCCTGCACCTGAACGAGCGCGCCTGGGAGCTCGCCGACGGCATGGTCGAGCGCGCGAGCCAGCTCCGCATCGCAAGCAGTTTCCTGCCCTCTGGTACGCGCCTCCTCGACGCCGGCATCGAAGCCGCCGGCGGACTCGGCGCCGGCCTCGCGCTCGCGCAGCTGTGCACGAGCGGGTTGGCCGATATTAGTCTCACTTGGTTACGAATTGGCGCCGACGCCTACCCGAGCGTGCGCGTCTGGACCGACCACCCGGCGCTCGCCTGTATGGCCTCGCAGTACGCGGGGTGGGCGATCCAGGTCGGCAAGTACTTCGCCATGGCATCGGGCCCGCTGCGCGCCCATGCGCGCGTCGAAGCCGAATTGTTCACGAAGTTGGGCTACGGCGAGCAGGCCCGGCGCGGCGTGCTGGTTCTCGAGGGACGCACACCGCCCACCGATGAAGTCGCGAACTATATCGCGTCGCGGTCGAAACTCGACCCGCGCCAGATCACGATCGCCATCGCGCCCACCGCGTCGCTCGCCGGAGGCGTGCAGGTGGTAGCGCGCATCCTCGAGACCGCGCTCCACAAGATGGAGTCGTTAGGCTTCGACGTCCGCCGCGTCGTGAGCGGCATCGGCGTCGCCCCGCTCCCTCCCGTGGCGCACGACGATCTGCACGCCATCGGCCGGACCAACGACTGCGTGCTCTACGGCGGTCAGGCGCATTTCACCGTCCGCGCCGACGATGACGAGCTCTCGCAGCTCGCCAGCCAACTCCCCGCGTCCGCGTCGCACGACTATGGCACACCGTTCTACGACATCTTCAAGCGCTATGGCGGCGACTTCTACAAGATCGACAAGATGCTGTTCAGTCCCGGCGAAGTCTGGCTCACCAGCGACACTTCCGGCCGCACGTTCCACGGCGGCAAATTGGACGCCGAAGTGCTGCGCACATCACTGATGAACTGAGTCACACCTACGCACGCTCGACGTTCGCCTGCAGACTATTCCCGATTTCCCCATTCCCTATTCCCCGAGGCTCTCATGTGGTCCGTCGTCGTCATCTACAACCACCCGACAGATCCGGCAGCGTTCGAAAAATACTACGCCGGCACCCACCTCCCGCTCGTGACCAAACACGCAAAGGAAATCGGCTTCACGCGCTCCGTGTTCATGAAGTTTCCGCGCAACCTCGACGGATCCACACCGGCGTTCTACCGTAAGGCCGAGCTCTGGTTCGACTCCGAGGCCGCCCTCACGCGCGGTACCGCCACGCCCGGCTTCGCCGCCGTCGCCGGCGACCTGCCTAACTTTGCCACCGGCGGCGTGGTGGCCCTCGCCGGCCAGGAGACCTGACCGCATGTTTGTCGCCATCCTCGCCGCTCGCACCGGATGGCACACCGATGAGCTCACGCGCGCGTTCGCCGCTCGGGGCGCACGCGCGGCCGTGTTTCCATACGAATCCCTCGTTGCCTCCCTCGGTCGCCGCGCCCATCTCGCCGCGAACGACACCGATCTCCTCGACGCCGACGCCGTCCTCGCGCGCATCATCCCCAACGGGTCCCTCGAGCAGATCGTCTTCCGCGTCGATGCCCTCCACGCCCTGGAGGACGCCGGCATCCCCGTGATGAATCCGCCGCGCGCCATCGAGCGAACCGTCGACAAGTTCTACACGTCGGCGCTTCTCGCACGCGCCGGCCTCGCCACGCCAGACACGGTCGTGTGCGAGCGCGCCGACGATGCGATGACCGCGTTCCGCGACATGCGCGATGTCATCGTCAAACCCCTCGTCGGCTCCATGGGACTCGGCATGGTGCGCGTGAGCGATGAGGAGATCGCATGGCGCGTATTCCGCTCGCTGGAAGCGATCCACGGGGTGTATTATCTTCAGCGCACAATCGAGCACGACGGACGCGACGTCCGCGTCTTCGTCGTTGGCGACCGTGTACTGGGCGCCATCGAACGCTCGGCGGCGGGTTGGCGCACCAATCTGGCTCGTGGTGGACGCGCACGCGCGATCACGCTGCCCGCCGAATGGCACGCCATGGCGCTGTGCGCGGCACGCACCGTTGGCGCTGCGTACGCCGGCGTCGATCTCCTGCCCGCTCGAGACGGTTCTGTCTATGTACTCGAGGTGAATGGCATCCCGGGATGGCACGGCCTTCAGACGGCTACGTCCTTCGACGTCGCACAAGCGATCGTCGATCACCTGCTCGACGCCTATCGCGTCCAACGCTGACGCCCAGTCGGCGCGCGCACGCGCGCCCAATGACCGCCGCCGACATCGCCAGCGCCGCGCAACTGGCCTGCTTGCTCGAGGCCAGCGCACCCAAACCCGGTAACGTCGCACCGCCCCCGCGCACGCACTTCCGTGACACGCGCTACGAACATTTTCTCGCTAGCGCTGCCGCCATCGGACCCGCCATGCTCCTCGCGCGGCGTCACTCGCTCGGCACCACCATTCGCACCGCGTGTACCGCCACAGCTCGGTGGACGCGCGCCAACACCAACCTCGGCATCGTCCTGCTGCTCGCGCCGCTCGCCCGCGCCGCCTCGGACCCTCGCGCCGGGACGCTGCGCGAACGCGTGGCGCGCGTGTTGCGGCGCACCACCGTTCGCGATGCCGCGGACGTGTACGCCGCGATTCGTCTCGCGCGCCCTGGCGGACTCGGACGCGCCGATGCGCAGGACGTCGCCCACGCGCCGACGCGCGCGCTGCGCGCGGTCATGGCGCTCGCCGCCGATCGCGATGGCATTGCGCGAGAATACGCCACGGATTACGCCGTCACGTTCGAGCTGGGTGCGCCCACGTTGCGCCGCGCGCGCCGCGACGGACTCTCGTGGGATGACGCGATCGTCGAGACCTACCTGACCCTGCTCGCCGCTGCGCCCGACACGCACGTCGCTCGCAAGTTGGGCGACGTCGCGGCCACGGAGATCTCTCGGTGCAGTCGAGCCGTCCTCGCCGCCGGCGGCGTGCGCAGTGCCGCCGGACGGCGGCGCACGGCCGCGTTCGATCTCGCGCTCCGCGATACGTCCAACGCCCGAAACCCCGGCACCACGGCCGATCTTACCGCCGCCGCGATCTTCGCCGTACTTCTCGAAGGAGGCTGGAGCTAGCGCTCCGGATGGAACCGATGCGAACCCACGGCGAGTTTAGGATACGGGTCAAGAAGGACTACACCGTCTTCTCGTCGGCGCATTTCATCACGTTCGCCGGCCATAGGTGCGAGGCGCTGCACGGACATAACTATCGCGTAGGCGTAGCCTTGGACGGCGCGCTCGACGAAGACGGCTGGTACGTACTCGATTTCTCGTTCATCAAACGTCTCATGCGCCAACTCTGCGACGAGATCGATCACAAGGTGCTGCTGCCCACGGAGAACCCCAAGCTCGGGATCGTCACCACGGAGGACACGGTGTCCGTCCACTACGAGGGCAAGCAACGCTACGTGTTCCCAGCCCGTGACTGTAGGCTCCTGCCCATCCCCAACACCACGGTCGAGATGCTGGCCCGCCACCTGGCCACGCGGCTCCTGGCGGAGTTAGGCGCGGCCAACGTGGCGCACCTCACGGCGATCGAGATGGAAGTGGAGGAAAGCTTCGGGCAATCCGCCACCTATCGCGGAACGCTCGCGTGATGACGCTCATGCCTAACGGTCAAGGATTCGAACCATGGTAACTCTGCTCCTCGCCGCCGCGGCGATCTTCGCCACCCCGGCCGCACGGCCGTATCAGACGCCGCGTGCCGCCGCCCCGCACATCGATATCCGCGTCGACTCGGCGCATTCCCGCATCATCGTCACGGCGGGACCATTCAACCTGCCGGCGATGGACCCGCGCATGGGCATGGCCGGCATGGCGCCTAACGATGTGATGCCCTTCGCCTGGCCCGTCGACGGCTACCTCCGCGGGTTCAGCGTGCGCATGCGCGACGCGGCCGGCGACTCGCTGCCGCGCGAGATCCTCCACCACCTCATTGGCGTCAACTTCGACCGCCGCCAGCTCGTGTATCCGGCCGTCGAACGCCTCTTCGGCTGGGGCGCCGAGACTGACCCGGTCGAGCTGCCCGCATCGATGGGCGTCCCCATGCACATCGGCGACAAGCTCGGCATGTACGCCATGTTTCACAACGAAACCGGCAAGGACATCGGCGCGGCGTACCTCGAGGTCACGCTGCTGTATACGCCGTCCAAGGGCCACGACGTGCTGACCGTCATGCCGTTCTACGTCGACGTGAACAATCACATCGGCGGCGTCACGACGTTCGACGTGCCGCCCGGCAAGTCGACGCACAGCTATGAATTCGAGCTCCCGATCGCCGGCAAACTCGTCGGCATTGGCGGCCACCTCCACGACTATGGCAGCAGCCTCGAGCTCGAGGACGCGGCCAGCGGCAAGGTGCTCGCGCGGCTCAAAGCTCGGCGTGACCACGACGGCCGCGTGGAAGGCGTGGGCCGATTCATCTTCGGATTCAATAGCGACGCGCTCACACTCCAGGCGCATCACCCGTACCGCGTGGTCGCAGAGTACGACAACCCGACCAAGGAAACGTTCAAAGATGGCGGCATGGGGCACATCAACGGCGCCTTCGTCCCCGCCGATGGCGCCACGTGGCCCAAGCTCGACCTCAACGACCCGCTCGTGAAACGCGACATCGCGACGCTGCCGATCATGACCGATATGGGTGCGCACACGGCCGGCACCGCGTCGCGCGGACACAAGAGCGGCGACGCGCACTCGGGGTCGTCGGGCGACGCGAAGATGCGCGACATGCCGATGAGCGACATGCCGAACATGCCGGGCAATCACCAGCCGCACCCGAAGGCCGACTCGTCACACGCCGACAACCACCCCTAGTGCGCACGCTCGGCCTAACGGGATAGTCGCGCGCCGCTCGCGCGTACCGTTTCGTTAGGCCGGCCCAACCGGGGCCGCGAGCGCGCCACCGTCGATCCGGCCATCGTGCAGCGCGCTCCCCACGAGGACCCCGTGCACGCCCAACGCCGCGAGCCGTCGCACGGCACCGATGTCCTGAATACCGCCGCCAACCACCAATTCGGTGGGCGCGACGCCCTCGGCCACGCGCTGCGCCAACCGCTCGTCGACGCCGCCGCCGCTCCCCACGCGCGCGAGATCAAGCAGCACGACGCTCATCGCGCCGGCGCGCACCGCCGCCTGCGCCAGATCGATCGGCGACGCGCCGCGCAACCCCGCGTCTCGAGCCAGCGGCACGCCGTTCCGCAAATCGACGCTGAGCGCGACAGGCACCGGCTGAACAGCGCGCACGATGTCAGCCACTGCCTCCATCGTCGCAAGGCTCTCCGATCCGATGATGATTCGCTCCACGCCGGGCACGGCAATCCAGCGCGCCACGTCGGCGCCGGCGGAGATCCCCGCATCGATCCAGATCCGCGCGCCTCCGTGCTCGCTCGCCGCGAGCGAACATGCAGCCACGAGCGCGACCTGCGGCGCGCGCCCTTCGATCGCGTCGAGGTCCGCCACGTAGATACTCCGCGCCCCCAACGCGCCGTAGGCGGCGGCGATCGCCAGCGCGTCGCCCGGCGCTGCCGTGGGCGCCACACGCGATACGAGCGGCGCGTACTGCGCGCGGTCGCCGCCTCGCGCGTGCACCGCCCGCCCGCAGCGGAGATCGAGCACCGGGATCAGCCGCATCGCTCGCCTAACGGAAGCGACCCGTGACCGTGGTCGCCGGATGGGACGTGGGCGGCGTCAACCTCAAGTGCGCCGTCGTACGCGACGGGCGGGTTGCGCACGCGCGCACGCGGCGCTTCGAGATCCAACGGACGCCCGGCGATCTCGTCGCCGCGCTGCGCACCGAGGCCCGCGCCGCCGGCCTTGCCGATGGCATGCCGCACGCCGTCACCATGACGGCCGAGCTCTCGCAGCTCTTCCGCACCAAACGCGAAGGCGTCGCCTTCGTGCTCGACGCGATGGCGGCCGCCTTCCCACACGGCGACATCGCGATCTACACTGTGGACGGCCGCTTCGTATCCACCGACGACGCACGCCGCGACCCGCTCCGCGCCGCCGCGTCCAACTGGCACGCCACGGCGTCGGTGGTCGCCCACACATGGCCGAACGCCACACTGGTCGACATCGGGTCCACCACCACCGACATCATCCCGATCGCGCACGGCGGCGTCGCGGCGGCAGGCCGCACCGATCCAGAGCGCCTGGCGAACGGAGAGTTGCTCTACCTTGGCACGGTCCGCACGCCCGTCGAAGCCATCGTCCACGACGTACCACTCGGCTTCGCCACGGCCGGCGTGTCGGCTGAAGGTTTCGCGTTGTCCGGCGACATCCACCTCTGGAACGGCGACCTCGCAGCAGGCGACTATTGCGCGCCAACACCGGATGGCCGTCCCGTCACGCGCGAGTTCACGCGCGAACGACTCGCGCGCATCGTGTGCGCCGACCGCGAGATGCTCGACGATCACGCCATCGACCGCATCGCCGCGCACGTTGCCGGCGTACAGGTGGCACGCACGGCTGCGGCGTTGGCGCGTGCGCGCGCCACCGCCCCCACCGATACGCCGATCATCACCGCCGGCCTCGGCGCGTTCCTCGCCCAGCGCGCTGCGCGCCGGCTCACTGCGCCGTGCACGAGCCTGGCCGATTCGTTAGGCGAAGACGCCGCCCGGGTCGCACCGGCGGCCGCCGTCGCGCTGCTGCGCGCGCGCTGCCCGTGACCCCGCGCGTCGATACCGTCGTGAAAGTCGGAGGCGCGCTGCTCGCCGCCCCCGGCCCCCTCGACAGCGTGGTGCGGGCCTTGGAGAGCGCGGTCGCCCGCGGCGACGGCATCGCCGTCGTTCCCGGCGGCGGATCGTTCGCCGACGCCGTCCGGCGCGTCGACGGCGCGTTAGGCATCGGACCCGATGCAGCCCACTGGATGGCGATTCTGGCCATGGACCAGTACGCCCTCCTCATCGCCTCACGTACGCCTCACGCACGCGTCGTCGAGCACCCCGCCGAGATCACGGGCGCACTCGTCCACGGCCGGCTGCCGGTGCTCGCGCCGTATCGCTGGCTGCGCGCCCGCGACCCGCTGCCGCACACCTGGGACGTCACGAGCGATTCGATCGCCGCATGGACCTCGGGCGAGCTCCAGGCTCGCCGGCTCATCCTCGTCAAGCCGATCGTGGCGGAGCAGGCCACGCTCGTGGACGCGTACTTCGAGCGCGCGCTGCCTAACGAGATGCGCGTCGTGATCGCCGACGCCGCCGGCCTCACGGAAGCGCTGCGCGCGACGTAGGCGCCTCGCGCTCCGGCGCGTCGGCGGCCCAAGCCCGTTGCGCCGCGATCGTTCGACCCGGCCAGCTCCGGCGGCCCGCCGAGCGCGCGAGCGCCGCCACGTTCGCGCGCGACACATGACCGAGGCGATCGCCACCCTCGCAAGCCGCGCCGCGCACGCCAGCCACGTCCGCGCCCAGCGCGCGTAATACCGACAGATCAGCGCCAGTAAGCCCCCCAGCTACCGCCACGGTCAGGTCAGCCTGGTGCGCATGACGAACCCAAGCGGCCACGTGCACCTGTGACATGGCCCGGAATAGACCCGAAGTCGGCCTCTCGCCAGCCCCGGCTTCCTGCTTTACCATAGTGTCCAGGAGGATGCCCACTGCCCCCGCTCTTTCCGCAGCTTCAACGAGCCACCATGGCGACAGACTAGCGACATTTTGGCTCGACGCGTCCGCGTATGCTACGGCAATGACGCCGGCGCTCGCGCTCACCATTCCCGCTCCATGGACGGCGGCAGCGATTAAGGACTCCACCCGATCCGCCTCCGCGATCCCCGCAAATCCAACCTTCAAATACGCCAACCGCTCGGCTGCCGCCCGTCGAGCCGCGAGCGCGACCGCCTTCTCGTCACTGGCGTCACCCAACGCCGCGCTCACCGGCAAGCGCCCGTCGATGGCTCGCACAATCTCGCGCAACGTCATCGTGTTCACGGCGCCGAGTGGTCCGTGAGCAGGATCCTTCGCGTCGATGATGTCCGCCCCGCCCTCGAGCGCGGCTCGCGCTTCCGCCTCGCTCGCCACACTGATCAGCAGCCGCACTGAACCCTCCCCGTCGCCATCGAGTTGCCTTCCCCTGTCCCCTTGTGAGGCGTCGCTGCGCCGTTAATGTTTGCCGTCCCCGGCTACTTTACGGAACAGGACGAACGGAGGCAACCGGTTGAGCGATCGACACGCTGGCGCCTCGCGATCCGGCGGCACCGGGGCGGCGCTGGCCGGTGCCACTGTCCTCGTTACCGGCGCTTCCACAGGTATTGGTCGAGCCATCGCATTGGCCGCCGCGCACGCAGGTGCCGACGTCGCGATCACATACCGCAACGAAGAACGCGAGGCCCGGTCGGCCGCCGCCGAGATCGAGAGCTTGGGCCGACGCGCCCCCGTGTTTCGTCTGGACCTGGCTGACGCCGCTTCGATCGCCGATCTCGCTGGCGATGTTCAGCGCGCGCTCGGTCGCATCGATGTCTGGATCAACAACGCCGGCGCCGACATCCTCACCGGCCCCGCCGCCAATCTGCCCGACACCAAGAAGCTCGACGTGCTCCTGTCAGTCGACCTCCGAGGCACCATCCTCGCGTCCTGGGAAGCCGTACGCCTGATGCGCGAACAGCCGGCCGGTGGCGTTATTCTGAACATGAGCTGGGACCACGTCCTCATCGGAATGTCCGGACGCAATCCCGAAATGTTTTCGGCGGTCAAGGGAGGCGTGATGGCGTTCAGTAAGTCGCTTGCCCGGACCGTTGCACCGCGCATTCGAGTGAACGTCCTCGCTCCAGGATGGATCGACACAGAATTCGGCGGCGGCCTCGACGCCATCCGGCGCCGCAAGATCGCACGGTCGATACCGCTCGCTCGTTGGGGCACGCCCGCCGACGTCGCGCGCGCCGCCGTCTTCCTCGCGTCGCCGGACAGCGCCTATCTCACCGGCCAGACGCTCTTGATCGGCGGCGGATCCGTCATGTAACGCGCCGTCCGTTAGGCACGCGACGCGACGCCGCCGCGGGTCGTTCCAATCGGCAAGGAGCACGACATGGTCACCAAGGACAGCACCTACACCGATGACCAGATCGCGGAGAAGCTGCGCGACCTCCCCGGCTGGTACTACGAGGACGGGTGGATTCGCCGCCAGTACAAGACGGACGGCTGGCCCACCACGCTCATGCTCGTGAACGCGATCGGCTACGTCGCCGAGGCAGCGTACCACCACCCGGACCTCACCGTCACGTGGGCGAAGGTGTGGGTCAAGCTCAAGACCCACAGCGCCGGCGGCATCACCGACAAGGATTTCGCGCTCGCCAAACGCATCGAGGAATGTTCCCTCTGGCGCCCGTCCGGGTCGCCGCTCGAGGGAACGCCGAACAAGTTCGTGCGCGGCGGCGACTCCAAATAGCCGCCTAACGCCGTGAGCGACACCGCGGTCAATCCGTCTCGCGTATTGTTCGTCACCGGACGGCTGGCGGAGCCGGCCCTGAGACGAACCCTCGATCGCATGGCGCCGCCATTCGCGTTCGATGTGGCCGTCATGCACATCACCGTGGCCGCGCTCATGACGACCCCGTGGATCGCGCGCTTCCTACCGGCGCCGCCCACCGCCGGCACGGATCTCGTGCTCATTCCCGGACTCTGCGAGGGCGACCCCGCCGTCATCGCCGAGCGCATGGGTGTGCGCGTCGCCAAAGGACCGAAAGACCTGCGCGAGATCCCCGAGTACTTCGGCCAGGAGGCCATGCAGCGCGACTACGGCGAGCAGGACATCGAGATCCTCGCCGAGATCAACAACGCGCCGCGGTGGTCGCGCGAGGCCTTGCTCGCCGAAGCGCACCGCCTCCACGAATCCGGCGCGGACTACATCGACGTCGGCTGCACGCCCGGCCTCGCGTTCCCCGAGCTCGGTCCCATCGTGCGCGAGCTCGTCGCGGCAGGCATGCGTGTCAGCATCGACAGCTTCGACCCGGACGAGATCATGACGGCGGTCGACGCGGGCGCATCGCTCGTGCTCAGCGTCAATTCCTCGAATCTCGACGTCGCGCGACGGCTCGCGGGCCGTCAGGTGCGCGTCGTCGTGATCCCCGACTTCGGCGCGTCGCTCGACACGCTCGAGCCCACCATCGACACGCTGACATCGTTAGGCATCCCGTTTCTCATCGACCCGGTCATCGACCCGATCGGGTTCGGGTTCGTCGCGTCGCTCGAGCGCTTCATCGAGACGCGGCGACGATTCCCGGATGTCCCGATGATGATGGGCATTGGCAACCTCACCGAGCTCACGGCTGCCGACACCACGGGCGTCAACGCCATCCTGATCGCGATGTGCGAGGAGTTGGGCGTTCGCACCGTGCTCACCACCGAAGTCATCGGGTGGGCGCGCGGTGCCGTGCGCGAGATCGACATCGCGCGCCGCCTCATGCGCTACGCGATCCGGAACAAGGTCGCGCCCAAGCACATCGACGACCGGTTGGTCACCGTCAAGGACCAGCGCATTCTCGCGTTCACCGACGCCGAGCTCCACGACCTGCAATCGCACATCACCGATCCCAACTTCCGCATCTTCACCGACCGCGATTCGATCGTCGTGCTCAACCGCGACCTCTTCGTCCGCGGCACCGACATCCAGGACATCTTCTCGCAGTTAGGCGTCACCGAAGCGACCCACGCGTTCTACCTCGGCAAGGAGCTCGCGAAGGCCAAGCTCGCGATCACCCTCGGCAAGACCTACCGCCAGGAAGGGCAGCTCGACTGGGGCTACCTCACGCCGCCCGACGACGTCGTCTCGGAGCACGTGCGCCTAACGCAACGATCCCGCCGCGCCGAGCGCGCCGCTCGGGCGCGCGATGGAAACGACCCGCCGGACGCCGGGAGCTCGTCGGTGTGACGCTCCCGCTCGTCGAGGAGCTCATCCCCGCGCCGGACCCGGCGTCCGCGTGTGCCGCGCTCGCGGGGATGCCGTACGTCGTGTTTCTCGACAGCGCCACCGCGCACGGGCACGCCCGGGATGCAGGCGGCCGCGACCGGTATTCGTTTCTCGCCGCCGATCCCGCGATCGTCGTGCGATGCAAAGGGGGACGCGCCGAACGCATCGACTTCCGCGACGGCTCGCGCTCACCCGTCGCAGGTCACAGTCTGGCGGAAATCCGCCGCCTCCTGCACCCGTTTCGAACCGAGCCGCGTCCTGACCTGCCGCCGTTTCAGGGCGGCGCTGCCGGCTACATCGCATACGATTGGGGCTCGGTTCTGGAGCAGCTCCCTGCGCCCCGGTACGATGATCTCTCCATCCCGGACGTCGTGCTCGGTGTCTACGATTGCGTCGTCGCCTGGGACCACGACACGAACCGCGCATGGATCGTGTCCACGGGGCTGCCCGACGAAGGCCGCTCGCGCCCCGAGCGGGCACGCCGCCGCCTAACCGAACTCGAGCGGCGCCTCGCCGCCCAACCGGAACAGCTGTCCGTTGCGCAGCACCATCCGGCGCGACCCGCACAGATGCCGCGCGCGCCATCGTATCCCGTCACCGACGTCTCCGCCGCGGCGCCGATCGGGCTCCGATCCTCGTTCACGCACCGCGGCTATCTCGATGCCGTCACGCGGGTGCGCGAATACATCGTGGCCGGCGACATCTTCCAGGCCAACCTGTCGCAGCGCCTCGAAGCGCCGCTCCGCGAATCGAGCTGGTCGCTCTATCTGCGTTTGCGCGCGCTCAACCCCGCGCCGTTCGCGGCGTATCTCGCCTTCGAGGAGCTGCACGTGCTCAGCGCGTCGCCGGAGCGCTTCCTTCGCCTCGACGACACGCGACACGTCGAAGCGCGCCCCATCAAAGGCACGCGCCCCCGCGGGATACACCCGGCCCACGATGCCGCCCTCGGCCGCGCCCTCGCCGACAGCGCCAAAGACCGCGCCGAAAACCTCATGATCGTCGACTTGCTCCGCAACGACCTGTCGCGAGTCTGCGCGCCGCGCTCCGTCCGCGTTCCTGAATTATTCGCACTTGAACACTATTCGACGGTGCACCACCTCGTCTCCACCGTCAGCGGCGAGCTCGAGGAAGGATGCGACGCCGTCGACCTCCTAACCGCCACGTTCCCCGGCGGTTCGATCACCGGCGCGCCTAAAGTGCGCGCCATGCAGATCATTGCCGAGCTCGAGCCGTCGCGGCGCGGCGTCTATTGCGGCTCGATCGGCTACATCGGAACCAGCGGCGTCATGGATACCAGCATTGTCATCCGCACCTATCAGGCGCTCGATGACGCGGTGTACTTTAGTGCAGGGGGTGGCATCGTGGCCGACTCCGATCCCGAACAGGAGTACCGCGAAACCCTCGACAAGGCGCGCGCGCTCATCGATGCCCTGGCGGCTACCGGCCAGCCCGCGCATCGCTGACTGCACCGCCGCTCTCGGCGTCAACATGATTCTCCTCATCGACAACTACGACTCGTTCGTCTACAACCTCGCGCGCTACGTGCGAGAGTTGGGCGGCGAGCCGCTCGTTCGTCGAAACGACGCCGTGTCGCTTGATGAGATCGCTGCAATGGCGCCGGAGCGGATCATCGTATCTCCCGGTCCGTGCTCACCCGCCCAGTCGGGCGTCTCGACCGATGTGATCCGCCGCTTCGGCGCGCACATCCCGGTCCTCGGCGTATGCTTGGGACACCAATGCATCGGTGCCGCGTACGGCGCCGAGATCGTGCGCGCGCGCCAACCCATGCACGGTAAGACCTCGCGCATTCATCACGACGGCAGCGGGGTCTTCGTCGGGCTTCCGTCGCCGTTGGTCGCGACGCGATATCACTCGTTGGTCATCGCGCCGGCCTCGCTCCCGTCCTCGCTTCGCGTCACTGCAACGTCCGAGGATGGCGAAATCATGGCCGTCGAGCACCGCGAGCACCCGGTGATCGGCGTGCAGTTCCACCCGGAGTCGGCACTCACCGAGTACGGATATCGCCTCCTCGATCGCTTCCTGCACGGCGACGACGCGCGCGGCGACGCACTCCCCGACCGCGCCGATCTCGCGTTCGCCACACCGGAGTCCGGCGAGTTCGTGCCGCCACCCGTGGAGCTCGTCCGATGACGGCCGCGCACACCGCGCGCGCGAGTGCTCCAGAGTCCCGCCCGGCATCGCCGCTGCCTAACGACGGGGCCGGTCCGCTACTGTGGGTCGACGGACGCCGTGCCGACGCGTCCCGGCCGGCGGTCTCGGCGTTCGACCGGGGCTTCACGCTCGCCGACGGCCTGTTCGAAACGATGCGCGCGTATCACGGCACGGTGTTCCGCGTCGACCGCCACCTCGACCGGCTCGCGGCCGGTGCCGCGGTGCTCGGCATCGCGGTGCCGAACCACGTCGCCGACACCATCGCTGCCGCAGCGAACACGCTGCGTGCGCTCGGCTGGCTCGACGCGGCGCTGCGCCTAACGCTGAGCCGCGGCGCCGGCGCGCGCGGACTCGCGCCCGCCGCCGTTGCCGAGCCGGTCACCGTGCTCACCGTGCACGCGCTGTCGCCGCGCGAGCCGTTGGCCGAGCGAACGGTCCGCGTCCGCACGGCTGTCGGCCGGCGCAACGAATTCGCACCCACTGCCGGCGTGAAAACACTGGCCTACACGGACGCGGTCGTCGCGCTCGCCCAGGCCCGAGCCGCCGGCGCCGACGATGCGCTGTTCCTCGACACGGCCGGCCACCTCTCGGAAGCCACCGCCAGCAACTTGTTTCTCGTGAGCGGTTCGATGCTCCGCACGCCGCCCCTTGCCTGCGGAGTGCTGCCGGGCATTACGCGAGCGGCTATCCTCGATCTTGCGGCGACGATCGGCCTCGACACGCGCGAGGAAGTGTTGCTCCCGCGCGACCTCTCGGCAGCCGATGAAGCGTTCCTCACGAGCTCCGTCCGCGAGCTCACTCCCATCGCACGCGCCGACGATCGCGCGCTGCCTAACGGAGCACCAGGGCCTGTCACCGCGCGCGTCGCCGACGCGTTCGCCGCCCTCGTCGCGCGCGAGTGCCGAGCGTGATCATCGAGACCATCATCACCACGCTCGACGAGCACGGGCGCGTCAACATCGCCCCCATGGGCGTCGATTGGGGCGATGACGTACTGGTGATCAAGCCGTTCCTCGAGACGAACACATTTCGCAACGTCAGCGCGACCCGCGCCGCCGTCGTCAATCTCACCGACGACGTGCTCATCTTCGCGCGCACCGCGATCGGTACCGCGACGTTCCCCACACACCCGGCGCTGCGCGTGAAAGGTGTCGTGCTCGACGCCGCGTGCTCGTGGCGCGAAATCGAAGTCATTGCCATCGACGCCACGCCGCCGCGCTCGCGCATCGAGACCCGTGTCGTGCACCACGGCACCCAACGCGAGTTCCTGGGCTTCAACCGCGCTCGCAACGCCGTACTCGAAGCCGCCATCCTTTCGACGCGCACGCACCTGCTGCCCGCCGACGAGATCCTCGGCGACTTCAAGCGCCTGCAGGTGATTGTCGACAAGACCGCCGGGCCGCGCGAACGCGAAGCCATGGCACTCCTCACCGATTACGTGCGCGAAAAGCTGAGCGCGCCTGCGTCCCGTGCGAACTGATCTATCATCGTCGTTGGCCGTGTTCGTCGAGGCGCCGGCGCGTCTGCACTTCGGGATGCTCGACCTCCGCGGCGCGCTGGGCCGGCGCTTCGGTGGTATCGGCGCCGCAGTGCCTAACCCATCGCTCCTCATCGAAGCCGCTCGCGCACCATCTCTCACCTCGGAGGGGCCGTCGCCCGCCGCCAACCGCGCCGTACAGTTCGGCCGGCGTGTCCTGGCGCATCACGGCATCGAGACCGGCGCGCACATTCGCATCCACAGCGCGATTCCCGCGCACTCCGGCCTTGGATCCGGCACGCAGCTCGCGCTCGCTGTCGCGCGCGCGTTAGCCGAGCTCTACGAGCTGCCTACCGACATCGACCATCTCGCTCGCGTGACCGGTCGCGCCCAACGATCAGCCATCGGCACGTGGCTCTTCGCGCACGGCGGATTCGTGCTCGAAGGCGGTCGGCGCGCCGGCAGTAAGGATCCCGCGCCGCGACTCGCGCGTTTCGACATGCCAGCCACCTGGCGCTGCGTCGTTGCCGTCCCGCCGGGCAAAGCCGGCATGAGCGGCACGGCCGAAAACTCGGCCTTCGCGCATCTGCCGCCGCCGCCCGAGCGCAGCGTGATGCGCGTCTCGCACCTGGTGCTCATGGCGCTCTTGCCCGCGCTCGCCGAAGGTGATCTCCGCACGTTCGGCCACGCGCTCACCGAGATTCAGTGCATCAACGGGCGATGGTTCGCGCCGGCGCAGGGCGGGGCATTTTCACCGGGCGCGAGTGCAGCCCTCATCGAGCGGATGACCGCATGGGGCGCCGCCGGCGTTGGGCAAAGCTCGTGGGGGCCTGCGGTCTATGGCATCGTCGAGGGCGACGCCGCCGCGCACGAGCTCGCGGCGCAGGTGAGCGACGCGCCTAACGCGGGCAATGTGTACTGCGGCCCGTTCGCGAACGCCGGCGCACGCGTGTGGCGCGATGCGCCGTCCGACGCCAGCCGCGACCCTCGTTAGGACCCGACCTCGTTGCCCTTCGCGTCCTCGTACCGCACGTGACCGCTCACGGTGTTGCCCAGCTCGCAGGTTGCATCCAGGTCCGAATACAGGATGCAGAAGACGCCCGGCGTCTTCCACCGCTCCCGCCACAACGTCATCACGTAACGGTCTGGCGCCGAGAAGATCGTGTATGGCCGGCCATTGAATTGCGCGATGTGCGTGTGCACCGTGCCGAGCCAGTGTGGCGCCGAACATTGCCGGAGCGATGCGATCGCGGAGATGTTCGCCGAATCCGCACGCGACGGCGCCAACAACTCGACGCGCGTGATGTACACTACGTCATGGTCGACGTAGCCGCCCAAGCACGCAACGCGCTCCTGCTTGACCGAGAGGCTTTTCGTCCACAGCTCGTGCAGCGGACCGCGCGCCTGCGCAGAAAAACGGAACGCTCTTTCGCTGGTCTGCTCGCTATTGGCCGACCCGGATTCCTGTGCACTCGCACGCAAACCCGTCGTGGCAATGGCTGCTACGACGACCGCGATCGCGCGCGCACGACATTTGGTGACCCGGGTGCTCTCTCGCATATGACAACCGTCGCCTCGCTCGACGCGCGCTGCTCGAAGCGCGTTCTGAGCCGCCGCTGGTTTCCCCTTATCGAGAACTCGCGATGACGTCACGCACCGAACCGCTCGCCATGCGAAAGCCGCAGGCTGCGCTCGCAGGCTTACGCATTGTCGTCGGGATCTGGTTCGTCAAGAGCTTGTTCACCAAAGTGACCATCGCCCTCGCCTGGGGCTTCTTGCCCGTTCCCGCCGCGAATGACCGATGGATCGCGGTGATGCCCAAGCTGCTGACCCGATACGCCGCCGACAACCCGATCGGGTGGTATCGCGACTTCCTGCTGCACACCGTTGCCGCCAATCCGCACATCTTCGCCCACGTCACGGGACTCGCCGAAGCCGCGGTCGGCCTCTCGCTCACGCTGGGACTCTTCACCTCGCTCGGCGCCTTCTTCGGCATGCTGCAGGTGATCTTCTACGGACTCGCCGTGCAGCACATGAGCTCGGGCCAGCAAGGCTTTCACGTCATGCTGTTCGCCATGATGATTGCCTTTCTGTACACCCACGCGGGCCGATGCTTCGGCCTCGACCGCTGGATCCACTCGCGCTGGCCCGGCAGCTTCTGGGCCAAGCTGGGTTGATCACCAATCGTTAGGCATGTTGCGCGCGGTGGCGAGCCCGACGACCGTCGCCTTGCCGCGCACGCGCGCCACGATTGCCTGATCGAAATTCGCGTCGGAGACGTCGGCACCGGCGAGATTCGCGTCCGTCAGGTTCGCCCGCACGAGTGATGCCTTCCGCAAATTCGACCCCGATAGGTCGGCACCGGATAGGTCTGCGTCGGTCAGATTGGTGAACATCAGCCCCATTGGCTGATTGCCGCGGTCCGCGCCGAAGTTCGTCCCCTCGAGCTTCGTGCGCACCAACGTCGCGTTATTGAGTGCCGCGATTACCCGCGCTTTCGACAGATCGGCATCGGTCAGGTTCGCGCCGATCATGATCGCCGCGTACAAGCTCGCCTCGCGCAGCGTCGCATGCGTCAGGTCGGTACCCCGCATCACCGACACGTCGAGCACTGCGTTGGAGAAGTCCGCGCCCTGCGCAACAGCACCGCTCAGTGTGACGCCGAACATCTTCGCGCGCACGAACCGCGTCCGCACCAGACGCGCGTGGCTCAAGTTCGCCTGTTTGAAATCCACGCCCGACAGATCCAGGCCCGACAGGTCGTCGCCTTCGAAATTGGCCGGCGCCTGGTCCGTCGCGCGCGCGAGCGCACCGATGACTTGCTCGCGCGTGAGCCGCTGGCCCGTGTCGGCGACCGCCGGCCGTGACCGCGGTGCAGGATCGCTGGATCGCTCGCGGCCTAACGCTACGCCCAACACGGCAATCACCGCCGCCAGGCCGGCCACTACGACTACCAGTCTCCGCATGCGCACACCTCGCACGGAACACCCGAAAAACGCGAAGAGGGTGCTGCACCGCACCCTCCTCCCCCACGACCCATTTCCGTTTCCTCTACTTCGATACCGTACCCACGTGCGGCCGGCCAGGCGCCAACCCTCCCATGCTCCGCGCCGTCACGTACGCGTACAGGTTCTGGATCTGCGTCGAATCGAGCAGCGTGCTCCACGTCGGCATCCCCTTGGGCGGCCGCCCGTTCCACACCGTCGTAATGAAGCACGCCTTGTCCACGCCGCCCTCCGGGCCTAACGAATGGCGAAGGTTGGGCGCGATGTCGCTGCCCATGGCATCCGTCCCATGGCACCGGTAGCAGTACACGTGAAACATCTTCCATCCATCGTATTCTTGCTGCGATACGGCGAGCGGATCACTCCGATGATGGTTCGCCTCGTTCCAGACCGTCGCCGAGTCGTGGGGCTTGTCGCAGTATGTCCCCGAGGGAACTGTCACTGTGTCGCCCGTCTTCGCCACGGTTGCCGTCGACCCCGCCGGCGTCGCAGTCGACGCGCTCGCCGTTCCACTGCTCCCATCCTTCGAGCACGCGAACGCCGTCACGGCAACAAGGCAGACGGCGAACAAACTCACGCCCGCGGCACGATGCCGCAAGCTATCGCGCTGTTTCTCCCGAGACTCTGCATTCGGCAGGTTCATTGATTCTGTTAGGCGTCGGCGTCGGGTTCGAGTGGTTTCAACCGACTTGGGGTGAATTGGTTGAGCGTGCCGCCGCTCAATGCTTGACCTCGAGGGTCGGCACGTTGTACGCGCGCAGGATCCCCTGGATCGTGTCTCGCTTCTGCGTCAACAGCGAATCGAGCGTTGCCTTGAGATCACGATCCGAGTGACGAACGCCAATGGCCACGTTGTACGCAAACAGCACACCGCTCGCGCTGTCCGAGTCCGGCAACGCCTTCAGGCTCAGCGGCACCGACGATTGCTTGGCGAAATACCCCGCCACCGGTCCCCAGACGAGCGCCACGTCGATCGCCCCGTTCGCGACGGCGTTCACGATGTCCTGTGGATGCGTGTCCTCATCGTAGAACAGACTGAATCCACGGACGTTCCTCGTCACGCCGTGACTCGACAGCGCCTGCGCCGGTGGCGTGTTCGTGTAGTCATCACCGATCAGCCCGACGCCGACCTTCATCGTTTTGAGTCGCGGATCGTCCAGCGACTCGATGTCCAGATGCCGGTCGGCGCGCGTCACGATGTAGTACGTCGATCGGTAGTACGAGTTGGTGGTGAGCACCGGGTCGTACCCGGCCGGTACACCCATCACCACGTCGCACTCCCCCGCGCTCAGGGTGTTGCGCACGAACCCGCGCCGGTGCGGCCACCAGGTGTAGACGACGGAATCGCCTAACGCACTGGCGATGACATCGGCGATCTTGTTCTCGAACCCCTGCGCCTTCTGGTCCGAGAACGGCATGTTCTCCGGATCACCGCACACCCGGAGCATCTTGAAATCCTTCCAGGCCTGCGTGACCGGAAAATCTGTCGGCTGCGCAGCGCCCTGAGGCTTTGTCTTTTCCCCTTGCGCCCGCGCACTCGCCCCCGTACCGCCGATAACCCCGAGTAGCACGAGGCAGGCGCGACGAACCCACTTGCGATGCGAGTACTGCATGGTGTCCTTCTTGCAAAAGTGTGACGACGACCGCCTAACGCGATCAACCCGGTGCCGGAGCACGACGGCTCCGACACCGGGTTCGATCACCGCCTGCGCGTCGCGGTCGTTTATTGCGCCTTCGCAGCGCCAGGCAATTGGAACACCGTCAAGACACCGCCCTGGTTCGAGTAGTGTCCGGCATCGCCGAACGCGCCTAACGCACCCAGTCCGGCCGTCGGATCTTCGGCACCGATGCCCGCGGCCACGCCGATGCCGGCCCAGCCGCCGATACCCGAGAGCACCGCTACGTACTGCTTGCCATCAGGACCGAGATATGTCATCGGGCTGCCAATGATTCCCGAAGGCGTCTTGAACTCCCACAGCAACTTGCCGGTCTTGGAGTCCACGGCTTTGAGCCAGCCTTCCATTGTGCCGTAGAAGACCACGCCGCCGGCGGTGTTCAGCGTGCCACCGTAAGCCGCCAGGTTCTCCTTGTCCTTCCACACGATCTTGCCCTTCATCGGATCCCACGCGATCACGGCGCCACGGTTGCCACCGGGCCCGGGGAACATCCGCACGATGGCTCCAACGTAAGGCTGTCCGGCCGAGTACTTCACCTCGACGCCCTCGTAGTCCATGCAGATGTTGTTGGTTGGTACGAAGAAGTATCCGGTTTCCGGATCATACGATGATGGCTGCTGATCCTTGAACCCGATCGCCGCCGGGCAAATGCCAGTCGTGTTTCCCTTCGCATTCGTCCGCTTCGAAGCATCCTCGACAGGACGACCCGTCGTCAGATCGATCTTGGTCGCCCAGTTCACCGGACCATAGGGCTCGGCTACGAGGACTTTGCCAGTGGTGCGATCGAGCGTGTAGCCGAAACCGTTGCGGTCGAAATGCGCCAACAGCTTCTTGCCATCCTTGTCGAACAGCACCATCTCGTTCACGCCGTCATAGTCCCACGCGTCGTGCGGCGTCATCTGGTAGACCCACTTCACCTCACCCGTCTGCGGATTGCGCGCCCAGATCGACATCGACCACTTGTTGTCGCCAGGACGCTGATCCGGATTCCACACGCCCGGATTCCCGCTGCCATAGTAGAACAGATTCAGCTCGGGGTCGTACGAGTACCATCCCCACGTCGTCCCGCCACCGCGCTGCCACTCGTCCCCCTGCCATGTCGACACACCGAGATCGGTGCCCTGATCGGTCGGATACGGCGACTTCAGCGTGTTCGCCGTGATCAGCACGTCCTTATCCGGCCCCGTGCTGTAGCCGCGCCACATCTCCTTGCCGTCCACCGCGCTGAACGCCGTCACACGGCCGCGAACGCCGAATTCACCACCCGAGATGCCCGTCACGACCACGTCGCCCACCACGAGCGGCGCGTTAGTCATCGTCTCGCCCTTCTTGTAGTCGGCGCTCTTTACGCGATAGACCTGTTTCCCGGTCTTCGCATCCAAGGCGAGGAGGTCGCCCGAGAGCAACTCGATGTAGAGGCGATCGTATTTCGGGCTGTACGCGAGACCGCGATTCACGACGTCGCAACACGCGATCGGAATCACGTCGGCCGGCTGTTCCGGAGTGAACTGCCAGATCTGTGGCGCACCTGGCTTCGCCAAATCCAGCGCGAACACTTTGTTCGGGAACGCCGAGTGCACGTACATCACGTGCCCAATGACAAGCGGATTACCTTCGTGCCCGCGAAGCACGCCGGTCGAAAACGTCCAGGCGACTTGTAGGTCCTTGACGTTTGCCGTGGTGATCTGCTTGAGCGTGCTGTGCCGCTGCAGGTCGTACGTCCTCCCCGGCATGACCCACTGGCCCGGATTCTTGGAAGCCTCAATCAGTTGCTGCTGAGCGCTGGCGGCGGATGCACCAACGGCCAACATGCCTGCGAGGACCGCCCAAGAAGAGAAGCGGGTAAAGCGATTCATGATGCTGCCCCTTGTGGAGAGTGAGGATTGAGCATGACCGCGCATCCGCACGCTGTGCCGCCAGGCCTCGCGGTTGGGGCCGCACTGGGGCTAGTT
>DATJET010000136.1:0-4351 GCA_035496295.1 Gemmatimonadaceae bacterium
CACGCGAAAATCGGTGACGATCAGCAGATCGCGCGCGTTCAGCCGGCCCGCGGCGAACAACGAGCCCGCGGGTCCGATCCCGGCCGCGCGCAGCACCATGAACGCGCCGACGACGAGGACGAATGCGCCGAGTGCCACGGCACCGCCGATTCCCGTACGCCTCCACGAGACATGCGGGCTCGCCTTCATGGCGATCGTCGCCATCGTTCCCTGCGGCGCGGCGTGGGCCGTGCCGCCGGGCGTCAGCGTAGGCGATCGCATGATGGCGCGTCGGGCCATGTACTGCGCGTACGCCGTGAACAGGATCACCGGCAGCCCGAGCGCCATCACGATCAATGCACCGGGGAAGACCCAATCCGGCAGTCCGATTTCAGTGATCGCGGCCCTGGCGACGATCGCGACCACGACGAACGCGACAACGTACGCGGCCAGCGCCTTGCCGAGCATGCCTGGTTTCGCGAGCAGCATCGAGGTCGAGTCAGCGCGCGTGCCCTCACCCGTCGACATCGACTCGAGCGTGCCGAGCAGCTCGTCGGCGGTCTGTGGCCGCGCCTGCGCATCCTTGGCCAGGCACTGCGTGATGAGGTTCGCGAGCTGCGTTGGCGTGTCGGCGCGCAGATCGGTGACCGGCGGCGCCGTCTCGGTGAGGTGCGCCGTGAGCATCTTTTGCGGCGCGCGGCCGCCAAACGGCGGCGCGCCCGTGAGGACCTCGAACGCCATGCAGCCGAACGCGTAGATGTCGGCCCGATGGTCGATGTCGGGATCGCCCGCGGCCTGCTCCGGCGCCATGTACGCCGGTGTGCCGATCGCGACGCCGGTCATCGTGAGCGTGGCTCCGCCGGCTCGTGTCTGCGATGCGGCGAGCGCCTTCGCAATGCCGAAGTCGGTCACCACCGCGGTGCCGCGGCTCAACAGCACGTTGTCCGGCTTGATGTCCCGATGCACGATGCCGCGCTCGTGGGCGTACGCAAGCGCGCGCGCCACGTCGCGGAGGATCGACAGCACTTCGGGCATGGCTAATGGGCCGCGCGCGAGCCGCGCGCGCAGACTCTCGCCGTCCACGAACGGCATCGTGTAGTACGGCATGCCGCCGGCATCGCCGGCGTTCAACACGGGAACGATATTGGCCTGCTGCAGCGAGGCCGCGAGCTGGATCTCGCGCTCGAAGCGCTCGGCGCTGATGCCCTCGAAGAGGTCGGGTGAGAGCACCTTGACGACGACCTTGCGACGGAAGCGGACTTCGTCGGCCACGAAGACACGGCTCATACCGCCACCACCGAGCTCGCGCTCGAGGGTATAAGCCGTACCGAGCGTTGCCTGCAATTGGTCGCGAAGGTCCGTCATGGCGAAGGCTGGAGTGAGCGCGTCGAAGGCCGGCCTAACGTATTGAACGGGCCGGGGCCCAGCCAGAGCGCCAGGGCGTAATCAGCGCTCGCGCGTCCAGAGATACGGCCCGCCGCAGCCGCTGCGCGCGTGCACGAACTCGGCGGCCATGTCGCTCACGTCGTGGAACTCGAGGCCGGCCAGATCGCTGACGAGAAACTGGGTAAGATCGACCAAGCCTTGATCGAGGGCGGTGCCGCCGGACCGCCGTGAACCCATCACCGCGAACGAGCCGCCCTGCTTGTTGGAGCTGAGTGGAACAGTCGCATCAGCGTCGCATCCAAACGAGGATCACGCCGCAAAAGCCGCCGCCACGACCGCCGGTGCCGCCGCCGACCGAAGCGTATTGAAGCGGAACCGTCGCGGTGTTGGTGTAGACCTCCATGCCGGCCAGATCCATCGGCGGCGGTAAATCCACATCGATGTCGTGCACAGAAATCGCCACGCCGTCGAGGTAGAACTGATAGTTGCAGCCTCGCGCCGGCAGACCACGACTGTTGTGCACCCCCGATGGCGTGACGGTCGTCGAGTGGAAGGTGCGAAGCAGGTCCGACGTCCGCGCCATGTTGAGCCGGCGAATGTCGTCTTGCGTCATGTACTGCCCCAGGCCGAGCGTGCGGCGAGACTCAAATTCGGCCAAAGGGCCTATGCCGGCAGCGCTCGTGACGACGACAGGGCCGAGGGTCACTTCCCGCGGCAAGAGCGTGAACGACGCGCGCGTCGTGTCACCCGCCGCAATGCTCACGGCACTCGACAACGGCGCGTAGCCCAGGCGTCGAACCACCACGACGTACGTCCCAGCCGGGATATTCGTGATCCGGAACCGGCCATTGTCGCCGGTGCTGACCTCGAGCTTCGTCCCGAGGAGCCAGGCTGCCGCGCCGCCAAGCGGCGCGAGACTCGAGTCGGTGACCAGACCGTCGAGTGTACCACGGGGAGCGGCTTGCGCTCCCGCCGTGGCCGCCATCAGCCATATCGCCGCGCAGGCGCCCGACAATCCCGCAACGGCACGCCGGGGAGCAGGCCATCTGCAGTGCGGCGCTCCGGGAGCGAACATTCTCATTGGGATTTTCCTAACCCGCGGCGAGCGATACGTCGATCCTGCAGGCGATTCGCCCGGCGGTCAAGGCTCGCCGTGGAATCGACGAGCTCGGAGCAACAGCGCGCAGCAGCGCGCCTGAACCCGGCGATCGTTGTAGCAGGTCTGCGCGCACACGATATTGCATGACATGAGCACCGCGCCGGAGCTGCATCGCATCCACGGCTTTCAGGTCATCGTCGAGAACTCGCGCCCGGACATCGCCACGCCGGACGTCCTGGCCCGCCTCGACGACGCCCTCGCGCTCGTCGAGCGCACCCAGCCGTGGCGGCTCGCACATCTCCGGCGCGATGTCGCGCGCTTCTGGGTCGTGCGCTACCCCTGCCGCGGCGCGTTCTTTCCCGATTCGCGCACCTGCATGACCGAGCTCACGTTTCTCGCACGGCGCGACATCACCCCGGCTCCGGTCGCCGCCTCGATCCTCCACGAAGGCATGCATGCGCGCGTGCATGCACGAGGCCTGGGCGGCGTCGACCTGCCACGCGAGGAGCGCATTTGCCGGCGCGCCGAGTTGGATTTCGGTATGGCGCTGCCTCCGGACCTTGGCGGCCCGGTCGTGGAACGCGCCCGCGCCAGCCTCGAGCTGGCCGATGAAGACGTCGCGCCCGCGATCGACTGGTCCGTGGCGATGGCCCGCCAGGAAGCAATCGATCGCGCGGCGCGACGGAGCGAGTGAATCCGCTACTTTCCGGCGGGCGGAACCGTCAGCGTGATGCCGTAGCGCGCGAGCGCGTGACTCGCCGCCGCGGCCTTGGTGAGTACGGCATCCGCCTCGGCGACCGCCTTGGGCATCGCGAGCTTCACGTCGTCGTACTGCTTCACCATCGCAGTGCTCGGCGGCTCCCACACGCCCATCAGTGACTGCTTGAGCGCCGACGTGCGCGCAAACACGTTCTCCGGATCCACGGCACCGCCACGCCCACCGCCGCCCCCGCCGCCACGCCCCCCCGGTGCGGGGAGCGGCACGCCGAACTTTGCGCGCACACTGTCGAGCTGTTTCTCGAGCGCCGTGAATTGCGCTTTCACGTTCGCCGGAACGTCGGATTTCTCGCTCAGCGCCTTCGACACGACGCTCATCTGCGGATAGAGCTTGTTGAGCGCAACCGCTGCCGCGGTCGCCCGGCGTTGCAGCGCGTGCAGTTCCCCGACGATCGCGTTGTAGCGCGCCGCCTCCGTCTGCGCAAAGTGCACGTCGGGATCGAACACGATCTTCAGCGGTTTGGAATCGAGCACCTTGCCGCCGGACGTGAGCGCGACGGTGTACGTCCCGGGCAGCACGTAGGGACCCGGTCCGCCGAGCGTGGGGCCGCCACCAAAGCCACCACCGCCGCGGCCGGTGTTGGCACTGTCTCCCGGTACGGTGCACGGGTTGAGCGCCGTGTAGGCGGTCGGCACCGGCTGTGGAACGCAGGGCACCGCGGGCCTGCTTGCGCCGCGTCCGCCGCCCCGACCACCCCGCCCGCCTCTGCCGCAGCCGGTTGAATCGGCTGCCGGCGCCGGAATCGGCTCCACGCGCATGTCCCAACACGTCGTCTGAATCCCCGGCTGCATCTTGGCGGTCCGCACCGAGTCGTCGCGGACGAGTTTCCCCGTCGCGTCGGTCACGCGAAATCTGAGATCCTTCACCGGATTCTTGATGAGATACTGGACCACCGCCTCGTTCGGCGGATTCTCGCCGACGAAGTATTGGTGACCCCAGAACTCGTCGTTGCGATCGTCCTTGGTCTTCCACTCGAGCGCGGTGGGAATCGTGAAGAGCTTCACGTCGGCGTTCGCCGCCTGCGTCGCCGCGTACTCCTGGATCGGCTCGAGATGATCCAGGATCCACAACGCACGGCCATGCGTGGCAACCAGCATCGCGTTGTCGCG
>DATJET010000137.1:0-12126 GCA_035496295.1 Gemmatimonadaceae bacterium
TTCGGTGCGCTCTCGACGGTCAGGTCGCCGCCCATCGCCCGCGCCAGATCGCGGCTGATCGCGAGGCCCAACCCGGCGCCTTCCCCCGGGTGCGCAAAGCCGCGCCCCACCTGCACGAACGGCTCGAAGATGTCCTCCAGCCGGTCTGCCGGAATGCCTCGCCCGGTATCGCGTATCGTTAGGCTAACGCGGTCGCCATCCGCCGCGCACGTCCACGTCAGGCGGCCGCCCGGCGGCGTGTATTTCACCGCATTGGACAACAGGTTGAGCAGAATCTGCTCGACCTTGGAGCGATCCGCGCGCGCCATCACCGCGTCGGGGCACGCAACGCGCTCCTCGACCAACTGACGCGCCAACACCTGCGGCGCCATGCTCTCCGCCACGTCACGTAGCGCGTCCGACAAGACCACGTCGTCCAGACTGAACGCAACGTGACCCGACTCGATCCGGCTGAAGTTCAGCAAATCATTGATCATGCCGATCAGCTGCAGCTGGCTCGCCCGTATGCGGTCGACGTCTGCACGCTGCTCCGCGGTGAGCGGGCCGCGCAGACCCATCGCCAGCAGCGACGCGTACCCGCCGATGGCGTTGAGCGGCGTGAGCAGCTCGTGCGACATCGTCGCGAGAAAATCCGTCTTCGCGCGGCTCGCGGCATCCGATTCGACACGCCGCTGCTCGAGCTCCGATGCCTGCGCGCTGATCTGATCGACCAGGTCAGCGAGATCACGCGCGCGCTCCTCGGCGTCCAGTCGCGCCGCGTCGCGAGCGGCCAGTTGCAGTGCGTGCTCGTACTGTTGCCGCTCCAGTTCCCGTTGGGCAGTGAGATCCTGCAGCACGATGCCGAATCCCTGGAGGATGTCTCCCGAATCTCGGAGCGCGGTGACCACGACCTTGGCCCAAAAATGCGAGTGGTCTTTCCGCACGCGCCATCCCGCGCTCTCGAACCGCCCAACGGCCATCGCTTGCTCGAGCTCGCGCGCCGGCAGGTTGCTCGCGAGATCCTGCGGCGTGTACAACCGCGACATCGATTCGCCGATCATCTCATCTGCCGAGAAGCCGGTCGCGTGCTCAGCGCCAGCGTTCCAGCTCAGAATCGCCGCGCGCGGATCGACCGCGTAGATGGTGAGGTCGGCGATGTGCTCGACCAGCATGCACACCAGGTCGGCGGCGCGCCGTGAACCGGAATGCCGTGTTCCAGTCCTTCTCGTGTGCTTACGGCTGCCACGCGCAGCCTTCTTGGATACACGGCCCACGAATCCTCTGCCGATGCCCGGTTCGCCTCGCGACGCACTGCCCCATCTATAGAACGCAATCGGACTCAGTATCCCGCCGGTCTCATGGGCGAGCGAGAATCGGGCCACCCAGCGCACTTTCACGAAGCGGTCGACACACGCGCGGCCGCGTGCGTTACCGCGTGCGTCACCGCGTGCGCGCGTAAATGAGGTCGATTAGTTCGTCGTACATCGCGGTGGCTTCGCTATTGCCGGCGCGGATCGCCTCGGTGGCGCAGTGCTTGAGATGATTGCGCATGAGCTCCTTGCCCACTGCGCGCAACGCCTCCTGCACCGACGAGATCTGCGTCATGATGTCGGCGCAATATCGGTCCTGCTCGACCATGCGCTGCAAACCGCGCACTTGCCCCTCGATGCGCCGCAGTCGAGTCAGGTTGCGCGCTTTGAGATCGGGTTCGACGTGTCGCGCAGTCTTCGGCATGAGAACGCTCTCGATGAAGTCGAATGAAATGGCGGCGTGCGCTACGCGAGCCGCGCACGCCGTAGCCGCAAACTGTTTGTCACGACGCTCACCGAACTGAACGCCATGGCCGCGCTCGCGAGCACGGGGCTCAACAGGATGCCGAACGCGGGGTAGAGCACGCCGGCGGCAATCGGGATGCCGATCACGTTGTACGCGAATGCCCAACCGAGATTCTCCCGCATGGTGCGCATCGTGCGGCGCGACAGCGCGATCGCCGTGACCACGGCTTCGACGCCACCACGCATGAGTGTGATGTCGCTTGCTTCGGCGGCGACGTCAGTTCCGGCGCCCCAGCCGATCGCGATGCCCACGTCGGCGCTCGCGAGTGCGGGCGCATCGTTCACGCCGTCGCCCACCATGGCGACGACGTGCCCGTGCTCGCGCTTGATGCGCTCGATTTCCGCCACCTTGCCCTCGGGCAGCAGTCCGGCGACAACGCGATCGATGCCCGCCGCCCGCGCCACCGCGTTCGCCGTGCGTGCGTTGTCGCCGGTGAGCATGACGACGTCGAGCCCCATGGCCTGCAGACGCGCGATGGCCGCGCGCGACGTGGGCCGCACCGGATCCGCCACGGCGATCACGCCGGCGAGCACGCCGTTCGCGGCGACGTACACCAGGCTCTTGGCCTGATCCGTTAGGCGCGCGGCATCGCCGGTGAGCGGCGAGACGTCCACGCCCAACGCAGCCATGAACGCCGCGTTGCCGACGGCAATCCGATCCCCGGCCACCGTGCCCTGCGCGCCGCGTCCCGTGGTCGACTGAAATGCCGTCACGTCGGGCACCGCCCCGGCCGACGCAGCGTGCGCAACGATCGCGGCCGCCACCGGGTGTTCACTCGCCCGCTCGACCGACGCCGCCAGCCGGACGAGCTCCGCGGATGTCCAACGACCGCCGCGCACCGGTACGACGTCGGTCACCGCCGGCTTGCCCTCGGTCACGGTGCCGGTCTTGTCGAGCACCACGGTCCGCACGTCGCCCGCGCGTTGCAGCGCGGCGCCGCCCTTGATGAGCAGGCCTAACTGTGCCGCGCGCCCCGTGGCGACCATGACGGCTGTCGGCACCGCGAGGCCCATCGCGCACGGACACGCGATCACCAGCACGGCGATTGCCGCGGCGAACGCCCGCACCGATGCGGTCACGTGAGCGCCCGCAAGCGCGTCGAGCGCCACGAACCACGCCACGAACGTCACGATCGCGATCTGGATCACCACGGGCACGAACACCGCGCTCACGCGATCGGCGAGCGCCTGGATCGGCGCGCGCGTGGCCTGCGCATCGCGCACCAGCCGGACGATGCGCGCGAGGACGCTGTCCGCGCCTAACGACGTGGCCCGATAGCGGAACGCGCCGGTGCCGTTGATCGTCGCGCCGATCACCGCGTCGCCCGGCCGCTTCTCGATCGGCATGGACTCGCCCGTGAGCATCGACTCATCCACCGCGCTCTCACCCGCCACCACCACACCGTCCACCGGAATCCGCTCGCCCGGACGCACCACTACTTCCTCACCGGCCCGCACATCGCCCACCGGGATCTCGTGCTCCGCCCCGTTGGCTCGCACGCGCGCCATCGCCGGTTGCATCGCGGCCAACGCGTGCAGCGCAGCAGATGTGCGCTGCGTGGCGCGCGCTTCAATGGCGTTGCCAAGGAGGATGAGCGCGATGATGAACGTGACCGCCTCGTAGTAGACGTCGGCCGCTACGCCGTGCGCAGCGAAGAATCCCGGCGCGACGGTCGCCGCCAGCGAGTAGATGAACGCCGCGCCTGTCCCGACCGCGATCAGCGTGTTCATATCGGCGCCGCGATGCCGGAAGGCGATCCAGGCGCGCGTGTAGAACTCGCGGCCCGTCCAACCCATCACGACCACGGTCAACACGAGCAGCGCGCCGAGCAGGGCCCGGTGCGGGATGGCGAAGAGCCACGGCGCCGCGGCGGACAGGAGCGGCGTCAGGTGCGCCATCGTCCAGCGCATGAACGGGTCGATGGTGGCGCCCTGCGGCATCGCGCCGCTGCCTAACGCCATCGAGAGCACCATCGAGACCGCCGCGGCCACGAGCGCGAACCCGGCGCGCCGCGCGAGGCTCCTCGCGTCGCCGCGATGCGCGTGATCGTGTACCGCAGGCGCGGCCTGCCCGGCATCGCTCGGCGTGGGCAGCTCGGCGCCGTAGCCGGTGGCGCGAACCGCGTCCACCAGGTCGCTCGCGCTGCCGCGCCGCGGATCGAACGTGATCGTCGCGCTGCCTAACAACAGGTTCACCGCGGCCTGCTCCACGCCCGGGCGTCCCTCGAGCGCGCGCTGCACGCGGCTCGAGCACGCCGCACACGTCATGCCCGACACCGGGATGGTGACCGTCTCACCGGTTGGTCGCGTCGCGGCCGCCACGTCAGTGCCTCGAGAACGGCCGGAAATACCAGTTGACCCACGCCACGGCACCGATGCCTAACGCAACGACGACGACGTCGGCGGCGGTCATCGGGTCGGCCCGCCCGGCGTGTCGCCGCGCGGCGTGTAGCCCTCGGCGCGGACGGCCGCGTGGATGCGGTCGAGGGATGCCGCGTCCGGATCGTACGCGATCGTCGCCGAACCCACGGCAACCTGGTGCACATCCACGCCCGGTACGGCGCGCAGGGCACGTCCAACGGCGGCCACGCAATGCCCGCACGACATGCCGTCGATCTGAATGGTGACGCGTTCCACGATAATGCTCCGAAAGAAGGCGATACCCCCACGGGGTACCCTTCGAAGCATCAATACCCCCGGGGCCTATGTCAAGCCCGGGCCCTCACGCCGTCGATTTGCGCCGCGCCAATCGGAACGCGATGTCGCGCCCCAGCTCCGTACCGCCCGACACGCCGCCCATCGCCAGGCTCACCCACAACAACGCCATGTTCTCGAGGACGCGCGCCCGCGACAATGGACCGGCATCGATCGGATCGAACCCGAGCTCGGCGGCCAATCCGTGCACGGCGCGCTTCGCCGACGCGTCATCGCCGCAGTAGAACATCGTCGCCGGCCCCTCGGGAAACGCCGGGTTGGCCATGATGTTGAAGCCCGTCGTATTGAATGCTTTCACAACCCGCGCCCCCGGCGCCCACGACGCGACCTCCTCGGCGCCCGAGCTCCCGGTGGGAACGTCGAGTCCCGTTAGGCCTGGCGCGAAGGGGTTCGTACAGTCGATCACGATCTTCGCCGCGAGCGAGCCGGCCGACTGTACCGCGTCGCGCGCGGCCTTCCACGGCACGGCGAACACCACCACTTCGGCGCCGCGCGCAGCGTCCGGCACCGATGCCGCCCGCGCCGCGCTGCCCGACCCCTCGATGAATTCGTCTAACTGGGGGTCCACCTCGTCGCCCGCCCGAATACCGAACGTGACCGTGTGGTGCGCGCCGTTCGATGTCGCCCACCGGCGCCCCAGCGTCCCGCCCACGTGACCCGCCCCAATGATCGCTATGCGCATGACCCCGCTCCGCTCACACTGCCGAGAAATTTCGCGTCCGTCGGCCCGCCGACGTGCGCTTGACAGACCAATCCACCCCCGGCATACGTTCGCCGGACATTCCCGAATGTAACAGGCGCGCGTCGGCGCGGCGAAAGGGCGCCGCCTAACGATAAATCGAGGAGATCAGGATGGACCGTGCACCGGAGCGCGCCCTCGACGTGGGCCGCGACGCACGCTGCCTCCGCGCGCTGCGCGGCGCCACGACCGTCGGCCGCGATGCGGCGCCCGACCTGCTCGATGCGACGCGCGAGCTCCTGCGCGCCATGGTCGCCCGAAACGATCTCGACGTGGCCGACATCGTCAGCATCATCTTCACGACCACGCGCGATCTGTCGTGCGCCGATCCGTCCCGCGCGGCACGCGACCTGGGCTGGGACCGCGTGCCGCTGCTCTGCATGTCCGAGATTGCCGTGCCGAGTGGACTCGCGCGCTGCGTGCGCGTACTCATGCACGTCGAGATGTCGCGCGCTCGCGAACGGCCGCGACCCGTCTATTTGCGCGACGCGACGACGTTGCGCCCGGATCTCGCCGCCCGAGGCTAACACACCTCAACGACGCAGTTGGGCCGTCCCCTTCGGCGGCCGGACTTTCACATCGACGCCGGCCATGAACGCGAAACCGGTCACGCGCACCACGCGATCCTCGCCGGCTGCGATCCACTGCGCGCGCTGATCGACCTCGAACGCGCCCATGAACGCCGAGCCGGTGCACTCGACGCGAACGCCGGGTGGCACGAACACTTCGACGCCGGCCATCACAGCCGTGATTTCGATCTCTGATACGCCCGGCGCGATGAATGCCTCGCGAAGATCGAGCACGATACCGCCCATCACAGTGAACACCTTGAGATGATGGGGAAGGGCCCACGGCCCGCGTCGCGTGTGGCCGCTCATGATGCCGATGAGCACATCGCGTTCGGGCACCGTCGGGAGCGCGGGCGCGCTGGACGGTGCTATTGCTGCGGATGTCGCGCTTACCGGTTCGTCCGCCAGCACCGGGAGTCCCGCCACGAGCGCATCGAGCTCGGCCAGCGAGGGCGCTTTGTACGCTTGATCAATGCGCTGCTCGAGCTCGTCCATCGTGAGATGGTTGCTCGCGAAATGGCTACACAAACGCTGCACGATCTGCTCGCGCTGAGTGGCGGTTGGCGCGAGCGAGATCGCTGATGGCTCGGGGCTCATAGGCGACTCGCGAATCGGTCCCCGGGAAAGCTACACGGGTAACAGCGCGCGCAACATGACGCCCCAACAGGCGCTGGAGTACCACGGCGTCGGGCGGCGCACGGGTCGTGGGCGCCGCCACGCGCGGGCCGGCAAACGCCGGCCGCGCGGACATTGCCTAACGCATGGACGCGATGTTGTCGCCGCCCGCGACGATCACGAACTCGTCGCGCCGGTTCTGCGACCAGCACTCATCTGAGCCCTGTGAGCACACCGGACGCTCGTGGCCGTACGAGATGATGTCGATGCGGCCCGCATCGATCCCGAAATCCGTGAGATACCGCTTGGCCGCCGCGGCGCGCCGTTGGCCAAGCGCGAGGTTGTACTCTTCCGATCCACGGTCGTCGCAGTTGCCCTCGATGCGAATGCGCATGTTGGGATTGGCGCGCAGAATCGGCAGCTTCGCATCCAGCACCGCCTTGTCGTCGGCGCGAACGTCGGATTGGTCGAACTCGAAGTGAATGCGCTGCTCGATCGTCGACCGTGCCTGCGCCATGCGTGCCTGCGCAGCCTGTGCGCTGTCGGCACTGTGGTCCGCCGGCGCCGCCGCCGGTGCGGGCGCCTGAGTCGGAGCAGGCGCCGGTGCCTGCGCGACTTGTTGTGGCGCATGATGACAGGCCGACAGCATCGTCGAAACGGCGAGCAGCGCCGCGGGGGCGAGGCTCTTGCGGGACATAGTACAACGCTCCTGTGGGTGAGGACTTGACGGGAGTTGCATGGGAGCCAATCTATTTCATGAGACGAGTGACGCAACGAGACATCACACAACGCCCGCGAACACAACTTTGTGCTCGCGGGCGGCGGCGAACGACAGATATCTGGCGGATGCGCGCGATGCTTACCGCGAGGCGAGAAAACGCCGGTACGGCTCTCCGAATACAATGACGTGGAAGTGCGCCGGGTGACGTTCCTCCGTCGCGTCGACCACCCGCTCGGACTCGAGCGTCAGCAGGGTGTGGCGCAGCCACCTGAGGCACGTGCCCGTCGGACGGTGCAGATCCAACGCGATCCCCGCCGGATGCACGGACAGGGGCGAGCTGTTTGCCGGCTGCCGTCGCGTCGGACGAACGGCACTCGTGATCTCGAGTGGCGCGCCGCATGCTTGAGAGTACTGGCCGGCCAGGCGCTCGACGAACGTCCGCGTGGTGGGCGTGACGTACGGATAGCTCACGCGATGCAGCGTGTAGTGGCCGTTGGGCCTCAGCCGGACCAAGTCGCCGTCACGGATGGCGCGCCGCACGTCGGACGCACTCCGGTACAGATCGAGGTCGTGGTGACGAGCGTACGTGTACGCGTATCGGACGCTTGTGTGGGACCCGCGCAGCGATTGCGCGCGGATCGCGGTGGACGAGATGCCCAACACGACGACGGCGAGCGCGGCGGCAATGCGGAAACGGCTGCGATGCATGAAAGCGCGGTGGGTGGTACGAAAGACAAACGCTCGGGTGACCGGCGGTAGACGAACGAGATCCGGCTTGCGTTGCGCGACGAAAGGACCGGTAAGGTAAATAGCCCGCTCGGATCGCGCCAGACGGCATGCGATGCCCAACGGACGCGGTGGAGGGAGGAGAGAACGATGCATTCGGACTCGGACGAACGCCGCGAGCACCTCGGTGACTCGACACACGGACCCGAGTTGCGCACGCGCGGCGATGCGCGGCAGCGGAGGCGCAGCGCCCATGCGGCGCTCGATGAAGCGCGGCCGGTGCCGCTATCCGTCGAGCCACGCACCGCTCTCTGGACACACGCCACGCCTCCGATCGCGTTGGGCGATGTGCGTTCGCGCGAGCGCGCGCAGGCTGCAGTGGCTGCGCTCTTCGACAGGCCCGACACGCGGAATTTCGCCGTGCGATACTGGGACGGCACGGTCGAGCAGCCGATCACGGTCGACGCGCCGCCTCCGGCGTTCACGCTCGTCATCCCCTCGCCCGGGGCACTCCGCCGCGCGTTCCTCGTGCCATCGGAGCTGCACCTGGGCGAGGCGTACGTGCGCGGCGACATCGACGTCGAGGGCAACATGGAGGCGGCCGTGGAGTTGCGCGACACACTCCGCACGCGGCTCGCGTCAGCGGGTACCGTGCTGCACGCGGTGCGCGCGCTCGTCGCATTACCCCGTGATCATGCGCCGGAACCTGCGCACGAGCGCCGGCCCGGCCTCTATTACCAGGGTTGGCGTCATTCGCGACGCCGCGACCGCGCGGCCGTTCGCTCACACTACGACGTCGGCAACGATTTCTATTCGCTCTGGCTCGATCGCGACATGGTTTACTCGTGCGCCTACTTCGTTACTGGCGCCGAAGACATCGATGCCGCCCAACACGCCAAGCTGGATCTCTTGTGTCGCAAGCTGCGGCTGCGACCCGGCGAGCGATTGCTCGATGTCGGCTGCGGATGGGGCGGGCTCATCCGCCACGCCGCGCGCAACTACGGCGTCGAGGCCGTCGGCATCACGTTGAGCGAGCGTCAGGCGTCGCTGGCGCGCGAACGGATCCGCGCTGAGGGCCTCGAGGGCCGCTGCCGGGTCGAAGTGCGCGATTACCGCGAGATCGGCGACGGCACCCAGTTCGACAAGGTCGTGAGCGTCGGGATGTTCGAGCACGTCGGACGCTCGCGACAGGCCGAATACTTCCGGACGGCCTCCCGCCTAACGAAGCCCGGCGGCCTGTTCTTGAATCACGGCATCGTACGGGCGGAGGCCGCGGGCGGTCTGCTCGCACTCGCAAAGCGCGCGCTCTGGCCGCAGGGCGCATTCATCCAGCGCTACGTCTTTCCGGACGGCGAGCTCGTGCCGCTCGAAACAGCCGTGCGCTGCGGCGAGCGCGCCGGCCTCGAGGCCCGCGATGTCGAGTCGCTGCGCGAGCATTACGCGCTCACCCTCCGGCACTGGGTGCGACGGCTGGAGCATGCTCGTGATGCGGCCGTGGCGCTCGTGGGCGAGCAGGCGTACCGCGTATGGCGGTTGTACATGTCGGCATCCGCGCACGCGTTCGCCAGCGGTCGCATTGGGTTGGCGCAGGTCTTGTTCGCGAAACCCGACGCGCGCGGTCACGTCGCGTTGCCGCGCACGCGCGCCGACATCTACGCGCCCCGAACGGCGGCGCTGCGCCTGGTACCGCGCGCGCCGCGCCCCGCCTAACACCCGCAACACGACGCGCCCACGGTCGATGACTAAGATTTCGCGAAGAAGCAGCCGCGACCGCACCGCTGTGTCCGGCGCGGGTATATTTGGAACTTCGCACCGGCGTTTCACTCTTCAGGCGCTCGCGCGTGAACTCCCAGAATTCCTCGGCGATGCGGCCGCCGATCCTCTCGCTGATCGTTCCGGTGTACAACGGCGCCGCGCAGCTGCCCGCGGCGCTGGAGCAGTTGCGGGCATTCCTGCGCTCCCGTCCGTATTCGTGGGAACTGATTTTTGTTGACGACCGCAGCGACGACGGCGTCTCCGGCGCGCTCGACGCGTTCGCCACGGAAGCGCCGTGTGTCAGCGTGCTCCACAACACGCGCAACATGGGCAAGGGCTATTCGGTCTCGCGGGGTATGCGCGCCGCGCGCGGAATGTATCGCGTGTTCACCGACGCGGACCTCGCGTATCCGACCACCGAGATCGACAAGATCGTCGACGCCCTGCAGCTCGGCGCGGATGTGGCCGTCGCGTGTCGTGTACTTCCCGACTCGCGCTATCTCATGAGCCCGAGTTTCTTCTCATATCTCTACACGCGCCACGTGATGAGCCGAGTCTTCAACGCGCTCGTCCGGTGGACGTTGATTCCACGCCTCCGCGATACGCAGGCCGGCCTCAAGGGCTTCACCGCCGCGGCGGCCGAGCTCGTTTTCCCGCGTGTCACGATCCCGCGCTTCGGCTTCGACGTCGAAGCGCTGTTCATCGCGCGCAAGTTCGGCCTAACGATACAACAAGTCGCCGTCAACTTCCGCTACGATCAGGAGCCCACCACTGTGCGCTTCGTGAAAGATGCGGCCGACATGGCGCGCGACCTCGCCCGCATCCGCACGAACGAGTGGCGGAGGCGCTACGACTGACGCGCATCGTCTGATCATCAACGCGGACGATTTCGGCTACACACGAGGCGTTACCAGCGGCATCCTCGAGGCGCATCGCGCAGGCGTGGTGTCATCCACGACGCTGCTCGCCAACATGTCAGCCTTTGACGACGCCGTACGCGCCGTCCGCGAGGGCGACGCAACACTCGGCGTGGGCGTGCACATCAACCTTGTACAGGGCCGGCCCCTCGCGCGTGTGCGCACGCTCGTCGACGCGCGCACCGGACTGTTTCACGCGCTGCCCGCGCTTGTCGCGCGCGTCCTCGCCGGGCGTATCGATCCTGATGAAGTCGGCGCCGAGTGCGAAGCACAGATCGCTGCGGTGCGTGCCGCCGGTGTGGACATCACGCACGTCGACAGCCACATGCACACACACGCGATTCCCGCGCTCTGGCACCCGATTTCGGCGGCCGCGGTGCGCGCCGGCATTCACGCGATGCGATGGCCCGCCGAGTCGTTTCGCAACACGCCATTGCAGCCATCGCGGTTGGCGACGAACGTGCTCGTCGCGCTCAGTTGGGCAGCCATTCGCCGCACCGCATCGCCGCTCCGCTATCCGGATCATTTCCTGGGTATCTCGCTGCAAGGCGGCCGCGACGTCGAGCGCAATCTGCTGCGCGCGCTCGACAACCTTGCGCCAGGCACCACGGAGCTCATGATGCACCCGGGCCGCAGCGACGCCGAGCTCGCTTCGATGGACGACTATACGTGGCAGCGGGAGAACGAGTTGGCAGCGCTCACGTCGCCGGCCGTTCGAGATCGGCTCGCGCGCGGCGACATCGAGCTCGTCCACTTCGCCGCGTTGCGCTGAGCGAGGACGCCTCGCGAGATCGGCACCGGCCGCGTCCGGCATTGACGAAGGCGCGCCGCTCCGGCACTCTTGGCACATGATGCGCGAGCACCACCTCCCCGTCGGGCGAACCGCCCGCTTCTACACGTTGGGTGATCCGCAACGTGCGCCAGCCGAGGTGTGGTTCGTGTTGCATGGATACGGACAGCTCGCGTCGCGCTTTCTGCGGCACTTCGAGGTGTTGAACGATGGGCGCCATCTCATCGTCGCACCCGAGGCGCTCTCGCGCTTCTATCTCGACACGGTGACGGGCAGCCACACGCACTCGCCCGTCGGCGCGTCGTGGATGACGCGCGAAGACCGCTTGAGTGAGATCGACGACTACATCGAGTATTTGGACGCGCTCGCCGATCAGATTCGGCGTGACATTGGCGGCAAGCTCCCACGTGTGGTGACGCTCGGTTTCTCGCAGGGCGTAGCGACGGCGTGTCGCTGGGTGACGCAGGGCCAGATCGTGACGGATCGGCTGATCATGTGGGGCGGTCTGATTCCGCACGATCTCGATCTGACCACGCTCGCCGCGCCGGCGAGTGAACGCGCGGCCGACATCGTCATCGTGGTCGGCACGGACGACGGTCTCGTCACGAGTGCGGCGGTCGCCGAGCAGGCGGAGCGCCTGGCGCGCGACTCGGTCGTCGCGCGCACGATTACGTTCGCGGGCGGCCACCGCCTGGACGACGAAACGCTGACCGCGCTCGCAGCGAGTCCGGCCGCGGTATCGTAGCGCGCTAGGGCCGCTCCTGC
>DATJET010000138.1:0-11636 GCA_035496295.1 Gemmatimonadaceae bacterium
GCCGAGCTCTCGCGTGCGCGCGACGCCGCAGACGTGCGCGCGGCGGCCGACGCCCTTGTAGCGATGGGCGACGTCGCGGCGCCGGCGACGGTGCGCCTGGCGAGCGGCGTCGAGTGGCCGGTCGGTGCGCGGCCGGGCGAACGCGCACCGGACGCGGCGCAGCGGCTCTACGCGGACGCACGGTCCAAGGAACGGGCGCTGGCCTCGCTGCCGGCGCGGCTCGCGGCCGCAGCCGCGGGGCCGACGGCGCCCCGCCCAACTCAGTTAGGCGAGGCCGCCAGGCGCCCCGCGGCGAAGCCGGCGGCCCCGCGGATGCCCTTCCGCACGTACCGCTCGTCGGGCGGGATCGCCATCTGGGTGGGCCGCGGCGCCGCGTCCAACGACGAGCTCACGTTCGGCGCGGCGGCGCCCAACGACGTGTGGCTCCATGCCCGCGACGCCGCCGGCGCGCACGTCGTGCTCCGGTGGACCAAGTCGGATGCGCCGCCGGCGCGCGATCTCCGCGAAGCCGCATCGCTCGCCGCCTGGCACAGCAAGGCGCGCGGCGCCGCGGTCGTGCCGGTCGACTGGACGCGCCGCAAGCACGTGCGCAAGCCGCGTGGCGCGAAGCCCGGCACCGTGATCCTGCGCGAGGAACGCACGCTCATGGCCCGCCCGGACGCGGCGCTCGAGCAGCGTCTTCGAGATCCGCGTTAGGCGAGAGGCGTCACTGCGCGCCGTTCCACGCCGTGAACGGCTTGGGCGTGGTGAACGGCGCGCCAACTTCGATCACGATATCGGTGTGATCGCCCAACTTGATGGCGCGAGGGTCGCCGGCATACACGTGCCCGTCCACCCACACGCGCATCTCCTCGCCTTTCGTCACCTCCGCGCTCGCCGCCTCCGTGCGACTCAACGGCTGCACCCACACGTCGAAGAAATCGCCTAACGTGAACGACCGGTTCACCGGCGCCTCGATGTGGATGATCCCATCCGGCGTGTGCGTGTGCAGCCAGTAAAGGCACGGCGCGTCGCTCGGCCGCCCGACGTTGTACGGCACCGCGACCGGTTTGCCATGATCGTAGATCGCGAGATGCTGATGGATATGGATGCGCTGCCCTTCCAGCTCGTCGCACGAAATGCCGGCAATGGGCTGGCCCTGCGGGTGCGCGTACTGCGCGGAAGCCGGCACCGCGAATAGTGATGCCGATGTGGCGAACGCCAAGGCGAACCAGGGACGGGCTGTCATGTCGATATGGATGTGGATGGAGGGACGAACGTGATCGCAGGATCTCAGCCGCGCGCGTCTGCGTCGAGCGCGGCGCGAAGTGATGCGATGAACCCGGCGGCCGCGTCCACGCTCTCACCCGCGTGACGCACCACCGCGCTGCCCACCGCGACGCCGTCCGCCAAGCGCCCAACCGCAACCGCCTGCTCCGGACGCGCGATGCCGAATCCGACGCAGATGGGAAGCGATGCCGCTGACCGAAGCCGCGCCACCGTGGCGGGCAGCTCAACCGGGACGTCGTCGCGCGCGCCGGTCACTCCTAACCGACTGATGAGGTAGACGAAGCCGCTGCCGTGCCGCGCGATCTCGGCCATGCGGGCCGCCGGCGTGGTGGGAGCCACGAGTCGCACGAACGCGAGCGGACCCGATGCGATCCGCGCCTCGAGCGCGGGATCCGCGCCAACCGGCAGATCGGTGAGCAAGAGCCCGCTTGCACCGGCTCGCGCCGCACGATCGAGTGCGTCGTCGCCGGCGGCGAGCAGCGGGTTGAGATATGTGAACACGACGGTCGGCACGTCGACAGCTGCTTCGGCGATGAGGTCGAGTGCGCCGTCGAACGTCATCCCGTTGGCGAGCGCCGTTTGCGAGCTCGCTTGAATGGTGGGCCCGTCCGCCAATGGGTCCGAGAACGGCACGCCAACTTCGATGATGTCGGCGCCTGCGCGCGCGACCGCGCGCATTAACGCGAGCGAGCGAGCGCGGTCGGGATGTCCAGCGGTGATGTAGGCAACGAGAGCTTTGCGCCGCTGCTCGGCGAGCGCGGCGAATTTGTGAGCGATCGGGTCAGATGTAGTAGTCGCTGACGCGGATACCATAGCGGTCGGGATCTGCCACCTTGATGATCGTGCGCTTGAACACGCCGGCTGCATCCCGTTCCGTGAGATCCACGAGCGTGCCCGGGAAGAGCACGTTGCCGCGCTCATCGCTGACGACCTTTACGATAGGTCGTGAGATGGCGTCGGGGGAGGGGTTGGCGCCGTGCACCAGCGCGAGCTCGAACGTATCGAGCACGACCAGCGTGCCGACCGGGTAGTGGCCGACGAGGCTCATGAACGCCTTCACCAGCACCTGGTCCATGCCGCGGCGCGGGTTGATGCGCATTTCCTGCAGTACGTCGGCGGGCGACAGGGGGATGGTCTGGTAGGCGCGGCGCGACGTGGCCGCGTCGAACGCGTCGGACACCGCGACGACCTTGCTGTAGATGCTCAGCTCCCGCGGCCTGACGTGTCGCGGGTACCCGCTCAGGTCCGTCTTCTTGTGGTGCTCGAACGCTACGACCATCGCGCGGTACGGGATGTCGTTCTGGCCGCGCATCTGGAAGAGCTGGAGGACGCCGAGCCACGGGTGGTTGCACACCGTGCGCCATTCGTCTTCGGTGAGCGAGCCGGGCTTGTTGAGGATGTCGAGCGGTATGCGCGCCTTGCCCACGTCGTGCATGAGTGCGCCGACGCCCAGGTCGTACAACTGGAGCCGCGTGAGGCCGAGCTTCCTGCCTAACGCAACGGAGAAAATGCACACGTTGACGCTGTGCGTGAACGTGTACTCGTCGTAGTCGCGCAGCGTCGTGAGTCCGATGAGCGACGTCTCCTCGTTCAAAATCTGGTCGACGATGCCCTGCACCACGCGCTTGATCTTCTTGATGTTCGGGCTCTTGCCCATCCGCACGGAGTTGATGACGTCCTTGGTCACCGACACCGACTGGGCATACGTCCGCTTAGCGGCTTCCTTGGCCTGCAGCTGATTGGCGGCATCCGCGGCATCGGCGGCCGAGAATGGGCCGAGCTCGAACACCGACACGTTGGCGGCAGTGAGCTTGCCGCCTAACGCGTGCAATCGCGCGTCCGGGTCGCCCTGCTCCGGCTGCTGCAGCACCGTCAGGAACACGACCCAGTCGCGCGTGGTCGTGTCGCCGCGCACACGGCACACGCCGACTCCCGACTCGCGGAAGGCCGAGATGATGCGGCTGAACGTGGCGTAGTTGTCGAGGTCGAGGCGGAGCCGCGTCCCGTTGATGAAGATGAATTCGCCCGTAACGCGGATGTCCACTTCCTGCTCGCGTCGCCACAGATCGTTGGCGAGGCGGACAAGCTCCTCCAGCGTCTTCTGCACCACCGGGTTGTCGGGAGGGTACATCTTCACGGTACGGAGCGCGCCGTACACGGCCAGTAGCAGCTCGCGGCCAACCTTTCGGATGAACCCGTCGCTGCCGCGCTCACCGATTTCCGGGTGCGCGGGCGGCATGAACGCGCCTGTCGCCGCCGGCATGGGTTGGGCGCTCGTCACGGCGCGCCTCCGCGCAGCGCCTTGTTGATCGCGCTCCGGACGCGAACGTCCTTGTCGTCGGCCGCCTTGCGCAGCACCTCGAACGCCTTGTCGGTTCCGATGCGGCCTAACGCCATGGCGGCGCACGCGCGCAGCTCGGGATCCACGCGCAGCCTGAGGAGCGCGCTGCGGCCGTTGAGCAGCGCATCGAGCTGCGGAATGCCCTCGTCGCCGGCGAGCATGCCATAGGCCTCGAAGTACGTCATCTTCTCGGTGAGGTCGGCGTCCTTCACCGCGCCGCCCTTCACCGCCGCCTCGACCTTGGGCAGGGCCGCGCGGTGGCCGCGCGTGCTCAGGGTGCGCACCGCCGTGAGGCGGACGTCGCGGTCCGCATCCTCGAGCGCCGATTCCAGCGCGCGCAGCGCGCCCGGCGATCCGATCTCCGACAGCGCCTGTACTGCGCCTAACCGACGGCCGACGCTGCTGTGCGACAGACACTTGAGCAGGTGCCCGACCGCCGCCGGCGTCTTGAGGTCCGCCGCGCGCCGCATCGCTTCGACAGCCACGTGCTCGTCGTCGGCTGCGATCAGCTTGAGCAGCTCCGCGGTGTTCGACGACGCCAGCCTGGCGGCCGTCCGCTCGAGCATCGTGCGCAGCTCGGCCCGTTGCGTCTGCTTGAGTCCGGAGAGGATCGTGCCTAACGTTTCACCTTGCAGCTGGTCGAACAGCGCGTCGAGGTCTTCCTGCGGCGGCATCGCCGTCGCGTCGTTGAGCGCGGACACGAGCTGCGACAACACGCTCGGGCTGCTGATCAATCCCGGCAGCGACATGAGCTTCTGCCGGTGCGCCGGCGCCAGGTCGCCGGCACGCTTTACCACCACCGCCGCCTCGCGCAGCAGCAGCGCCACCGCTCCGTAGTCGCCTGCCGCGAGCAGGTGCGGCATGATCTGCTCGAGGATCGAGCATACTTCCTCGCGCACCTCCGTCGCCGGCTGCGTCTCTGCGATGTCGAACAGGACACCGAGGACGTTGCGCCGCAGGTTGAGCGTCTGCTCCTTCTGCACCGCTTCGCGCAGATAGTCGATCTCCTGCTCGTCCAGGAAGTAGAGCGAGCCGTCGAGATCTTCCATCTTGACGATGCCGTTCCGGTCCGTCTCCTTCGACACGTCGTCCTGGATATCGGCCACCGAAATCACGGGTGGCGGATGAGACGGATCGTTCGCCGCCGCCGCCGCGGCCTCGGCCGCCTCGATGACGTCGCCGCCCATCCCTTCGCTGATGTCGATGAACCGGTAGCGCAGATACGCGAACTCTTGCTCCCAGAGCAGTGTGAGCAGATCGTCTTCGTCGGGCGACGCCTTCCGCATGCGCTGCATGATGTCGAGCAGCGTGGCGACTTCTTCCTGCTCGAAGCCCTGCATGATGGTGAGCTCGCGCAGGCCGTCCTTGTAAAACACCCACGGCAGACTCTCGGCGCGCGAGCCCTCGTGGTGCACGCTGCGCCCCATCCACCGGAACTCGGACTCGGAAATCTGCAGGACGAGCTCCGTGGTGACCTCCCACATCGGCGCGAACGACGTGCGCAATCCCTCGATCGACCGCTGGTAGATCGGATTGTTAGGCAGGTAGAGCTGGTGCGTCTTCACCGCGCGCACGAAGTGGCGCACGAACTCCTCGACGAGCTGCGGCGAGAACGGCGGCTCGGGGAGCGTCTGCTCGGCGGTCAGCGGAGTCGCCGCGGAGGTGATCGACGTTGCAGTCACGCGTCCGCGTCGGCGGCCAGGATCTCGCTCACCTGCATCGCATCCTTGTCGCCGCGACCGCTCACACAAAGGAGCACCGGCGCGTCGGTCGCCCACCGGCCGCGCTGCGACGCGACCCATGCAACCGCGTGCGCGGTCTCGAGCGCCGGAATGATGCCCTCGAGGCGGCTCAACATCTGGAAGCCGTCCAACGCCTCCGAGTCGGTCACCGACACGTAGCGCGCGCGTCCGGATTGCTTGAGATACGAGTGCTCGGGACCGACGCCCGGATAGTCGAGACCCGCTGAGATCGAGTGGGCGGGATGCACCTGGCCGTGCTCGTCTTGCAGGAGGTAGCTGAGCGATCCGTGCAGCACGCCCGGCGTACCGCGCGAGAGCGACGCCGAATGACGTTCTGTGTCGAGTCCCTCGCCCGCTGCCTCAACGCCCACCAACTCGACTTCGCGATCCGGCACGAATGCGTGAAAGATCCCCATCGCATTCGATCCGCCGCCGACGCAGGCCACCACGGTAGCAGGCAACCGGCCCGCCCGCTCGAGCATCTGCGCGCGCGCTTCCGTGCCGATCACCGATTGCAGGTCACGCACAATACGTGGATAGGGAGCCGGCCCGACCACCGAGCCGATGATGTAGTGGCTATCAGTCACGTTCGTTACCCAGTCGCGAATTGCTTCGCTCGTGGCATCCTTCAACGTCTTCGTCCCCGACGTCACCGGACGCACTTCCGCGCCCATGAGCCGCATCCGGAAGACGTTCAGCGCCTGCCGCCGCATGTCTTCCTCGCCCATGTAGACCACGCACTCGAGTCCGAACCGGGCGCACACGGTTGCTGTCGCTACCCCGTGCTGGCCTGCACCGGTCTCGGCGATGATCCGTCGCTTGCCCATCCGCCGGGCGAGCAACGCTTGTCCGACGGTGTTGTTGATTTTGTGGGCGCCCGTGTGGTTGAGATCTTCCCGCTTGAGGTACACGGGGGCTCCAACCAACTCGGAGAAGCGAGGCGCATCACTCAACGAGGATGGACGACCGACGTAGGTACGGAGCAAATTGTCCAGCTCGGCTCGGAAGCCGGCGTCCGCCATGGCGCGATCGTACTCCTCCTCGAGCTGATCGAGCGCCGGGACCAGCGTCTCGGGGACATATCGGCCGCCGAACACGCCAAACCGGTCCTGTCGTTCCGCTATCGTCATGCGCGTTGGGTCTCGAGAAGCACGGCGCGCGCGAACTCGCGCATCCGTTCGGGGTCTTTGATGCCGCGCGCCCGCTCAATGCCGGACGACACGTCGACGACATCGGGGTGGAACGTGCGGATGGCGTGCGCCACATTGTCGGGCGTTAGACCGCCGGCGACGATGAATGTACTCAGCTGGGGGCGCGCGTCCGCCGGCAGCGCGCTCCAGTCGAACGCGGTGCCCGATCCGCCGACGCTTCCGGCGACAGCGGCGTCGAGCAGAATGCCGTCGGCCACGCCATCCAACTCGGCGATCGACCGCGCAGCGTCCTCTCCGTTAGTCACCCGCACGACGGCCCAGACCGCGGTGGGCGACTCGAGCTTGTCGCGTGCGTCGCGAACTGTCATGGGAGATGGGTCGCCGTGCAATTGCGCGACGTCCAATCGCAGGCGCCGTGAGAGCTCGACAATCTCCTCGACCGTGTGCGAACCAAACACCGCCGCGCGCTTGATGCCTGCCGACAGCGCGTCGAGTACGAGCGCGGCGCGCGCGGCGTCCAGTCGTCGCGGTCCATTCGCCAGGACGACGCCTGCGTAGGTGCCGCCTTGCGGACCAACGAGCGCCGCGTCCCCGGGACGCGTGAGGCCGCAGAACTTGATCTCAACCGCCACGTTCACTCCGTGGCACCCTGGTGAGCGCGCGCACCGCAGCCGTCGGATCCGGCGAGGCCGAGATGCTCGACCCGACGAGGATCGCGTCCGCGCCGGACGCGGCGGCACGTTTGACGTCCGCCACGCTGCGTACGCCGCTCTCGGCGATGGCCACGCAGTCGGCGGGCACCAGGCGCACGAGCGCGGCGCCTACTTCGGGTTCGATTTTCAACGTTTCGAGGTCGCGATTGTTCACGCCGATCACGTGCGCTCCCGCCGCGAGTGCGCGCTCGAGCTCGGCCGTGGTGCGCACTTCGACCAGCGGCTCGATCTCGACCGACATCGCGAACGCGACGAGACGATGCAGCACGTCTGGCGACAAGGCGCGCGCGATGAGCAGCACCGCCGCCGCACCGGCCGCGCGCGCCTCGAGTAGCTGCAGCTCGTCGACGTGAAAATCCTTGCGCAGCAGCGGTGCGCTGTTCCCCACTGACGCGCGCGCGGATCGCAGGTCGTCGAGCGATCCGCCGAAGTGCGCCGGTTCCGTTAGGACAGACACGGCCGCTGCGCCGCCTTGGACGTACGCCGACGCCTGTGCACCGGCCGATATCGACGGATTGATCGATCCCTTGGACGGCGAGCGTCGCTTCACTTCGGCGATGATGGATACCATCGGCCGGCGCAGCGCCGACCGGAACTTCGGTGCGGGCGTCGCGCTCGCGGCCTCACGCTCGAGCGCGGCAACAAGGGCGCGGTCGGCGCGAATCCGCGAGACGCGCTCGTACGCTTCGGCGACGATCCCGCCCAACACACCGGAAGGCGGTCGCCACGTAATAGAGGATTGGGAGGCTTGCACTTCGGTCGATCTTCGGCTATTGTGCAATTCGGAGTCCATTCGGGAACGGAAGGCGAGGTCGGTTGGCTCGAGGGCGAGCGAGCCGGCGCCTCCATCAACTGGTCTCTCACGCGGGGACAGCATGGCGCTCACGAAGCGGCAACGCGAGATCCTCACCTATCTCGGCACGTACGCGGAGCAGAACGGATACGCGCCGAGTTTCGAGGAGATTGCGCGACAGTTCAACTATAACTCGCTGGCCACGGTGCACGAGCACCTCACGAATCTCGAGCGCAAGGGGTACATCAAGCGCGCCTACAATGAAAGCCGCGCGATCGAGATTCTACCATCCGACGCGTACCCGCGCGCGGTCGAGCTCCCACTGTTGGGAAGCGTCGCGGCAGGTTCGCCGATCGAAGCGATCGAGGTGAACGAGACGGTGAGTGTGCCCGAGTCGTTCATCGGCCGCACCGGGAATCACTTCGTGCTGCGTGTCCGCGGAAACTCAATGATCGATGAGCAGATTCGCGACGGCGATTTCGTCGTGATCAACGAGCGGCGTGCGGCGGACAATGGGGACACGGTGATCGCGCTCATCGACAACACCGCGGCCACGGTCAAGAAGTTCTATCGCGAGCGCGACGGGCGCATCCGGTTGCAGCCGGCGAACGAGACGATGTCGCCCCTCTACGTCCACGAGAACGACGTGACGATCCAGGGTGTCGTGGTGGGCGTGCTCAGGCGGTACTAAAGGCGGACACGCCGGACACGGCCGGACACACGACCGGATAGTGCGCGAGCCTGTTGGTTTGAAAAATCGACTCGCCCTGTCCCGCTTTGTCCGTTCGTGTCCGGCCTCGTCCGCGCTCACATCGTGAGACTTGCATTGCCGTCGGAGGCGGATTCGCGAGCGCTCCATCGTGCGCGCGTGTCCGCCTCCGCTATCTGACAAGCTTCCACGAGTTGATAGCGGAACACCCGGACAAAGTCGGACAAAGCGGGATGATTTGTAGCTGCTCCAGATGGCAGCGTTCTGAAACCAATGACCAGGCCCTGTCTTGTTCGTGTCCGACCGCTTCTAGCCCTGTAGTCTGCTCGCCTTACGCAAACGCTCAAGAGCGGCGAAGCCCACCCCGTCACGTAACGCGGCGTCGGCTTCGCGTAACGCGTCTCCAAACGACGGCGCCCGTCCCGAGACGTAGATCGCGGCGGCGGCGTTAAGCATGACTGCCATAGCGGCCACGGTTTTCCCCTGCCCGCGTAGGATGCTTTCGATCATCTGCGCGTTGTCCTCGGGCGACCCTCCGGCCAATTCGGCAACCGCATTCGGCGCTGACACCGACGGCTCGGTCGTCGGGTCGATTTTCCACAGTGTCCCGCTTCCCCCTGTGCGGATCTCATGGACGTGCGTACACCCCAGCGGCGAGATCTCGTCCATTCCTGGCTCGCCATGCACGACGAGTGCGTGACGACTGCCAAGCGCCATGAGCGCGCCCGAGATGAGCGGTAGCCGTGCAAGATCCGACACGCCCACCACCTGCCTCCCCGCCGACGCTGGATTCGCCAACGGTCCGACCATGTTCATGAGCGTTCCGATCGCGAGCTCGCTGCGCACGTGGCCGACGTGCTTCATTGCCGGGTGCATGCGCGGCGCGAACATGAACACGATCCCGGCCGACTCGAGGGTGCGCCGCATCGCGTCCACCGACTGCGCGATATCCACGCCTAACGCTTCGAGTACGTCGGCGCTGCCGGATCGCGTGGTGAACGACCGGTTGCCGTGCTTCGCGATGCGCACGCCGGTGCCGGCAGCCACCAGTGCGGCGGCAGTCGAGATGTTGAATGTCGTCACCGTACCACCACCCGTCCCGCACGTGTCGACCAACGCATCGGGGTCGTCGACGGGCAGTCGGACCATCACGGCGCGGAGCGCGCGCGCCGCACCGGCGATCTCCGCCGGCGTCTCCCCTTTCACGCGCAACCCCATCAACATCGCACCCACCTGTGACGGCGTCGCGTCGCCGCGCATGATCACATCGAACGCGCCGGCGGTCTCGTCCTCCGTGAGCGATTGATGGTCGGCCAGTTGCCGCAGCGCGTGCGCGAGTGCCTCAGTGGACACCGATCGTCTCGAACAGCCGCTCGCGCAGCGCCGCGTGCGATGCGATGAGCGAGATCACGAGCGCCAACAGCCGCACGCGCTCGACATCCTCGTCCATGAACACGCCGCGCTGCACGCGATTGGTGAGATTCACCACGCCCACGAGGTCGTCGTGGTAGACTAACGGAAAGCTGATGAACGAGCCGGTCGTGAAGTACTCGTCGCCGATGAGCGGATGGCCGCGCGCCTGCGCGACGTCGGTGACCAGCACCGGCTGTCGGCTCGCCGCGACTTTGCCGGACACGCCGAAGCCCATCGGGATGCGCTTGCCTTCGGTGACGTCGGGCGAGAGACCTTTGGCGGCGGCGATGTACAGCTCCTGTGCGTCGGGCACGCGCAGCACGAGCGAGCACCGTTGGGCCTGCATGTCATCGCCCACGAGCGCGAGCAGACCATCGGCGAGCTGGCGCGGATCGGCGGTTGATGCGTCGAGCGACAACACGCGATCGATGAGATAGAGCGTACGCGTTTTCTGCCGCAGCGTTTCGCTTCTGCGGTGCAGCTCGACGTGCGCTTGTTCGAGCTGACCCACGGCCGCGGCCACCTGCCCTTCCACCGCTTCCGCACGGCGCGTGGCGCGCCGCGCATCTTCACGCGCGCGCGCGGCCTCTTGTTCGAGCGCGAGGAGCCGCGCCGCCTCGACAATGGTCGCGCTCGCTGGTGTGTTGCGCGCCGCCGCGAGCTCGCTCTCCAAGTGCGCGAGGTGCTTGACGTATTCGCCGTGCACGCGCTGCGTCACGTCCTCGAGCGTGCGCACTGCCTCGTTGCGCGCCTCCTGCTCCGAGAAGCGAGCGAACGCCAGCTCGAACAGCGCGACGTACGGCGCGAACCGCTCCATCACGCGCGTGCCGAAAAAGCGGCGCGGCTCGTAGAGACCTACCACCGAATGCAGATGTCCGTCCACGAGAATGCCGCGCAGCGCGAGCAGTCCTTCTTCGTTGAGCGCGTGCTCGAGACCGAAAAACCTCCCGAGCTCATCGGACTCATCGCCCGCGTCGGCGAATTGTCCCCCGGCATTGATCGTGGCGCGGAGTCGCGCGGGCAGGTGGTCGAACGTGGTGTCCACGCGGGCGCGCGCAACGCGTCCGTTTTCGGGCGTCGACTTGTTGGTGAAGAGCTGGCGTCGCAGGTCGAAGGACAGCAGCACCAGGTGCGTCGACCGGTCGACTTCGGCCAATGCCTCGCCCAACGCAACGAAGGCAGCGTCCAAATCCGAGGCGGCACCAAGAGCGTGCGCCAGGGACGCGAGTGTGCGAGGAGGCATGTGTGTTGGTGAGCCGCTGTTAGACGGCGTGTGAGTCTTAAGCGGGTTCGTCAAACTAGAGGCGTAGGTATCGAGCTGTCAATCGTTTCGCTCATGCGATCTCGCTTGACACCAGAGGGCACGCGGATAGTTTCCGACACATGCCGGAGCGCACCGTGCAACTGGTGCTGCACTACGATGGCGCCGGGTTCGCCGGATGGCAGCGACAGCCGCGCGAGCGCACCGTGCAAGGGGAGCTCGAGGACGCGTTGGGCCACATTTG
>DATJET010000139.1:0-8530 GCA_035496295.1 Gemmatimonadaceae bacterium
TGTCGAAGTCACTGTCCCTCCCCGCAAACGCACGAGCAACGGACGAGTCTCGGCGTTGCCGCCAATTGCGCTATCCTAAACTCAGACGCGCTTCACTGGATTACGCGGCGAGGCCCGACCCTTCGTGCATGAAGACGAAACTCAGCGCCAGCGCTGCCATGCCGGCCAGCATCCGGTTGCGGGCCATCGGCGATTGACGCGACAGTATCGCGGTGATTCCGCACATGATGGTCTCTGTTCAGGGAGCGGAGCGACGAATGCGGCCGCGCTGGCGCCACGCAATATCGGTATAGCGGAGAAATCGGCAAGGTCGGCTCATCCTGCGCGCGCTTCCGGGCGGGTCGGCCGGATTGCGCCGGAGGCGCCGGAGCCGATATTTCATATTCGCCGCGGCGTTCTTCGTTAGGCGTTCGGCTAATGCTTCCACCCTCGGCCCGTTCACGCATGAGTCGCGATGTGAGCCCCGTCTGGAAACCCAGGGATCCCGCGTACGAGGCGCGCGTGCGCGAGAGCTTCGCCCGCCAGAGCCATATGGCGACGCTCGGCGCGTCGATCGCGTTCATCGCACCAGGGGAGGTGCATCTTGCGCTGCCGTTCGCGGCGCAGTTTTGTCAACAGAACGGCTATCTGCACGCGGGCGCGATCACGAGCGTCGCGGACTCGGCGAGCGGCTACGCGGCGTACACGTTGGCGCCGCCGGACACCGATGTGTTGGCGGTGGAGTTCAAGATCAATCTGCTGGCGCCGGCCAAGGGAGAGGGATTTCTGGCATGCGCGCAGGTGCTGCGGCCGGGACGGACGCTGACCATCTGCCGCGCCGACGTGTTCACGACGGGGACGAGCGAGCGGGTGCTGATTGCCACCATGCTGTCCACGGTCATCGTGCGCCCGGTCGAGCGTTAGGCGAGGGATGTGTCGTGGCGGTCGAGGGAAGGGATACGTTGGGCACCCACGTCGTACTCGTGCATCCCGAAATTCACTGGAACACCGGCAATGCGGGCCGGACGTGTCTTGCCACCGGCAGTACGTTGCATCTGATCGAGCCGCTCGGATTTTCGCTCGATGAGCGGGAGGTGAAGCGTGCCGGACTCGACTATTGGGAGCACGTCGATCTGCGCACATGGCCCAGTTGGGAGGAGTTCGAGCGCGAGCTACCGTCGCTCGGCGAGCCGTATTTCTTCTCGACCAAGGCGACGCGACTGTATTGGGACGCGCCGTTGGGTTCGGCGAAGAGCGTCGTGCTCGTCTTCGGACGTGAGACGGGTGGTCTGCCGCCCGAGCTCCACGAGCGGTATCGTGATCGTTTCGTGCGGATGCCCATCGCGTCGGCGGCGGTGCGCTCGCTCAATCTGTCGACGAGCGTCGCGCTGGCGCTCTACGAAGTGCTGCGGCAGCGGGCGTCCGCGGCGCGTTAGGCAAACACGGTGCACCCGGATCCCATGACCGATTTGCATTCGTCTCTTCGGGCGCTGCTGCTTGTTCTTGCGGCGAGCACGCTGGCCATCGGCCCGCCGGTGCGCGCGCAGTCGGCAACGCAACAGCCTGCAAATCCAGATAGCGGACGAGTCCACCTGGACACCGCGGCGATTCTCGCGAGTGCGCGCCCCGACATCGAAGCCGCCAACGCCGCGTGGCTGCCCGGCCTTCGCCGGCATGACGCCGCGATGATCGCGGCCGCGTACGCCGACAGCGGGTTGTTCATCGCGGCCGACGGTATGGTGACGCGCGGTCGAGCCGCGGTTGCCCAACTCTACGCCGCGCGCTTTCCGCATCTGCGGACCATCCGCGACGGCGGCGTCGTCCAGGACGGCCTAACGGTAATCAGCCCGACACACATCGTGGAGTGGGGCCACGCGTGGATCGACCAGGAGCCCGCGAGCGGCGGCGGGCCGCCGGTTCGAAGTGGCGGCGCCTATCTCACGGTGTGGGATCGCGGGGCCGATGGGCACTGGCGGATCACTCGCAACCTGACATTCTAGCAGGCCGCGGCGCGGCGCGTCGCGTCGCTCGCCCCACACCCTGAACCGGAATCCAGTAGATGACACACACAGCGAATGCGCGGTTCGCGATCAAGAGCTGGGATGAGAAGCCGTACAGCGAAGGTCAGGACCTCCCCAAGATGACGCGTGCGAGCGTGACCAAGACTTTCACCGGCGACATCGCGGGAGACAGCCAGGTCGAATATCTGATGATCTACCGGAGCGACGGCACGGCGACGTTCGTGGGCCTCGAACGCATCACCGGGCGCATCGGCAACCGAACCGGTTCGTTCGTGCTGCAGCGCACCGGCGTGTTCGAGGGCGGGCAGGCGCAGGAGTCGTACTCGGTCGTTCCGGGATCGGCAACCGGCGATTTGCGGGGAATGGTGGGCGACGGAACGTCTTCCGTTGGGCACGGAATGGAGCATCCATTTGTGCTGACCTACGATTTCATCTCCCACTCGTGATGCCAATCGTCAAGCGAGAGTCGCTCAGCGGGAGGGCGCCTGACGACGTCACGCCAAACAAGACGGTTCGCCTGGCTCGCGTCGCACTTTCTCAAAGGTAACGGGCATGTCGGCCATCGACGTCCGCCTGCTCGGTCCCAACGATCTTGCCGTCCTCGACCGCGTCGCCGAGGGCGTCTTCGACGGCGCAGTCGATCCGCGTTGGGCGCGCAGGTTCTTCGCCGACGCGCGGCATCATCTTGTCGTTGCCGTCGATGATGGTGTGGTCGTCGGGATGGCTTCAGCCGTCGACTACGTACATCCAGACAAGGCGCCGCAACTCTTTATCAACGAGCTGGCGGTTGCGCCAACGCATTGGCGCCGCGGCATCGCCGCGCGCATGCTCGGCGAACTGCTTGCGCTCGGGCGCACGTTGGGCTGCAGCGAAGCCTGGGTCGGTACGGAAGCGAGCAATGCGCCGGCGCGTCGCTTGTACGAGGGCGGCGGAGGTGTGGCCGAGCCGTTCGTGTTGTATGCGTTCCGTCTCGACGCACACCACGAGTTGGGCTGACGCGCGAGGTGACGGTGCCGCGCTACGTCGCATTCCTTCGAGGCGTCATGCCCACCAACGCCAAGATGCCGGCGCTTCGGACGGCATTTCAGTCGGCCGGATTCACCGACGTGGCGACCGTGCTGGGCAGCGGCAACGTGGTGTTCAGCGCACGCGCTGCGTCCGAATCCGCCCTCGAGCGCAAAGCAGAAGCCGCGATGACGAAGATGCTCGGCCGTGCGTTCTACACGATCGTGCGCTCGGTGGACACACTTCAGAAGCTGCTCGACGCGGATCCCTACTCGGGATTGCGCGTGTCGCCTAACGCCAAGCGTGTGGTGACGTTCTCCCGCACGGTGCATCGCGGGACCTTGGCGCTGCCCATCGAGCTCGAGGGCGCACGGATCCTGGCGGTGGTCGGGCGCGAGGTCTTCACGGCGTATCTGCCCACCGCGCGCACGCCCGTGTTCATGGCGCTCATCGCGAAGCATTTCGGGCCCGACGTCACCACGCGGACGTGGGATACGGTTGGGCGCTGTGTCAAGGCGGCCGGCGGCGCCTGATCATTGGCCTGGATGCCACTTCCGGCGCTTGCCGACCCGGTGGTGGTGCGTTAGATCAGGGTGGCCGCGCCCCGTCGGGGCGTTAGGCGATCATGCCGCACCCGAGGTTCAGCGCCAAGGAGCGAACTGTCACGATGAAGCTCTCGATCAAGGGAGTGCTGCTCGGTGCTGTTGCGGACATCGTCACGACCAACATTCTGGCGATACCGATCGTCATGGTCGTGGATGTTCGCCTCGTGCACTCGGCACCGGGCACAGCGCCGAGCGTCGCCGCGTTCACGCAGGCGATGAAGGGCAGCCCGGGTCTGTATCTCACGGCGCTGGTGCTCGGTTCCGTCGCGAGCGTGTTCGGCGGGTGGGTGGCGGCGCGTGTCGCCCGCCGGGCGGAAGTGCTGAACGGCGCCGTATCGGCAGTGGCGTGCATGGGCTTCGGCGTATACGCCATGATCCGGTATCCGCAGTCGGCGCCGCTCTGGCAGCATATCGCCTTCCTCGTGGTGTCGCCGTTCCTTGGTGCGGTGGGCGGCGTGATCGAGCGCCCGCAGTCCAAACGCCCGATCATTCAGCCGCCAGCCGACTCGCCTAACGAAGCCGTGGTGCCGGCGCCGCTGCGCGGCGTGCAGCGGTCGGTGTACGTGGTCAATCGCCTCCTGATGATCGTCGTCGTCTTCCTGTTCGCGTTGTTCGTCCTTGGCGGGCTGCTGGCGTACGCACAGCACAACCCGAAAGCGATCACCGGCAGCATCATCCTGTGTGTGCTGTCGCTGATCGCCGCAGTGCTCCTGGCGGCCGGAGGGCGGTCGGTGCGCCGCGGCCATGCCAGTCATTGGATGTTTCATGTTGGCGCGGTGGCAGCGCTTGCTTTTCCGGTGGCCGCCATAGCGTTAGGACTGGCGCTGCTCCACCGGCGATGACCATGCGTGCGAGCTCGAGCATGTTCAGCCGCTCACAACTGCGCTCGCTCCTCCGCGCGCCGCGATTTGCGGCCACAGTAGTCACCATTCTTGCGTTAGGCATCGGTCTCTCGACGGCCGTGTTCACCGTTGCCGATGCGCTCGTGCTTCGCCAGCTCCCGGTGCGCGACCAGGACCGGCTCGTCGTGCTGGCGGGTGAGGCGCGCGGGCGAACCGTCGACCAGTGGCCGCTGACACTCTCCGATACGCGCGAATTCGCGCGGCGGACACGTGCGTTGCAGCGCATTGCCTATGTGGCGTATGAGGGAGCATGGCCGGTGGCGATTCGCGACGGCGACGCGGACTTCCGTTTGCGACGCGCGTTAGTATCGGGCAACTACTTCAGCGTGCTCGGTACGACGCCCGTGTTGGGGCGAGCACTCCGGCCGGAGGACGACATCGTTGGTGCCGCACCCGTCGCCGTGATCAGCTACGACACCTGGCAACGGCTGTTCGACAAGGATCCGGCAGTCATCGGGCGACTCATTCTCGCCGAGGAATTCGAACTCTCGTACCGCATCGTCGGCGTGATGCCGCAGGGCATGGACTACCCGAGCGGCGCGGACTTCTGGGCACCGTTCGTACCGGCTCGACTGAGCAGCGCGAACGACACCAGTGCGTACACGGCCCTCGACATTGTTGGGCGGCTTACTCCGTCGGCGACCGCGGCCAATGCAGCGAGCGAGCTCACGCACTTCTTCACCCGCGGCGGTGCCCCGGCCGATGAGCGCGCGCTGCGCGGTCGCGCCCGCAATCTGGCGCGGGTCATCCTCGGGGACGCACGTCCCGCCGTGTTCGCGTTTGCGGCTGCCGCGGCGCTGCTGCTGGTCATCGCGTGCATCAACGTCGCGAACCTGCTGCTCGTGCGCGGATTGTCGCGCACGCGCGAGATCGCCGTACGCGTCGCACTCGGCGCGTCGCGCTCGCGGGTCGTTCGCCAGCTGATCGGCGAAAACGTCATCCTGGCCATCGGCGGCGCCGTTGCCGGAACGGGCGTCGCCGCGCTCGCCGTCCGTGGGTTCCTCGCGTTCGCGCCGGCAGACATTCCGCTCGTCGATCGCGTGCACCTCGATCTGCCCGTGCTCGGCGCCGCGTTAGGCATTACGTTAGTCGCGACGCTGCTGTTCGGTCTCGCCCCCGCGTTTCTGTCGACGCGCGATGATGCCAACGCGCTGCTGCGATCCGGCACGCGGCACAGCGCCGGGCGTGCGGCACGGCGGACGCGCGAGCTGCTCGTCGTCGCGCAGGTCGCGCTGTCCGTGATCATGCTGTGCGCGGCGGCACTCGTTGGGCGAAGTCTCGTGAACCTGCAGGCCGCGAAGCTGGGATTCGACGCCTCCCACATGCTCGTCGCCGAGCTCGCGATCCAATACGATGAGTACAATTCGACCGCGAAGCAGTCGCAGCTCATGCGCGACCTCGTCACCCGGTTGCGCGTGACACCGGGTGTGCAGGGTGTGTCGCCGGTCGTCGCCAAGCCGTTCTCGGGTACCGGCGGATGGACCGGGCACGCGCGTACGGAGGGTCAATCAGCGGACGAGGCAGCGACGAATCCGCTATTCGACATGGAAGTCGTGTCGCCGGACTACTTCGCGACGTTCGGCGTGCCGGTGCTGCGCGGACGTGCGCTCACGGATGCCGATCGCGAAGGCGCCGCGCGCGTGGTCGTGGTGAGCCGGAGCGCCGCACGTGCGTACTGGCCCGGTCGCGATCCTATCGGTGAACGGCTGCTGATGGGCTCGACGCCTAACGACGCATTCACGGTGGTCGGCGTCGTGCCCGACACCCGGTATCGCGACCTGCGCGACGCGCTGGCCAGCGTCTACTTCCCGCTCGCGCAGAACAGTCTGGCGTTCACACCCACCACGCTGACGATTCGATCCGTGGGTGACCCGGCCGCGCTCGTTCCGATGGTGCGCCGGGTCGTCGATCAGACCGCGCCGGGTGTGCGGCTGGCGAGCGCCGCGCCATTCGCCGACTACATGCGCGGGCCGCTTGGCCAACCGAGGCTGAACACGTTCCTGCTCGCGATGTTCGGGGGCGCGGCCGTCGTGTTGGCCGCGATCGGGTTGTTCGGCGTGATGTCGACCATGGTCAGGCAGCGCGCGCACGAGATCGGCGTGCGCATGGCGCTCGGCGCGACCGCGGAAGCCATTCGGACGATGGTGTTCGGCAGAGGGCTCGCGATCGCCGGCGTGGGCGTGATCGTCGGAACCGTGGTCGCGCGGTGGGCGAACCGCGCGCTCTCGGCGTTGCTCTACGGAGTCCAGGCGACCGATCTCGTGACGCTGATCGGTGTCGCGGCGGCGCTCGCCGCCATCGCGGCGCTGGCCACGTTCGGTCCGGCTCGAACAGGCGCGCGTGTCGACCCGATGACCGCGCTCCGGGCCGACGGTTAGGCGCACATTTTTCTGTTGAATCCTTCTTCGCAGGAGTGCGACGATGCGCCGTCTCTCGCTCGTTGGAGTCGTGGCAGTAGTCATGGCGACCGCCGCACCGCTACGCGGGCAGTCCCCGGACTCGAGCGCTCGCGCGGCGTCCGACACCAACCCGTACGCCCATCTGCCGCATCTCGAGTTCACGGCGCAAATCCAACCGGGAACCCGGCGCCCAACATTCCGCGCAGCTTGTTCGACAGTTTGGCCATGCCGGCCCAGGTGAGCATTATGGCCATCGTCGATACCACCGGGCAGATCGACCCGCGCAGCATTCGGGTCCGAAGCATATCGGATCCCCGGTTGGAGCTCTACGTTCGTGTGGCGCTCGCTCATTGGCGGTTCACGCCCGCCACATACCTCGGCGAGCCGGTGCGCAGTGTCGTGGAGATCCCGTTCCAGTTTCGTCGTTAGGCACAGTTGGTGCTGCCGCACAGAAGGAGGTGACCGATGGGAGCCGAGCCGTATTACTACTTGGTGCCGTACCAGGCCGACATCAACGCGGCGCTGCGCACGCTACGGCAGCGCGAGTTCGAGGCAGGCCGCTACAATCCGGTCATGCCCTTTCCTTCGAGATTTCTTCCGCTCGGTCCCGACTCGCCCTCGCCCGGCCGCAGGCACGACTCGATCGAGGAGGCGCTCGAGGACTCGGATGCAGACGGCACCCGCTCGATCCTCGACATCGAGAGGGTCTCAGACACCTCGGGATTGGGCGCGGCAACAAGACTCCCGGACGAAACGGTGCGCCGCCTCTATGGCACATTGCAGCCCAGCAGAGGACAGGTCGAAGACGCCATGGACTTCCTCGATGACATCGAGCGGGGCCAGGCCATCTATTTGGTGCTGTTCGACGGTGAGCGACCGTCCGAGATCATGTTCGCCGGCTACTCGTACGACTGACCGCTGTTTCGGCCGCAGTGCACTTCCGCATCGTCGCCGACGAACCGCGCGCCGCCGGTGGGGCTTCGCCATCCAACTGCTCACGATGGATGCATCGAATTTCGAGTCGTCGCGGCCATCACAATCTCCGCCTGCGTAGGGCACCTTGGACCGATCACGATCGCTCATCCTGCGTAAGGCAATTGCCGCCGTCGAAGTAGTCGGAGGCACGATGGGCGCGCTCCTCTTTCTCCGTCATGCGGTGCGCGTGACGCACGCCCACCCAGGCGTCTGGTTGCTCGCGCCCCTCCCGGTGGCGGCATTCGCGTTGTGCGTCGTGGCCGGCGTGCTGCTCTGGCAAAACACGCCGCGCGGGCACGTGCTCACCGTGATCGCTCTCGCGCTGCAAGTACCGGTCATCCATAGCGCCACGTTCGGATACTACTTCAACGTCGGTATCGGCTTGCGTATTCTGTTCGCGCCGCACCGATTGTCATGGTTTGCGTTCTGGGGCAGCGAGTTGCACGTGATGCTTCGCGACGGTGCGCCGAGGACCGCAGTCGGTGTGAACCTCGTGGCCTTGGCGTTCTGCGTGCTCGTGTGGATGACGTGCCCGTTTTCCCGTCCGCTCCGCGGAGAGGCGTATGAGTCCGGGGTGCTGCGTCCGGACTGAGACCGGCCGCGGCATGCCTAACGAGCCATGTCGGCGCCGGCGCGGCTCGTAC
>DATJET010000140.1:0-14021 GCA_035496295.1 Gemmatimonadaceae bacterium
TGGAAAGCTATTGAGCGAATGCAGAACATTCGACAGAGCCCGCATAAGCGCGCGATTCGCGAATACTATAGCTCGATCGGCCTGAATCTGCCCGTTGATCAAGTACCGGCTCCTTGAGGCGCTCTCGCGCGTGGCCTAACGAACTTCGCAGTTGCAAAGCGATCTGCGGATTGCGCCGATTCGCTTGGGCTTTCCTGACGTCCCAACTGAAGCGCAATGCCATCGTGCCATTCCCGTCGCCGACAACCCCGAATCAAAATGTCCGGAGCACCGTTAGGAACAGCGTCCTCGGCGCCCCCGGCGTCCGCTCCATCACATCCACGTACTTGTCCTGGAACAGATTCGATACCTTCGCCTGCACGTACGACCCGAGCACCTTCGCCCCCGCCCGGAAATCCACCAAGGTAATCGACCCGCGCTTGTCCGCCGGAAACAACAACACCCGCTCCACTCGGCTCCGATACCGGATGTCCAACCCGGTTAGCCCGCCCAACACGTTGAACGATGCCGTCGCGTAGTGCTTCGACCGGTACGGCAGCGGCCCCTTGAACCCGAAGTCGTGCGTGTCCATGAATGTGTAGTTCACGGCCACGTCGAACACGTTAGGCACCACCGTCGTCTTCGTGCCGAGGTCGAGACCGCGCACCCGCGCCCGCTGCACGTTCCGAAACTGGAACACGAAGCCGCTGTCCGGGATCACGCCCGGCCCGATCAGGTCGTGATACTCGCTCTGAAACAGCGCCGCATCCACCCAGAACTTGGGCGTCACGGTCGCCGTCGTCCCAATCTCAGTCGACCACGCGGTTTCTCCATGCAGATCGGGATTCGGATGCACGGGAATCCCGCCCTGCCGCGAGTTCACGAACTGCTCGATCGCCGCCGCGGCCCGATACCCCCGCGCCACACTCGCCCGTACACTCACCGTCGGCGACACCCGGTACGCCACGCCTAACTTGGGATTGAGCGTCGTCTCGCTCGACGAGCCGGTGGCCTGGTGCGCGTCCATCCGCACGCCCACCGTCGCCGTCACCCGCGACGCCAACACGGCCTCATCCTGCGCGTACAACCCCTCATCCTCGAGATGCGGACGCCCCAGAATGTCCGACTGCACCTGCGTCGCCGCCGCCTCCCCGCCTAACGTCACCGTCTGCGTCACACTCGGCGCCAGCGTCAGTTGCGCGGTCGTGCCGTACTTGGTCGCGTTGTGGAACGAGAAGTCGGTGTCGCTCGGGAAATGGTTCTGCGTCCCGTCCTTCTCCACGTACGGATCGACGTCGAGCCGCATGCGTCCGCGCGCGATCGGCGTCACTGTCGCCCCGATACTCAACTTGGTGTCGTGCTCCCAATCATTCAGCGTGCTCGCCGGCGGACGCGTCGGAAACGCCGAGGTGTCCCACATGAAGAAGTTGCCCACGTCCTGCGTCGTGTAAATCGCGTACGCCGACACGGGATGGTCGGCGCCGGATGGCACGTCCACCTTCCCGCGCAAGAACCATCGCGTCGAGTGATCGTCCTGCCGGAACCCGTCCGACGTCTCACCCTCGACGACGCCGCGCACACCAACATCGCCGATCTCGCGCGAGTGCTGCAGCATGAACCCGGCGAAGTCCGGATACCGGATGTCGCCAAACCGATAGTTCGCCGGCTGGTCGTATGCCCCATAGTGCAGGTCGGCCACCGTCTCCGGCGGCCCCTCCACCGGCGTCGTCACGATGTTCACCACTCCGCCTAACGCATTGCTCCCGTAGAGCGCCGAGTAGGCGCCTTTGACGACTTCGATGCGGTCGACATCGAGGAGGGGCAGGCTCGTGAAGTCGGTCTCGGCGCCGTCCGCCGTGAGCACCGAGTGCCCGTCCAACAGCAGGAGCACCCGGCTCCCGACACCGCCCGCGGCACCGGTCGACCCGCGGATGTCGATGTCCCCGGCGTTGAAGCTCACGCCGGACACGAACGGCAGCGCCTGGTCCAGCGTTAGGACGTTGCGGTTGCGCAGCTCCTGGGCAGGCACCACCGCCTGGCTCGCCGGCACGTCGCCGATCGAGCGCGTGCCGCGGCTCGCCGTCACCGTCACCGGTTCCAGCCGCACCAGCGCCCGTTGCAACGCGAAATTCTGTTGGGCGGTGTCGCCGGCCGCCGCCGACACGACGTGCTCGGCGATCTGATAGCCAATGCGGAGCACGCGGACGAGCCGCGGGCCGGGATCGACGTCGCGGAGCATGTATCGCCCGTTCGCGTCCGTCACCGCGCGGTCGAGCGTCCCGTCGATGAGCACGAACGCGCCGGCCACGGCGCTGTCGGTGCTCGCGTCGGTCACTCGTCCCGCGATCGCGGCTGGAGCCTGCGCACACAGCGGCGCACCGCCGCCCAACGCTATGCCTAACGCAACAATCGCAACCCGGCGGCGCACCGCGAATGGAAGCCGGGCTACTGCTGCTTCACCCACACGCTCGAGATCGCCGTCCCGGCGGCGTTGAGATTCACCGTCAACGAGTCGTGCGAGAGGCTCGCGGTGCCTTGCTCCTGGATCGCCTGCACGCTCGACGTCTGCGTCCACATCGAGCCGCTCACCGACCAGGTGCCGCTGTCCACTTGCGTCCCCGATGGAAGGTTGAGCGTCACGTTGTACGTGCTCGTGGTGAGCGTCAGTGTACCGGTCGCCTGCGGCGGCACGAGCGGCGGATCGTTGTCCAACGTCAGCGACGCGAGATCGTACGTCCCGACGAGCTCGGCCGCCGTAAGGCCTGGATTCGTCGAGCCGCTGCTGCCGCACGCCGTGCCTGCCGCCACCGCCATCACCGCAGCCGCTACCAACCAACCACGCGGAACCCGCACACGCTGCTTCATCGATCCCCCCTGATTGACACGGTCCGACGCGCGCGTACCGCCCGGCACCGCGCCGCGGAACCCCGTTGGTTCCCCACGACGGCACCATTTCTGCCATGCCGTACTCGACGGTAGGCGGAGACGCCGCGCATCCAGGGTTCGACGTGGACGATATGCGCATCGCTCGGCTCGCGCCAGAGCGCGCGCGAGACCGCGATGCACGGATCTCTTTGCGCGATGAATTGCGCGGGACGCAGGAGCAACTCACCTTCACATGAGCCGCGCCGTTCACAGCACTACCCGCCGCCCGGGCACCACGGCAGGAGTCGACCCGATGACGCATAAAAAAACGCCGGCCACTCCGTCGAGCGAGCCAACAACCGGCGAAGTGGAACGACTCAGTGGCCACCAGCTGCGACGCGCCGACGATGACGTGGTCCGCCACCCGCGACTCAGCACACTCGAGCGCGCGATGGCCAGCCTGCACACCCGTTCGCTCGAGCTCACGGTCCTTTGCGTTCTCGCCGTGCTGTACACCCTCTACCTGGCACGCGAGGTCGTGGTGCCCATCGTCTTCGCGGTACTGCTCAAGCTCTTCTTCGGCCCAACGATGCGCGCGCTCCGTAAGGCACACATTCCCGACCCCGTCGGGGCGGCGCTCGTGATCCTTGTCTTGCTCTCGATCTTCGGCATCGGCGGCTACGCGATCTCAGGCCAGGCGCAGCAGTGGTTCGAGAAAGCGCCGCGCACGATTGCCGCGGCCACCGCAAAATTCAAGAAGCTGCGCCAGCCCATGGAGCGCGTGACGCGCACCGCGGAGCAGATGGAGACGGCCACGGGCGTCGCCGACGGCACGCCGGGGCGCGAGGTCGTGCTGCGCGGCCCGTCGCTCCTCTCCCGCGTGTTCGGCACCACGACGAGCCTCGTCGCCGGCCTCCTCGAGGTGATCGTGCTCCTCTTCTTCCTCCTCGCCGGCGGCGAGCTCTTTTTGCAGAAGGTCGTGAAGGTCTTGCCTAACTTGCCGGACAAGAAGCGCGCGGTGACGATCGCCCGCGAGACCGAGGCCTCCATTTCCACGTACCTGTCGACGATCCTTCTCATCAACGTCTGCGAAGGCACCGTCGTCGCCATCATCATGGCCATCATCGGTATGCCGAACCCGGTGATGTGGGGCGCCATCGCGGCACTGCTCGAGTTCATTCCGTACCTCGGCGCGACGGTGATGGTCATCATCCTGTCGGTGGCCGGGATCACGACCTTCGACAGCGTGGGCCACGCGCTCCTCGTGCCGTTCTGCTTCTTCATCGTGACGCTCATCCAGGCCAACTTCGTGAGCCCGCCCCTGTTAGGCCGGCGCCTCACGCTGAACCCGGTTGCCATTTTCGTGGGCCTGGCGGTGTGGTTCTTCATCTGGGGCATCCCCGGCGCGTTCATGGCGGTGCCGCTCCTCGCAGCCACAAAAATCTTCTGCGACCACATCGAGGCCCTCGCCCCCATCGGCGAATTCCTCGGCAAATAGGCGGTGCCTAACGGACTAACGCGATGCGCCTGCGCCGTACTGGGCGCGCTCGCCATCGCGTTGCCCGCCCGCGCGCAGGCCGCACGCGACACGCTCACGGTCCGCATCCACGTGGCTGCCGGCCCAACGGCATCCATCGACCCGCGCACCGCCTTCGGCGGCGGACTCGACGGACACCGTCCCGGCGACATCGCACGCCTCTACACGCCGGAGAACCTCCACGCGCTCGCGCGCGCCGGATTCGGCGTGGTCACGTACCGCCTCCGCACCGAGCTCGCCAACGACGCGTGGCACTGGAACCCCACGGGCCGCTGGAGTGACAGCGCCCGCGCGCAGGGCTACTGGACGTCCGATACCGCGTTAGGCGCGCCGATCGAGACGTCCCGCGGCTATCGCCTCACGCGCCGAGGCAACACGGTCGACCAGGCAGACGACCGCGGCTATTCGCGCATCGACGATGGCGACACGACGACGTTCTGGAAGAGCGACCCGTACCTCGACAGCAGCTACACCGGCGAGCCGGATGGCCGCCATCCGCAGTGGGTGATCGTCGACCTCGGCCGCCCCCAACGGGTGGACGCGATCCGCATTCTGTGGGCGGCGCCCTACGCGACGCGATACGACGTGGAATACTGGGCCGGCGAGCCGCCCGGCTCCGGGCTCGACGAGAACCCCGACGGCGCATGGCACCGCTTCCCGTTAGGCACTATAACCGACGCGGCGGCCGCACCAGTCCGGCGCAGCTTGAGCGCGACCGCCGTTCGTACGCGATTCGTGCGACTGTGGCTGCGCGAGAGCTCGCACACCGCCCTTCCCGGCAGCCGCGACCGGCGCGACGCGTTGGGCTACGCGATCCGCGAGCTCGAGCTCGGCCTGCTCCGGCCCAACGGAGAGATCAGGGACCACATCCGCCACGCAGCCGCGCACGACGGACAGACCGTCATCGCCGTATCGTCCACCGATCCGTGGCACCGCGCGTCCGACCTGGATTCCGCACTCGAGCAACCCGGTCTCGATCTCGTGTTTCGCAGCGGCCTGACGCAGGGCCGCGCGCCGCTCATTCCGGTGCCGGTGTTGTTCGGCACGCCCGACGATGCAGCCGCCGAGATCACGTATCTGCGCCGGCGCGGCTATCCGCTCGACCGCGTCGAGATTGGCGAGGAGCCGGACGGCCAGTATGCGTCGCCCGATGACTATGGCGCGCTCTTCGTGCAGTGGGTGCGCGCACTCCTCGCGGCAGACTCGTCGATTCGGATCGGCGGTCCGTCATGGCAGTCGACGTCCACCGATCTCATGATGGCGTGGCGGGATGATCCCGACACGCGGCCGTGGCTCACACGCTTTCTCGACTACCTGCGCGACCACGGCGCCGAGCGCTCGCTCACGTTCTTCTCGTTCGAGTGGTACCCGTTCGATTCGATCTGCGAGCCCACCGCACCGCAGCTCGCGAGCGCGACCAGTCTCCTCGACTCCGCGCTCGACAAACTGGCCGTCGAGGGCCTTCCGTTAGGCGTCCCGCGCATCATCGCCGAGTACGGCTACTCGGCCTTCGCCGGCGAGGCCGAGGTGAATCGAGCCGCCGCGCTGCTCGACGTGGATGCGGCCGCCAACTTCGCGACGCACGGCGGCGCGCAGGCGTACCTCTATGGTTGGGAACCGTCGCCGCTCGATCGGAACGACCAGTGCGACAGCTGGGGCAACAACACGATGTTCGTGTCGGATACCGCGCGCCGCATCGTCGACACGACGGCCACCTACTTCGCCGCGCGAATGCTCACGCGGGAATGGCTGGACGCGACCGGCGTGCAGCAGTTGTATCGTGCGACGGCAAGCCGGCACGGGCCACACGGCGCTGCGTTGGTCACGGCATACGCGGCACGACGACGCGACGGCACCTGGTCCCTGCTCCTTGTGAACATGGATCCCCGGCGCACGTGGCGTGTCGCGGTGCGGTTCGATGATTCGACGGTTGCGTCGCGCGCTCCAGTGACGCTCGTTCAGTTCGGCTCGGCGAGTTACGTGTGGCACGCGCGCGGAGCGTCCGGATTCGCGCGCCCCGACGGGCCGCTGGTGCGCCGTCGTGTGCCGAGCGGGACGGCACCGGTCGCGCTCCCGCCCTGGTCGCTGACCGTCCTCCGATGGTCACCGCTACATATGCCTTGACAAGCATATACCGACAGAGGTATATACAGATCGTGCAATCCGTCTTCGAAATCATTGCCGAGCCGAATCGCCGCGCGATTCTCGGGCTCCTGGTCTCCGCCGAACAATCGGTGGGCGAGATCGAGCGGCGGCTCCGCATCCCGCAGCCGGCGGTGTCGAAGCACCTCCGCGTGCTGCGCGACGCCGGCTTGGTGGAGTCCACCGTGGACGCGCAACGCCGTCTGTACCACCTCAAGCCCGAACCGCTCGAGGAGCTGGATGCGTGGCTGGCGCCATTCCGCCGGTTCTGGTCCGCCCACATCGACGCGCTCGAGCGCCATCTCGATCGCATGGATCGACCCACACGAACCAGGAAGAAACCGAGGAGACGCAAATGAGTACACGCGAGCAATACACACCTGGCCCCGCCGCTGACGCGCGGGTCGAGAAGGGCGGAGAGACGTGGACGCTCGTTCTCGTGCGAGAGCTGCATCACTCGCCCAACAAGGTCTGGCAGGCGCTCACCGATCCGAACGAGCTGCGCGACTGGGCGCCCTACGACGCCGACACGAACCTCGGCAAGGCGGGCACGAAGGTGAAACTCACGACGGTCGGCGCGCCGTCGCCGCACGTCGTCGAAACGACGGTGAAACGGGCCGACGCGCCGAACGTGCTCGAGTTCGAGTGGGGCGGCGGCGATCTGCGGTGGGAGCTCCGGCCACACGGGAGCGGCACGCGCCTAACGCTGTGGGCCAAGATCGATCGCCGCTACGTGGCGATGGGTGCCGCCGGCTGGCACATCTGCCTCGACGTGCTGGGCCACCTGCTCGATGGCGACCCGATCGGCCGCATGGCCGGCGTGGACGTGTTGAAGTTCGACGGATGGCAGCGGCTCAACGTCGAATACGGTAAACAGTTCGGCGCCGCCTGAAAGGCGGACAACGAGCGGACACAGCTGGACGTTCAGGGAACCAACGAGCAGACCGAGCCGGATCGAAAGGCGGACGGCGCGTGTTCGGCGCCCTGTCAGGCTCTGTCCGCTCGTTGTCCGCCTTAACGAGCTGTCCGGTTGTGATCGCTCGGTGTCCGCCTTATCGGCTCGGCTGGAAACTCGACCACCGTCCGCTCCGGCTCTTCCGTTAGGCGGGCGTGCTGCACCGCCAGCAATCGACGCGCGAGCCGCACGTCGAGCGACTCGGGGGCGGGGGAGCGCGCGTGCGTGACCTCGATCGTGATGCATGTTTCGTCGCGCTCGCCGGCCGTCACGGCGACGTCGCCGGCGGCCGGCGTGGACGCGACGGCCACGTTCAGCACCGTCGTAAGCGCCTCCTGCGCGAGCATCGCGTCCGCCAGGACGCGCGGCGCGCGGTCCGAGATGTCGAGGTGCAGCTGCACGCTCGCCGCGACGGCTCGCGCCTGCGCGATGGCTAACGCAGGGCGCATGAGGTCGCCGAGGCCGATTGGCTGAATGACCGGCGTCACGGCGCCGCGATCCAGTTCCACCACTTTTCGCAGGCGCCTGAGCGCCACGTCCGCCAAGTCGACAGCCGACTGCGCGGCGCTCAGCATTTCCTCCTGGTTCTCGTTGAGCGCGCCGAAGGGGCTCGAGAGCAGGATGTGCAGAGGCAGCTGCGCCTCCTCGATGCGCGTGCCCATCACGCCCGTGATGTCGTCGATGAGATCCGCGTACTCCTTGGCGCGTTCGCCCGCCACAAGCTCGCGGCGTTTCCCGTCGTCGCGGGCCGCGGCGACCGCCGTCGCGAGACCCTGCATGCGAGCCTCGAGGACGTCGAGCTCGTCCGCCCGCGGTGCGCCGTCGCCGCGGTCGGGCACGGCGGCACCGCGCCGCTGCTCCGCCGCCAGCCGCTCGATGCGCGCGGCGACGTACCGCGTGCTCGCCCACGCGACGATCACCGTGGCTGCTGCGGCTGCGACCGCGATCCAGAGGATCACGCCCGGCGCCGCACGCGCACGGCCAGCCGACGCGAGGGCGGCAATGATGAGCAGTCCGAGCACTGCCGGCGTCACGGCGAGCACCAACCGCTGGCCGATTCTCATGCGTCCACGCGTCCGGTCTGCGTTAGGCGCGCGTCCTCGTCACAGCCGTCGCGCCGGCCGCCGTTGGGCGGTTCCTCGAACGAGACCACGAGGACGTCGAGACCGTCGGCGGCGTCCACGAGCTTGTCCACGAGCGAGCCGTGCCGCACGCGGTGCCACCACGATCGGCTACTCTTTCCTACTATGAGCAGCGACACACGGCGCTCGCGCGCGAACCGAGAAATCGCTCCCACGACATCGTCGCCTTCGAGTTTGACGACCTCGGCGCCCATCGCTTGCGCCATCTGGATGTTGTCCACCAGACGGCGCTGTACGGATGCGTCGATGCGGTCGGCGCGCTCGTCCGGCGTCTGCACGTACACGCAGTACCAGTCGGAATTGAGGCGGCCCGCGATGCGGCTCGCCTTCCGCAACAACGCGGCGGTCCGCGGCGGGTTGCTCGACATCGCGACCATGATCCGATCCGCAGTTTTCGCCGCGCCCGCGCCCCCGCCCCCGCCTTCTTCGCGCCGCACGAGGTCCTCGCGCACGCGGTCCACCGAGCTCGCCACTTCTCGTAAGGCAAGCTCGCGCAGCGTGGTCAGGTTCTCTTCGGTGAAGAAGTTTTCGAGCGCCGCCGGGATTCGCTCGCGCCCGTAGATCTTGCCTTCCACCAACCGCTGCCTCAAGTCTTCGGCCGAGAGGTCGATGTTCACCACCTGGTCGGCGCGCGCCACCACCCAATCGGGCACGGTCTCGCGCACCAGGACGCCTAACGTCCGTTGGACCACGTCGTTGAGCGACTCGAGATGCTGGACGTTGACGGCAGTGATCACGTTGATGCCGGCATCGAGGAGCTCGAGCACATCTTCCCATCGCTTGCGATGCTTGGAGCCGGGCACGTTGGTGTGCGCGAGCTCGTCCACGATGGCGACGTCGGGATGGCGCGCCGCGACGCCATCGACGTCCATCTCCTCGAGCACCACGCCGCGGTATTCGATTTTGCGCCGCGGCACCACCTCGAGATCGTCGACGAGCGCCGCCGTGTCGGCGCGGCCGTGCGCCTCGACGAACCCGACCACGACATCGACATCGCGGCGCCTCAGGTCGTGCGCCTCCTGCAGCATTCGATACGATTTGCCGACGCCGGCCGCCGAGCCGATGTACACCTTGAGACGCCCGCGCTTGCGTTGCCGCACGAGCGTGAGAAACTCCGCCGCGCCAATCGGCTCGGCCGGCGCGGGTACCGTCGGCGGAGACTCGCGGTTAGGCAACGCGTCCACCTTTGGCTCCGGAACCACGTGGTCGGTCTCCGGCACGTCGCTCACATCGTCAGCGCAAGCGAAGTCACAACGAACCCATCGCCACGAGAATACTCCCCGGGCCGATGCGCCGGCCAGACCCGGCCGCTCGACCAGTAGCCACGCACCTCCGTGCGCCACAGCATGCGCGGCATCAGAGCGACGTCGGCTCCGAACGACGCGCCGTTGGTTTCGAACGACGACGGCAAGCCGGTCTTCACGATCACCTGGTCCGGATCGGCGAAGCGCTCCACCCGACCCACGATCGCAACCCGCGGTGTGGCGTGATACTTGGCGATGAATGTGGCGCCGTACCACGTTGCCGTCCCGGTGTCCGCGGTGCTGTGGCTCTGCGTTCCCACATCGAAGACCGCCGCGAACTGCCACGCGGAGGACGGATTGTACTGTGCGATGAAGTCGTTGTAGAACCGGATCTGGGTTGCCGAGGTGTCGGCTCCGAAATTGCCGACGAAGTTGTCGTACGACAGCGTCAGGCTCGGATTGACGGTGTAGTCGACGCGGATTCCGGCTGCCGGCGGTGTGTTGTACTTGGATATGTCCTGCCAGCCGTTGACCACAGCGAGCTGCGCCGTGATGGCGGCGGACGGCTGCCACGTGAGCTTGACGCCCGCTTCATAGTAAGGCGAGTAATCGGCCATCAGCGACCTCGTGTACGTCAGGTTGTCGCGCGAAATCCAGCTTTCGTATCCGGTGTGCGCCAAAAAAATTCCGCCGTCGACCCACGCCGTTGATGACACCTGGTAGCCGATCGTTGCTTCCTGGATGAACTGGCTCACCGATGGTCCGCTGATATGGCCGATCGTGGGCTCGCCCGCGTAGTTCGCCTGCACCGACGTACCGTATTGCACCGCGATGCGCCCGCGGTAGCGCGGCCCCGCAATTCGCATGTCGACGAACGCCAGGTTGATATTGAACTCGGCGTGGCGCGCCGGCTGTGTCGTGTACGCGCGGTCGAAATTGTTGGTTCGGTCGAAATCCCAGGCGTAGTAGCCATCCACGTATCCGTCGAACGTGATCTTGGGAGTCGTATCCGGCGCCGCCTTCGCCGTGTGCGGCCGGGCTTTCGCCGTATCGGCCGCCGGGGACTGGGCGATGACCGGGTCGGCGGCGGCGAGCGCGACAATGGCGAGAAACGCCGAGTTCCTCCGGTTGCGGCGCATGTGCGTCCGTGCCTAACGCTGCGGCGCCGGTCGCGCCGCAGCCTGGAGCGAGTCCAACGCACGATTCAGCCGCAGCACGTTCACGCGACGCTCGCCTAACACGCCGAGTTGACGACCGTGCGTGTACCGGTCCACGAGCGCCTGCACCGCGCCGGCATTCATCCCGCGGGCCTGTGCCACGCGCTCGACCTGCAGCCGCGCGTTGGCTGGCGAGATGTCGGGATCGAGACCCGAGGCCGACGACGTCACCATGTCCGACGGGATCTCGCCGCGCGCGCCGCCGTCGTCGTGCACCACTGTGTCGATCGCGCTCGCGATCGACGTGTCCGCGAGCTTGGCGCTCGTGGGCCCGAGGTTCGTGCCGGCCGACAGCGTGTCGTCGTAGCCCGCGCCGGCCGCCGACGGACGCGGATGAAAGTACCTGGCAGCGGTGAAGCCCTGCCCGATGAGCGTGCTGCCGATCACCGTTCCATTCGACGTGACGAGCGAACCGGCCGCTTGCCGCGGAAAGAGCAGCTGCGCGAGACCGGTGACGATGCCCGGATAGATGAGCCCCGTGAGAACGCACAGCACGAGCGTGAGCACGATCGCCGGGCGCAGTTGATTGCGAAGCATGTTAGGCCAGGTGCAGGAGGACGATCACCATGTCGATCAGCTTGATGCCGACGAACGGCACCACGAGACCGCCCACGCCGTAGACCCACAGATTGCGCCGCAGGATCATCGCCGCCGGCGCCGGACGATAGCGCACGCCCTTGAGCGCCAGCGGGATGAGGGCGATGATGATGAGCGCATTGAAGATCACGCTCGCCAGAATCGCCGACTGCGGCGAGTGCAGGCCCATGATGTTGAGGCCGCGCAGCGCGGGGTACGTCGCCACGAACATCGCCGGGATGATCGCGAAATACTTGGCGACATCGTTGGCGATCGAGAACGTCGTGAGCGATCCCCGCGTCATGAGCAGCTGCTTCCCGATCTCGACCACTTCGATGAGCTTGGTCGGGTTGGAGTCGAGGTCGATCATGTTGCCGGCTTCCTTCGCCGCCTGGGTGCCGGAGTTCATCGCCACACCGACGTCGGCTTGCGCGAGCGCCGGCGCGTCGTTCGTGCCGTCGCCGGTCATCGCCACGAGCCGGCCGCCCGCCTGCTCGCGCTTGATCAGCGCCATCTTGTCCTCGGGCGTCGCCTCGGCCAGAAAATCATCGACGCCCGCTTCGGACGCGATCGCGGCCGCGGTCAGCGGGTTGTCGCCGGTGATCATGATGGTGCGGATGCCCATGGCGCGGATACGGTCGAAGCGCTCCTTGATGCCGCCCTTCACCACGTCCTTCAAGTAGATCACGCCCAACATGTGCGCCGCGCCATTGGCGCGCTCGGCGACGACTAACGGAGTGCCGCCGTCGCGCGCGATGCGCTCGACGATCGGCTTGAGACCGTCGGGGATGGCGCCGTGGTTTTCCTGCACCCAGCGTGCAACCGCGTCGCCCGCGCCTTTGCGCACGTGCAGCGTACCCATGTTTACGCCGCTCATCCGCGTCGACGCGGAAAATGGAACGAACTCCGCTTCGGTGGCGGCGTCGGCATCGCTCGAGCGTGCACCACTCGCCGCGACCAGGACGCGGCGGCCGTCGGCCAGCGCGCGCCCGCGTAACCCAAACTTCTCCTTGGCCAGGACGACGATGCTGCGGCCTTCGGGCGTCTCGTCGGGCAGCGAGGCGAGCTGGGCGCGGTCAGCGAGATGCTCGAGCGTCACGCCGCCCACGGGAATGAACTCCACGGCCTGCCGGTTGCCTAACGTAATCGTTCCGGTCTTGTCGAGCAGCAGTGTGTTCACGTCGCCCGCCGCTTCCACCGACCGCCCGCTCATCGCGATCACGTTCTGCTGGATCAGCCGGTCCATGCCCGCGATGCCGATGGCCGACAGCAGGCCGCCAATGGTCGTCGGGATGAGGCAGACCAGGAGCGCGATCAGCACCGGCACCGGCACCGACCCGCCGCTGTAGATCGCGAACGGCTCGAGCGTCGCCACCGCGAACAGGAAGATGATGGTGAGGCCGGACAGCAGGATCGTGAGCGCGACCTCGTTAGGCGTCTTCTGACGCTGTGCGCCTTCCACCAGCGCGATCATCCGGTCCAGAAACGTCTCACCCGGGTTGGCCGTGATCCGGATGATGAGAAAGTCCGAGAGGACGCGCGTGCCGCCCGTCACCGCCGACCGGTCGCCGCCCGATTCGCGGATCACGGGCGCCGACTCGCCGGTGATCGCCGATTCATCCACCGAGGCGACGCCCTCGATCACTTCGCCGTCGCCGGGGATGACGTCGCCGGGCGTGCACAGCACGCAGTCGCCGCGGCGCAGCCGCGTGGCGGGAACGGGCTCGGCGGACAGACGGTTCGCCGGATCCTCGAGGCGCTTCGCGGTGGTCGTGGTGCGCATCGCACGCAGACTGTCGGCCTGCGCCTTCCCGCGGCCCTCGGCCATCGCCTCGGCGAAATTCGCGAAGACCACCGTGAACCACAGCCACAACGCCAGCTGGAGCGTGAAGCCAATGTGTCCGGCGCGCGTGACGATGTCGCGCCCGAGCACCAGCGTCGTGATGGCGCTGCCTAACAAGACGACGAACATGACCGGGTTGCGCGCCATGTGGCGCAGGCTCACGGTCTTGGCGAACGCCTCGCGGATCGCGCGCGTGACGATCGGCGGGTCGAAGAGCGGACGCTTGGTGACGGCCATGTCAGAACACCCGTCCCGCGTGCATCAGGAAGTGCTCGACCACCGGGCCTAACGACAGCGCCGGAAAGAAGGTGAGCGCCCCGACGATCAGGATCACGGAGATGAGGAGCCCGACGAAGAGCGGCGTCGTGACGGGGAACGTACCCGCAGACTCGGGCACGATGCGCTTCTCGGCCAGGAAGCCGGCCATTGCCAGCATCGGCACGTGCATCGCGAAGCGCCCGATGAGCGTGTTCAGTCCGAACAGCGTGTTGTAGAAGTACGTCGAGCCGGTGAGACCGGCG
>DATJET010000141.1:0-5453 GCA_035496295.1 Gemmatimonadaceae bacterium
CCACCCTCGCGCCACAAGCCAGCGGGCGACGAAATCGACGGCGCGCCCCTCGTCACCGGATGCGGATTCAATGGCCATGAGCTCGGCGGCGAGCGCGACGACGTCGGTCATGGCGCAACAAACTAGTCCGACCTGCAATGCTATGCTACGGCGCGCTGGTGCGCAGCGTGTTATGCTCGCGGCGCCTCCGAATTTCACTCTGCATTCGGGTGTTTGGAGCGAGCGCAAGGGGCGGGTGCGTTGACAGCGGGAGGGAAAACCAATACGTTTGCAAGGCCCGAAGACATGCCGAAGCTAACCAGTAATCAACATTGAGGTTGCACTTGATCTCTATATAGCCAAGTGGTTGTCCATAGATAACTTAGTGATGAATATCAACATAGATCTCCCACAAGATGGTTACGTGGCCTTACGGCGCTGCGACGCCGCCGTTAGTCAACGCCGCATGTGCAGCGCGTAAGGCAACGCGCGAAGCATGTCCGACGCGCTCAATCGTGTCATCGCGCGGTGAGTCTGCGCCGGCGAAGCGCGACAATGTCAGCGTTTCGCATGGTGACGGCGCCCGCTGTACACGCTTGATGCACATGTGGACGCCAGACGAACTCTCGTCCAACGGACAGGTAACGACCATGTTGCGGTTGTATCTCGTCGACCACTTCGAGTCGCATGGCGAGCACACGCACGTCGTCTCGTTCGACTCGAGCGGGTGGCGGTGCACGCGGTCCGAGCAATGCGGTGCTGTAGCCATTGCCAGAGCAGAACACGACCGGATCCGACGCATGAAGGTAGAGTCGCCATGATCGTGACCAAATGGATATACGAGCCCGTCGACGAACGTGACGGATATCGGGTGCTCGTCGATGGCCGCGCGGGGTGAGCAAAACCGCTGCGCACTTGGAATGATGGGCGAAGGCGAAGCGCTCGCGCACATGCTCGAAGCACGCGGTGCGCGCGCGCATACGCCGCGCACCGTTAGGCTGCTCGCGAGCTAATTCTGTTGCAGGGAGCGGCTCGGGTCGACGCGGGTGGCACGGCGCGCCGGCGCCCAGGACGCAGCGACCGCGATCGCAATCACCACGATCGCGAGCGCGATATACGTCATGGGGTCGGCAGCACTCACCTCGTAGAGCTGATGTCGGAACACGCCGCTCAGCGCGAGCGCGGCTACGGCGCCAACGCAAATACCGGCCAGAGCCATCGTAATACCCTGCCGGATCATCATGCGCCGGACGTCGGCCGGACGCGCGCCGAGCGCCATGCGAATACCGATTTCATGCGTGCGCTGGCGCACCGTGTATGCCATCACGCTGTACAACCCGATGGTTGCTAGCGCCGCGGCGCTCGCGGCAAACACGCTCACCAGCACCATCGCGAACCGACGCTGGGCGAGCGAGGCATCGAACACCTGTTGTAGCGACTGCACGTCCGTGAGCGGCGCACTCGGCGCCACAGCGCGCAGCGCGCGTCGGGTAGCGGCCGCCAGCGTTGCCATGTTCCCATGGCCACGCACCACCACAGAAAAGGATCCGTAGGCGAACTGCGCCGCCGGCAAATAGAGCATGGGCTGGATCGGATCGGTGAGTGATGCTTGCCGGACATCTCCGGCCACTCCGACGATACGCAACGCCGAGGTGTCGAACACTGTAATTTCCTGCCCCACCGGATCGGTGCCCGGCCAGTATCGCTTGGCGGCCATTTCACTCACGATGGCGACCGGTGCAGAAGTTCGGTCGTCGTGGTCGGTAAACGCTCGGCCACGCACGGTGACACCCATTGCGCGGAAGTAGTTCGGCGACGCAATCGCATAGTTCGCATGCGGCCGACTTGCTCCTTCTGGACCTGATCGACCGACGATCGAGAACGTGGTGGATTCCCACGCGCCGGAGAGCGGCAGCGACGACACCGCTCCGGCCGCCTCGATGCCCGGGACGTCGTTCAGTCGGTCGAGGAACGCCGTGCTCAGATCCGCCCATTTTGGCTGGCTCGCGCGGAAATCGACCCGTGGATCGGATGGCAGGATCACCGTTGCCGCGAGTGCACCGGCGGGGTCAAAGCCCGGCCGCACGTTTTGAATGCGCTGGAAACTCTCGACGAGCAGTGCCGACACGATCAGGAGCACGAGCGAGAGTCCGACTTCGGCGACGACGAGCGCCTGGCGCAGGCGGCCGCGACCGCCGGCCGCGCGCGTTCCGGTGCGCAGCACCGAGTGGGCAGAAGACACCTGTGCCGCGGCGAGGGCGCCGAACGCCGTTCCCGCGAGCAACGCTACCACCACCAGCGCGACGAGGACACGCGGCTCGACGGTGATGTCGGCCACGCGCGGGAGAGACGCCGGTAGCGCGCGCAGCACGGCGTGCAGGCCGAGCGCAGTGGCGGCGCCGGCCGCGATCGCGCCCACCAGGGCGAGCAGCGCGCCCTCGGTCACGAGCTGCATGCCTAACCGGCGGCGCGACGCGCCTAACGCGGCGCGCACCGCCAGCTCCTGTTGTCGGCCCGCCGTGCGCGCGAGCACGAGATTCGACACGTTGGCGCAGGCGATGAGCAGCACGACGACCACGGCGCCGAGCAGCATGAGGAGGCCCGGCCGTGCGGCGCGCGTCGACTCCTGCTGCATCGAGACCGCCGTTGCACCCCAGGTGCTACCGGGAAAGCCCGCCGCGCGCGTGATGCGACGGACGATCGCCGCGGCATCGGCGCTCGCAGCCGAGAGCGATGAGCCTGGGGCGAGCAGGCCTACGACCACCAGGTTGAACGTGCCCCGCCGTCTGAGCTCGCCCGCCGTGAACACGGCCGGCGTCCAGAGCTCGGCGCGCGACGCGAATCCGAAGGCCGCGGGCAACTCGGCCCCGCGCGGAAACGCGAACCCGGGCGGCATCACGCCGATGACGGTGTACGATGTACCGTCGAGCGTGATCGAGCGGCCGACGATGCCTCGGTCGCCGCCGAAGCGCGTGCGCCAGAGGTCGTAGCCCAACACGGCGACCGGTGCGGCGGTCTCGTGATCGTCGTCGGGCGTGAAGGTGCGGCCGAGGTACGGGTGCACGCCTAACGCTTCGAAGAGGCCCGGTGTCACGCGGGCGCCGAGCACGAGCTGCGGCTCCCCGTTTCCGGTGATCGTGTAGCCGGATGACCGGACGGCCGCCAGCGTGGTGAAGGATCGCGCGCCCGCGCGCAGATCCTCGAAGTTGGCAGCCGAGAACGGCAAGCGGTCGTTCGGCTGGCCATCGAGCACGGCCGTGGTCCACACGAGGGCCAGGCGGTCGTGGTGCGGATACGGCAATGCACGCAGCACGACGCCATACACCACGCTCGTGATGACCGCCGTCGCGCCTAACGCCAGCGTGAGCGTGACGAGCACGGCGGCCGCGAAGCCCGGGGAGCGCCGGAGCGTTCGCAGCGCGAAGCGCGCATCCAGCACGAGGGCATCGCGCCAATCGTGGCGGGCGGCGCGGGCCGCGCGATGGCGATCGATCGCGGCCAGCTCGCGGTGGGCGCTGTCCGCGTCTCCGAACTCCGCTGTCGCCACCGCGCGCGCCCGGTCGGCGTCCATGCCCGACGCCATGAGCTCGGCGATGCGCGAGTCGAGGTGGAAGCGAATTTCGTCGTCCACATCGCGGTCCACGCTGCTGTGCGCGGACAGCCGGAACACTCGGCGCGGATCGCTCACACGGTCACCCGTCCGGCCGCGGCGCCGGCACGCAACACGCGTGATACCGCATCGGCGTAGCGCGCCCACCGAGATGACTCCTCGCGCAAGAGACGCCGGCCGGCCGGCGTTAGGCGGTAGTACCGCGCTTTCCGGTTGTTCTCGGAGAGTCCCCACTCGCTCGCCACGCACCCGCGGTCCTCGAGGCGGTGGAGCGCGACATAGAGCGCGCGGTCTTCCACGGTCAACTCGCCGCCGGACGCGCCGCGGATCCAGCGCGCGACGGCGTAGCCGTGGCTCGGTCCCCACATCAGCGCGCGCAGGACCAGCACGTCGAGCGTCCCCTGCAACAGGTCGAGATCGTTGGGCGCGGTCACGTCGTTTCCTCCCCGGAAGTGTTCCCCGGAACAGCTACCTGGAGAGGATACCATGCCTGCGCTGTGCCGTCAAGTCGTCGTCGCCGTGATCGGGCGCGTCAGCGCGCTATTGCCTGAGTTCGACAGAATTCTCCGCTACGACGAGACACGCGCCGTCGAGCCGCTCCAACGTACAGGGCACTGGAATCGCGGCGAGTTGTCCGAGACGTTTCCCTCCACGCTTTAGGCAAGCGCCCCGTCCTCGAACATCGAGCCGTCCCGTTCCATCACGACCCGCCCGATGACGGGATCTCAGCGCCATTTGCGCAACGTGATCGAGCGCTGTTGCGGTGGGGTTTGGTGTCCGAGCACTGGGCTCCGACACTATGGCTCCCGACTTGTACGTGATCAGGAGGCTCCGATGAATGCATCACCGGGCAGGACTCGCGCGGGCCGCATTGGTCGACTGGCGTCGTTGTCCGCACTTCTACTTGCGGCGACCGCTTCCACCAAGCCGCCCTCACATTCGCTGAAGGTCTTCAACACGGGTGAGCACACGATCATCGAGGCGCACATCAGCGGCGTCAATCGGGATACGTGGGGGCCCGATCTGCTCGGCGACAACACGATGATCGCACCGGGCGAGAGCGAGCAATTCACGATCGGCGAGGGCTGTGCGGAGGACATCAAGCTGATCTACAAGCACTCGGTCGTGCGTATCTCGCGCAACTTTGACACGTGCGAGTACGATCTGCGGTCGTCGTACTAATAGACCGCCTCTGAGTTAGGGATAGCAGGAGATGGCCGCGGTAGCGATGTCAGTGCTGAGCGTCTTTCGCCCGATGAGAGTCGCGCGCCCAGGGGAAACAGGAGGAAAACGCAACGGCTCAAAAGGATAACAACAGTGAAACCACGGATAACGAAAGTGATCGCTCGACGCGGAGGGGAGTACGGTCGCCAATGGGTGGTGAGGTCTTGTGTTTGTCAACAAACAAATACCTCTCCCATCCGTTAGGCGATGCACTTCCCTCCGCGCAGAACGATCACTTTGGGTATCCCTGGTTGCACTTTCGTTATCCCTTCAAGCCTTTGTCGAAGTCATCGTCGGTTGTGTGTGACCGGCGGGCATCGTCTGACGGCTAGCGCCGACGAGTGCTCCGCGTGGATGGCGGGCGCAGCGTTGGGCAGGCAAACATACCACAACAGCAGAACAGCGATGCGGCGTCGCATATGTCCTCTGTACGAGTGGCTGCCTAACGCCAGAGCGCGGCGCTCGGTATGCGGCGCCGAGGACGGCCGGCCACTAGTGCATGCCCGGGGCGGGAATCGAACCCGCACTCCCCGCAAGGGGAAAGGGATTTTAAGTCCCTCGCGTCTGCCTTTTCGCCACCCGGGCCAATGCCGCACGAGCCCCTACGAACAACACAGGGACACGGGCGTACCGCCCCATG
>DATJET010000142.1:0-61467 GCA_035496295.1 Gemmatimonadaceae bacterium
TACGACTATTCGGCGGAGCTCGACAAGTCGTCGTATCCCGGCTGGTTCGCGGGACTGTTCGGGGCGTTCGCGAACGCAATGGACACGGGCGCGGCGGAGCCGCATCTGGAGGACATCCGCGACGTGGCGGCCGTTCTCGAAGCCGCTTACCGCTCCGCGGCCAGCGGCTGCCGGGTCACCGATCTGTAATCTCTCGCCTAACTGGCGATGACGATGAACACGTCGTACAGAGCGTGGGTCCAGGCGTCGATGCCGAATCCACGCCACAAATAGATCGCGCTGAAGAACACGCCGCTGATTGCGCGGAACACGAACGACTCGAGGGTGAACTGGTCGCCGAGCGCGCCCACGTAGTGCGCGGCGGAGAATAGCAGCGCGCCGACGATCGTCGCGAAGATGCCTGCGGCCGCCGGGCGCCAGTGAAATGCGCGCCGCGCCAGCACCGCGAGGGCGGACACCAGAATCACGCGGAACAAGAGCTCTTCGTAGAGTCCGGCGCCAAGCGATACCATGAGCCGCGTCGTGCGATCGAGCGATTGCATGGGTGCCATACTCGCGGTACCGAATACACCCAGCACTCGCGCGGTGATCGTACCCACGACGACGCCGAACACGAGCGCCAGCACGATCGATTCCACGCTCATGCCGAGGAAAATGCGGGGCCGCATCGCGTGCAAGCCGCCGTGCGCCTTGAGATCGCGACGCACGAGCCAGACGCACACGCCGATCAGCACGATCTCGAATACCAGCGGCCCGTGTCGTCCCGCCACCAATGCGAACAGCGATTTGAGAATGACGTCTGCGCCGTTCCGGACGCCCCGCGTCTCACGCACGGGCAGCAACGCCGCCATCCCCTCGTAGAGGAGGAGCAGCGGGAGCGCGAAGATCAGGCTGTATCGGGATTCACGGGTCGCGCGCCAGTACGATGAAACGGCGCGCGGCGGGACGGCGAGAACGGGCATGGGGAGCGACGAACGACGTCGCCGCGGTTAGAGAATCGCGGAGCGACGCGGGCTCGCTCGCGCGGCGGTGCTAACGCGCCGGATGCTCCAACTCGGGTGCCTCGTACACCGTCACACCGTGCCGCGCGTTGGCAATGTTCTTCCCCTTGATCACCGCGCCGCCGATGAGCAGCACTCCGATGATGAAGAGCACGATGCCCGACGTGAACCTGCGCAGCCCGACAGCGTACGCAAAGGCGAACACGATCGTGCACGCACCGAGAGCAAAGACGAGAACCAGGGGCCAGAGCACGGCGCCTCCGAAGGATCGAAGCGGGTGGGCGCGGAACATCCGCGCAACCGCTCGCAAACTGTGGGAACGACGGCCGAAAGGAAAGGGGTCGAGCCGCGCTTACACGATCTTGTGCGACACGGCGTAGCGCATCAAGGCCGCGTTGCTGCTCAGGCCGAGCGCTTTCTTGATGCGTGTCTTGTGGAATTCCACGGCTTTCTCGCTCACGCCCATCTCGTGCGCGACTTCGAGCGTCGTGAGGCCGCGGCCGACGAGGTGGAGCACCTCGAGCTGACGCGCCGTGAGCGGCGGCCCGTCGGTGGCCAGTGACGAACCGGCCTCGGTCGCACTCGACGCACCGGGCGCTGTCGCGAGGAGCGGGGTGATGTACGTTCGCCCCGCGAGCACCTCGCTCACGGCGAACCGCAGCTCCGCGCCCGACGCCAGTTTGAGGACGAACGCGCGGGCGCCGGCACGCAGGGCCTCGTCGGCGTAGAGACGGTCCGCGTGCATGGTGAGGATCATCACGCGCTGCTCCGGTCGCGTGGCGCGGATCTCGCGCGCCAGCGTTAGGCCGTCCTTGCCGGGGAGCGAGATGTCGAGCATCACGAGGTCGGGGTCGAGGCGCTGCACCGTTTCGATCACATCGCGGCCGTCGTGGACGATGCCGACCACGTCGTTGTCGGGCTCGAGCAGCCCACGCAGCCCCTCGCACAACAAGGAGTGGTCGTCGGCGAGCAGCAACCGGGGCCGCGCGGTCATACGATGTCCTTGCCTAACGGAATCCACGCCACGACGCGCGTCCCTGCCCCGGGCCGCGACTGCACCGCGACGCGCCCGCCGAATTGCCGCGCGCGTTCGGTGATGCTCGTGAGACCCATGCCCGACCCGCCGTTGCCCGAGAGGCCGCGCGGCGCCGCAGTATCGAATCCGCTGCCGTTGTCCTCGACCACGAGTTGGACGCCGCCGTCTGCGCGCGCCAGTCGCACCATCGCCGTCGACGCGCTGGCGTGCTTGACCACGTTGCGCAACGATTCCTGCGCGATGCGGTAGAGACCCGCCGCGATGGCGGGCGGCACGTCCACCGGGCTCCGGTCGAGATCCAGGCCGACGCGCAGATGCGAGGTCGACCACATTTCGCCGGCTAATGTGGAAAGCGCCGCGGGTAAGCCGAGGTGTTCGAGCACCGGCGGATGCATGCGATGCGCGAGCGAGCGAATCTCGTCGGCAAAATCGACGAGCTCCGCGCGCAAGCCGCGGACGCGCCGCTCGAACTGCCGGTCGCCATCGTGCGAAAACGCAGCAAGCTCGTCCAAAGATTGCCCGAGGAGCGCGACGCGCTGGATCACATCGTCGTGCAGCTCGCGGGCGATGCGCGCACGCTCTTCTTCCTGCGCCGCGAGCAGCTTGCCGCTGAACGATCGGGTTGCCGTCAAATACCGCCGCTGCTGGACGATGATCGACGCGACGATCGCCGCGGTCAGGATTCCAGCTGCCAGGGCGCCAGCGACGAAGATCCACCAGAGCTCGGGTGACGCCGTTCGCACAAAATTCCCCACGTCGTCAGCGAATAAGAGAGAATACTCACCACGCCGAACGCTTGGTAGATCGCGTGGCCTCGCTGATGCGTCGCGATCAAGATGTTGCTGATCGGGTTCAGCGCGACCTGACTCCCCAGGTCGATGATCATCCCGGCCGAAATCCAGAACCATGGCTGTCGCCACCCCGGCGTCATCGTGCGCGCGGATTTCGACACAAGGGTGAACGCTGCCACCGCCACCACGAGTAAATAACTCATCGGGCCCGCATATTGGCTCAACCGGTCCAAGCGCTCGACGAACAGTTGCAGCACGAGCCACACGACCGCGTAAATCGGCACGGCGAGCAACATCGCGCGACGCGCCACCTCGCTGTCCTGCCAGAGTGAAAACGCCCAGAGCAGCAGTGCCGCCTCGAACGGCATGGTGACGTGCAGCAACCAGTTGTTGTTGTGATGCATTAGCCTGAGCAGCAGGTTGGCGATATCCTCGCAAAACCACAACACAAACAGGATGGCAATCAGGCGCGAAGGACGCGACAGTCGTCGCCCAACGACGAAAGCCGCGATCACCGGGAGCAGCTCGGCGACGATTGCCAGCTTGTCCACCGTCTGGTCCTCAGCCGCCGCCTAACGTCGTGCCGTCGCAATTCGGCGGACACGGCACATGATTCTCGATGATCGCTCCATCCAGCATATCGACCTGCTCCTCGGTCACACCGACGAAGAGGAGCGTCGGCGTGCCGTTCGCGTCGCGCCCGTGATAAAAGCGAATGCCCGCACATCCGGGCTGCGCCAAGATCTCATCGAATGCGGCACGAGCGAAATAGCCGCACTTCTCGCCTCCCGCCGGCGCGTTGCGGGAATGATTCTGGACGAGCTGCCTCGCCTGGTCCAGCGAAATGCCGTGGTCATGCTTGCGCGGTGACATAACTCCTCCTGCCGTGGAAGACGGCCGATGCGCGCCGCGTCGTGCGCTCGACCGGAATCGTTGCGACGCAGGAGAACTCCTAACGACAAGATGCGCGTCGAGCAACTAGGGTTTTCCCTAGTTCGCCGCGCTAGGAAATTTGGCAGCTTGCGCGCCTTTCGAGACCATTGCTTCTTGTGACCGCGCAGAACGGCGCGCAATGACGCAGGCGAAACGGAGACGTCACGATGAGCACCCTCGCGGAGCGGTTTCAGATTCTCAGCGCGTACCCCGGCGATCCGGACGTGGTGAGTCCAAATCTCGGTCGTAGGCGCGTGAGCCCCAAGACATCCATGTGGCCTGAACGCGATCACGACAAGGATCATCCCGCCCTCACGCTCGAGTCCGGGGCGCACGCTGCACCCGCTCCAGCACCGGCGCTGACGCGATTCGATGTCCAATTGCGTGAGTTGACGGAGCCGCAACAGCGCGTGCTCCGGTTGATGCTCACCGGCGCGCGCATCGCCCTCGTGGCGGGTGCGGCGGGCGAGAGCCGGCGCGCCGTCTCCCGCTGGTTAGGCGGGGAGCGTGTGTACCTCCCCGCGTTGCGCGCCGTGCAGCATGACCTCGATCCGGCGTCGCGCGCGCGATTGCACGGCTATGTGACGCGCGAGCTCATGTGGGAGAACGACGAAGCCCTCGAGGCCGAAGCGTGGGCGACGCTCGCCGTGATTCGCGCGTTGGGCCGGCTGGATGCCGAGACGAATCTGCTCGAGCAGTCGGTGCTGCGCGCGACGTTCTGGAGCACGAGCAAAGTGTAGCGCCGCGCCGCCGGGGCCCCAGCCACTTCGGGCGGGGGCCGCGGGGTGTGCGTAGGACCCACGGGGCATGTGGCTCTCGCCGAGGAGAGCGCATGTCCCGTGGTTGTTTGTCGGCGTGTCCGTTAGGCGGGCACCGTCAGTTCTTGCAGCCGGCAGCCGTGAGCACGTCGATGCGCCCATAGCCGTACAGCGGATCCACGACCTTGCCGGTCGGGTGATCGGTCGTGGTCTTGATGCACGCCGTCAAATGGCCAACGCTCCGACTACTCTTCAAATCCGATGTAATCACCGAGGCCTCGCCGGCCACGTGCGGAGACGCGAAGCTCGTTCCGGCGCCGAACACGTACGTCGCCTCGCCCGCGCACTGCGGCACCGCGGTCGCCGCGCACGCCGAAATGATGAGATCCGACAAGACACTGCCCTGCACCTGGTCTCCGCCGGGCGCGAACACGTCCACACCAGGGAAGCCGACGTTCGAGTAGGACGCGATCCTGTCGAAGTTCTGTTGACCCACCGGTGCGGTCGCGCCGACCGAAATGACACCAGGCAGCTCGGCGGGGATTTCGATCACGTGCGGGCCAGCCGTCGAGAGGTTGGTTGCGTTGTTGCCGGCCGCGGCGACCGGCACCGTGCCGTGCTTGACCGCGAAGTCGATCGCCCGCTGCAGCGCCACAACGACATGCACATCGTCCGGACCCTTGACGGCGACCAACGCACCGAGGCTCATGTTGATCACGTTCGCGTTGTGCTTGGCCGCGTATACGATCCCGGAGATGAGGTCGGAGATCGTGCCCATGCCGTTCGCGCCGAGCACCTTGATCATGCACAGTTTCGCGTCCGGGGCGACCGAGGCGATGCCGAGCCCGTTCGACGAGATCAGCGCCGACACGAACGTCCCGTGGAAATTGTGGTCGATGATGTCCGGCTCGGCCGCCACGAACGAGGTGCTAATGCCGAGGTCGACCTTCCCCTGGAGATCGATGTGATCGGGATCGATGCCGGAGTCCAACACGCACACGAGGGTGTTGCTGCCTTGATTCGATGCCAGATACGCCTGGTCGGCCTTGATCTGACGGATATTCCACTGGAACGCCTGGAAGAAGAACGCGCCGGTCTGGTCGGTCTGGGCTTGGATCGGCTGTCCCATGATCTGTTCGCGCGGCGGGATCATCGGGATCGCGCTGTCCGCCTGCAGCCCATCGACGTCGTTGCGATTCGCGATGACCGCGGCAGCGGCGTCGCTCAAGCCACTCACGGTGACTACGTTGATGTCGGGCTCCGCGCGCACGAGCCGTCCGCCTAACGATTGCACTTGCGCAACCAGGTCGGCCATCCGGGTGGCCCCGTTCTTCATCACGATCACGTGCCTGCGCGACGCGCTCGCCGCGACGTCTCGCCCGCCTGACGCCGGTCCGGTGGGGCCGTCGCTACACGCGGCTGCACCTGCAGCAATCACGATAGCGATGAGGCGCAACTGACGGGGAACCATTCGCATAACGGAACCTCGCAACGATGAGTGGTGACGGGCTCGGGCGCGGCGGAGAATCCGCACGAGATCGCGCTCCGCATGCTGATATGCGCGTTCCGGAGTCGCTGTCAAGTCGGCGCCGCACAAGGTGCGATCACGGTGACAGGTTCGGTTCGTTAGGTCCTAACGATTGCGCCCAGCTGCCGGAGGCCGGTCAACGGCCAACGACTATTTCGGCGCAGCGGCTGGCCATGAGGCGATTAGCGGACCCAGCAGTACGTTACCGAACCCGGCTCCTCGCCCTGCGGCGCTCGCGGCGCACCCGCGCTATGTTAGGTGCGCTGCAATTCGTCGCCGGGCCCGCCGCCGGCGGCCCCGCCCGATACCCGTCTCGACATCGTGGTCAACCGAGGAGACACCAGCATGCGCGAATACCTCACGGAGTGCATCGGTACCTTCTTTCTGGTTTTCACCGTCTGCTTGACCGTGTTGAATGGCACGCCGGCCGCGCCCCTCGCGATCGGCTCGTCGCTGATGATCATGGTGTACATGGGCGGCCACATCTCGGGTGGCCATTACAATCCCGCTGTCACCCTCGCGGTGTGGATGCGCGGGAAACTCAGCGGGTCGCAAGTCATACCCTATTGGATCGCTCAGCTCATCGGCGCGATCATCGCCGGTCTGATCTCCTACCTCGTCATGGGCAAGTCGTTCGTCGTCGCGCCGGCGCCGGCCGCGAGTGTGCTGCAGGTGCTCGTCGTCGAATTCCTATTCACCTTCGCGTTGTGTCTCGTGGTGCTGCAAACGGCGACGAACCCGAAGACGTCCGGCAATTCCTATTATGGTTTGGCGATCGGGTTCACGATCACGGTTGGCGTGTATGCCGGCGGCGGCGTATCCGGCGGCGCGTTCAATCCGGCCGTCGGAACGGGTCCGGCAATCGCAAGCATGTTGACCGGCGGCGGCACGATGTCGCACGTGTGGTTGTACATCGTCGGTGGACTTCTCGGGGGCGCGGCGGCAGCGGGGGTCTACAAGATGCAGAGTCCGGAAGTCTGACGGTGCGGGCGGCGCGTCGCCGGCAATTCGGTGGTGGCGCTGCCTGGCGGGACGTTTCTTTCTCGAGGCAGCGATGCGCGTGCAACGGGTCGTGGTGGGTGTGGATTTCAGCGAGCCGTCCCTGGCGGCAGTGCGCTGGACAGCGCGAGAGCTCGGGCGGGACGCGGAGCTCGTGCTCGTGCACGCGGTCGACGTGCCGGAGCCGCCGAGTTTCCTGCGCGGACGGTTTCCGCCGCGTGAGACGCTCGCCGACACGGCGCACGAAGGCGCGGATCGCAAACTGCGTGAGCTGAGCGCATCGCTCGGCGTGCAGCGGATCTGGCTCGAAGTGCGCGACGGGCGCGCCGACGACGTGATCGACGCGGTTGCGGCGGAGTATCGCGCCGATCTCGTCGTCACAGGAGCGCACGGCGAGCGCACGAGCGTGCTCAAGCAGTTAGGCAGCACCGCCGAGCGCGTGGCGCGCGCCGCGCCGGCGCCGGTGCTCCTGGCGCGCGAGCCGCTGCCGGCCAAGCCGGCAACGGTGCTCGTGGCCATGGACGAGGATGGTCTCACGGCCGCGTTACTGCAGTGGACGACATTCCTGGCGGCGCAGTTCGACGCTGCCGTGACGGGGTTTCACGTGGTGAGCGAGACCGTGTTGGGCAGGTTGGTGTCGCTGGCGGCGATCGTGAGCGGGACACCGGAGCCGGAGATTCCATCGTTAGGCCTGGGCGCGCTCGAAGATGCGAACGTGTGGATGCGCGAGCTCGTGACGCACGGGCTCGACCGCGAGCGGACGCGGGGGGAAGTCGCCTACGGCGATCCGGCGCACGAGATCGTCGCCGCGGCCGAGCGTCTCTCGGCGCAGCTGATCGTAGTGGGTCGCCACCGTGCCGTCGGTGTGCGCCGCATGCTGTTAGGCAGCGTCGCCGATCGCGTGTTGCGCGCGGCACCGTGCTCCGTGCTCGTGGTCGGCGAGCCGAGCGCGGACACGGCGGACGCCGACGTGGAGCGGCCCGCCGCATGACGACCGGAGCGACACCGCGCCGCGCGGCCTTCGACCTGCAGGCAGCCGCGCGGCGGGACATGCACGACAACGGCTTCACGCCGGACCTGCCGGCCGACGCCGCCCACCAACTCGCGGACATCGTCGCCCACCCGGCGCCTAACGATACCGTCGGACGCCGCGACCTGCGCGCGCTCCTCTGGTCGTCGGTCGACAACGACGACACGCGCGACTTCGATCAGCTCGAGATCGTCGAGCCGCTCGACGGCAACGCGGTGAGGCTACGCGTGGCCATCGCCGACGTCGACGCGCTCCTCCCGGCGGGTTCCCCGCTCGACGACGCCGCAGCCGCGAACGCCACATCTGTCTACCTTGGCGTGCACACGTTCACGATGATCCCGGAGCCGCTGTGCTACGACCTCACGTCGCTGCGCGCCGACGCGGATCGGAGCGCGGTCGTGGTCGAGGCCGACATCGCCGCCGACGGCACCATCGCACGCAACGACGTGTACACCGCGATCGTGCGCAACCAGGCGCAGCTCGCGTATCCGAGTCTCGGCGACTGGCTCGAGGGACGCGGCGCCGCACCACCATCAGTTGCCGCGAGTCGCGCGCTCGCCGACCAGTTGCACGCGCAGCATGACCTCGCGCAGCGGCTCCGCACGCAACGCGAGTCACACGGTGCACTCGAGCTCGAAACGATCGAAGCGACACCGGTGGTGTCCAACGGAACGGTCACCGATCTCACGCTCGTGCGCGACAACGCCGCGCGGCGGTTGATCGAGGACTTCATGATTGCCGCCAACATGGCGATGGGCCGTTTCCTCGCCGCCCGTCATCGCTCGGCGCTGCTGCGCGTGGTTCGCACGCCCGAGCGCTGGCCGCGCATTGTACAGGTTGCGCGCGACGCGGGCGACACGCTGCCCGACACGCCGGACAGCGTCGCGCTGTCCCAGTTCCTCGCGCGCCGCCGCGCCGCTGATCCCGACCACTTCCCCGACCTGTCGCTCACCATCGTCAAGCTGCTCGGCCCAGGAACGTACGCGGTCACGTCGCCTAACGGAGACGACGCCGGCCACTTTGGGCTCGCCGTCTCCGATTACACGCATTCCACCGCGCCTAACCGGCGGTACGCGGACCTGGTGATGCAGCGGCTCGTGAAGGCGGCCGTGGCCGGCGCGCCCGCGCCGTACGACGACGCCACGCTCGGCGCGATCGCCCAACACTGCACCGAGCGCGAGGACGCCGCGCGCAAAGTCGAGCGCCTTGCACGGAAGCAGGCCGCCGCCGTGATGCTCGCCGGGCGCGTTGGCGAGACGTTCGACGCGATCGTCACCGGCGCGACGCCCAAGGGGACGTTCGTGCGGCTGGTGCATCCACCGGCCGAAGGAATGGTCGTGAGTCCGCCGCCGCACATCGACGTCGGCGATCGCGTGCGCGCGCAGCTCATCGCGACGCGTCCCGAGCCCGGGTACATCGACTTTCGCATCGCGAAACACTGATTTCGCCGGGCGTTCCACCGTCCTTCGCAAGGGACATCGCACGTACCCCCCGAACGACAAGAGGAGTTAGGCAGATGGCCGCGCGGCCGGTTCGGACGCGCGGCCAACCGCTTGATTCGACGCGAGATGGCGCGCTGGCACGCGTCCCCCGGAACGGATGCCGGCATCGGGAATGGTCGTTGCCCGAGTCCATGCGTGGCAGTGGTCTCATGCCATGCAGCATCCGAAACCGGAGATACCTATGCGTTACCTTGCGTCGACCGTTGGCGCGCTTGCTTTGGCCTTCACCGCCGCGGTCCCGTTGCACGCGGACCCGCCAGCGCGCGTTGCGCGTGTGAGCTACATCGAAGGCTCTGTGTCACTCCGCCCCTCCACGGCGAATGACTGGGTTCAGGCATCCGTCAACTATCCCATGACGTCCGGCGACAACATCTGGACGGACCAAAGTTCGCGCGCCGAGCTGCACGTCGGCTCGACGGCCATGCAGCTGGGTCCGCAGACCGCGTTGGGCGTGACGGAACTGGACGACACGCATTTTCAAGTGCGCATCGACCAGGGCGAAGTCGAGTTGCGCGTCCGCGAGCTGTACGACAACGACGTCGTCGAGCTCGACACGCCTAACGGAGTGGTCACGCTGTCGCAGCCCGGACAGTACCGGATCGACGTTTCGGCCGACGGACAGACCAGCATCGTAACAGTGCGCGGCGGTCTGGCGAACGTTGCCACGACGGCGCAGTCGTTCAGCGTCCAGGCCGGGCAGAGTGCGTCGATCAACGGGACCGACAACGCGACGTACGATCTCGCGTCCGCGCCGGCGTACGATGATCTCGACTCGTGGAGCCAGGCGCGCGATCGTCGCGAAGACGATGCCGTCTCGCGCCAGTACGTCTCCACCGAGATGACCGGTTACGAAGATCTCGACGCGTACGGGACGTGGCGGTCCACGCCGCTCTACGGCGAGGTGTGGATGCCCGCGCACGTTCGTGCGGATTGGGCGCCGTACCGTTACGGACACTGGGCGTTCGTGCAGCCCTGGGGCTGGACGTGGATCGACGACGCGCCGTGGGGCTTCGCGCCGTTCCACTATGGTCGTTGGGCGAGCTATGGCGGCTCGTGGGTGTGGGTGCCCGGCGCCATTGTGGAGCGCCCCGTGTACGCGCCGGCGTTAGTCGCGTTCGTCGGTGGTCCGCGCTTTTCGGTCTCGCTCCGCTTCGGCGGTGACGGCGGTGTGGCGTGGTTCCCGCTCGCCCCAGGCGAAGTGTACGTGCCGTCGTACCGCGTCAGCGACCGCTACGTCCGCAACGTGAACATCACCAACGTGCACGTCACGAACATCAACGTGCGCAACGTCAACGTGACGAACATCCAGTATGTGAACGAGCGTGTGCATGGCGGCATCACCGCCGTTCCGCGGCGGGTCTTCGAAGGCGCGCAGCCGATCGCGCGCGTCGCCACCGTGGTGTCGCCGCGTGAGGCGCTCACCGGCACGGTCGTTGGTCATACCGCGCACATCGCGCCCACGCCGGCCAGTCGGTTAGGCCGTGCGCCCGGCGATGCGCGACTCACCGTGCGGCCGCCCGCCGTGGCGTTCATGCGTCCAGTGGTCATGCGCACCGCTGATCCGCGCGTCGTCAAGCGCACGCCGGCGGCAGTCGTTCGTCCGGAGCCGGCGCGTGTTCCAGTAACCATCTCCCGGCCGGCCGCTCCCTCCAACGAGAGCCATGCCCTGCGCCCGGCGCCGGTGACGGCACGGCCTGTCCAATCGGAGCCCGCGGTCGCACGTCCGGGCATCATCGCCGTGACGCCGCAGCAGCGGAACAAATCGGACACGCGCGCGGCAGTCGAGCCTCGTGCGCCGGTTGCCACGCCAGCACGGCCGGAGGTTATGCGGCCGCGCGCGGTCGAGCAGCCTCGCTCCGAAGTACTACGGCCGCCGGTCGCGGCGGCGCCGACCCGGGTTGCACGTCCGGAACCCGCGCCGAGCGCGCGCGAGATCGCCCAACCGCGCGTGACGCACGAAGCGCAGCCGCGCGAGGTGCAACAGCCGCGCGAGGTGCAACAGCCGCGAGTGGTGCAGCAGCCGCGAGTGGTGCAGCAGCCGCGGGTTGTGCAAGAGCCGCGCGCGGTGCAGCCGCGCGAGGCACAGCCACCGCAGGACGTGCAATCGCGCGCGGTGCAGTCGCACGAGCGCGTGAGCACGCCCAAACAAGACCGGGCGAAGGACGTGCGTCGCCGCACGGCTGATCAGCCTGCGCACTAGCGCACGACATGCGCTGATCGAGCGCAGCTAGACTGGAATTGCAGTCGAGGCTTCGGTATGATGCCACGTGCATCTACCGAAGCCTCGCTGCATCGCGACCGGTCCCGCACCAAAGCCATGACCGACACCGCCGTCGCAGCAACGCTCGGGGCCGACGGATGCCCGCTCACCGTGATGTACGTCGACCTCAACACGCAGTGGCGCGGCGGCCAGCGCCAGATTCTCTGGATGGCGCAAGGCCTGCGACGCCACGGCGGCCGTCCGCTGCTCGCGCTCAGACCGCACGCAGTGCTCGCCCAACGTGCGCGCGACGCTGGCCTCGAGGTGGTTCCCATCGACCCGCTCATCGCCGAGTGGGGGCCGATGACGGTGCTCCGCCTGCGGCGCACGGTGGCACGCGAAGGCGTCCGGATTCTGCACCCCCAGTGCGGGCACAGCATGGCGTTGTCCGCGCTGACCGCGTTAGGCACGGACACGCGCGTCGTTTTCGCTCGGCGCGTCACGTCGCCGCTCAGGCGCGGCGCCGCCACGCGGTTCAAGTACGGTCGGGCGGACCGGTTCATCGCGGTATGCAACGCCGCGGTCCCTGCCCTGCTCGACGCGGGCATCGAGCCCGGCCGCATCGACGTCGTCTACAGCGGTGTGGACCTCACGCGCGCGGTGGCACCCGCCACCCGCGCCACGCTCGCCGAGCTCGGCGTGCCTAACGGTCCGTTGGTCGTGATGGTGGGCGCGCTCACGCAGATGAAAGATCCGCTCACGTTCGTCCGCGCGGTGGACGTCGCGCGCCGCACGGTTCCGTCGCTCCAGGCCCTTCTCGTGGGCGACGGCCCGCTCCGCGCCCCCGTCGAAGCCCTCATCCGCGAGCTCGGTCTTGGGCAAACGCTCCGCCTCGCCGGTTTTCGGTCCGACGCCGATGCGCTCATGTGCGCCGCGCAGGTGGTCGTGCTGAGCTCCGACGCGAGCGCCGAAGGCATCGGCGGTGTCGTGATCGATGCCATCTCGTTCGGACGACCGGTTGCCGCCACGGCGGCCGGCGGCGTCCCGGAAGTGATCGAGAACGAGCGCACCGGATTGCTCGTGCCGGTGGGCGACGCCCAGGCGCTGGGTCGGGCGATCGCGCGGCTCCTCACCGATGGCGACCTCGCATCCCGGCTCGTCGCCGCTGGTCTCGCGCGGTCGCGCGACTTCGCCATCGAGAATACCGTGGCCGGCACGATCGCCGTGTACAAGAAGCTGCTGGAGCCCCAGGGCACGTGACGTTCGCGCCCGACGCCCCCCGCCGCCTAACGGTACTCGAGCTCGATACCGAACGCGGGTGGCGCGGCGGCGAGCGCCAGTTGCTCTGGCACGCGCAGGTGCTGGGGCGGCTCGGACACCGCGCGCTCATCGCGGCCCGGCCCAACGAGCCGCTCGCCCAACGAGCGAACGCGCTCGGTATTCCAGTTTCCCCCGTCTCGCCCGCCATGGAGCTCGACCCGCGCGCGGCCTGGGCCCTTCGTCGCGTCATCCAGCGCGAGCAGGTGGACATCGTGCATTCGCACACGGCGCACGGCGTGGCGCTGGGAGCCATGGCGTGCCTCGGCACCAAGGCCAAGCTCGTCATCACACGGCACTCGGATTTTCGCCCGCGCGCGAACCTCGGCACTCGCTGGAAGTACAGTCGGGTGGATGCCCTGATCGCGATCTCGAGCGCGTCCAGGAACGCGATGATCGCGAGCGGCATGTCGCCGGAATCGATCACCATCGTCCGCGGCGGCTCTGACCAGTCCAACCCTATCACGCCGGCCAGCGCATCCACTCTCGCATCGCTCGGCGCCATTCCAGGATCGCCGGTGGTGGTGCAAGTGTCGCAACTGGTCCAGCACAAGGATCCGCTCACGTTCGTGGCCGCGATCGACGCGGCCCGGGCTCGTGTGCCATTGCTCCGAGCGATTCTCGTTGGTGATGGCCCATTGCGGGCGAGCGTCGAACGGGCCGTCGCCGAGCAGGGTCTCGGCGAGCATTTGCGAGTGGCGGGTTACCGCACGGACGCCGATTCGCTCCTCGCCGCTGCCGACGTCGTCACGCTCAGCTCCGAGGAGGACGCGCTGCCGAGCGTTCTGTTCGACGCGCTGTTTTGTGGAAAACCCATCTGCGCCACGCGTGCGGGCGGAGTGCCCGAAATCATTGAAGACAAAGTGTCCGGTCTTCTGTCGCCGGTAGCGGATGGACCTGCGTTGGGCGAGTCGATTGGCCGAGTTCTCAACAATCCGGTGCTCGCTCAGACGCTGTCAGCCGGCGCGCGCGCCCGCGCACCCGAGTTTTCGATCGAGCGCAGCGTTGGGCGAACCATCGCGGTCTACGAGCGGGTGATTGGCGCGCCGATTGTCGGCGCGATACATGATAATTAACGTTACATATGAGCTTGTAAGTATGCGGTTTATAGCAGCTTAGAGAGTTGTAAACAATCGCATCACTGCCATTCTCTTCCTCGCTCGATGGTGACACCACTCTCGCGGTTTTCGTCCTTGGACGATGGGCTGCCCATGCGAATCGCGCACGGGACGGCGCCCTGGTCCGGGTCGCACGTGAGCCGTCGAGCGATGCCATGCAACGCTTCTCCGTTAGTCGGTTTCCCGCCCGCGTTAGGCTGCAGCCAGGCACACTGACGCCGGTCGTTCTGTCTCTGCTCGTATTGATCGCGTTGCCGCTCCGCGCGCAGGCGAGCAACCTCGAAGTCGGCACCGTGCTCGCCGCCGGAAACGTGATCTGGGTCCGCGCCACGACCTCCGGTTCCGTCGCGTTTTTCATGTCGCGGGGTTATCGCGACGCGCTCGCTCGGCCGACGATGGTCGACGCGAATCGGCTGGCGCTGTGGACCGACAGCGCGAAGGCGCTTCACGCCCCGGCATCCGGCGTGGCAGACGCGAAGGCGCCCTCCGACAGCGGACTCGCGTTCGACCGATGGGTGGGAACGGACAGCAGTGGACTCGAGATTAAGCGCGACGGGTCCCCGATTCTTCGTGTGTCGGACACGCCAGCCCGCGAGGTGGTCGACCTGCTCGCGCGAGGCGCGGAGCTAACGCGCCGGCTGTCGGCGCCGTCGCGACCCGTGGCCGTCGCTCAGGCCCAACCGCGACCGCATCCGGCGCCCGCGCCGGCGCCCGCGCCGGCGCCGGCGCCGGCGGCGACAATCACCATGAGACAGGTTGCGATCGCGTCGCCGGTGGCGACGCGTACAACCACTCCAGTCTCGGTCGCCGTGGCCGCGCCGCTCGCACCGCTGCCGGTGCCAGCCGCCGAGCCGGCCGTTACGGCGACGGAGCCTGTGCAGACAACATCGGTGTCGCGAGCACCTGCGCCGGTCGCGGCTGCCCCGGCTGTGCCTGCGCCTGCTGCGAGTCCACCGGTTGACTCCTCGCCCGCTCAGCCGCTGCGAGTGCCTAACCTCCAACCATCGCTCGACGCGCACATTCCGCATGATGCGCCGGCGAGCACCGCAATGCTCCAGAGCCGTCGCGAGACACTCGCACTCGCCGACGTCAAAGCCGCGCGGCTTCCGCCGGTCACGACGCTCGACAAGCACATCGACACGCCGCTCGGCCCGTTCGTCGTGCCGGTGGCGAAGCTCGTCGACCACGACACGCAGATCAAGTATTGCTACACCGAGTTAGGCTTGCGCTACGACCGCCACCTCACGGGCGACGTGACGGTGCGCGTGAGCCTCGACGATGCGGGCTTCGCCGACACCGTCGAGGTCACCAAGCGCACGTGGGATGGCGTCCCGGCAGCCGAGGTCGAGTCGTGCATGCGGGCACTCATCGAGGACTGGTCGTTCGACGACCGCCAGCCGCACGACACGCGAACCGTCGAGCTGCACTTTACCCTCACCCCCGCCATGCGCACGGCGACGACGGATGGTGCCCAACCGTCGTCGCAGCCACGCTGACCGCTACGGTTTCGGCGTGGCGACGGGCGGTGCGCCGCTCGACGTCCACACGTTGTTCCCGCGGTTGTCGTCGACGATGCGGTGATCGGGATCGATTTCGATCTTGCTCACGGTTTTCCCCGCGAAGTCGTAGCGCCGCACGTAGAAGATCGAGTTCATGCTCCACACGTCGGCGGGATAACGGTAGTTCAGCGTCGACCCGTCGGACATCGTGAAGCGCACGAGCAGTGGGAGCACGCCGCGCGACTTGTTGCCGTAGCCGACCAGCACAACGGTCGAATCGCCGCGCGTTCTCGTGACCACGGTGTCGATCGCCTGATCGAAGTGGTCATCTTCGACGAACCATTCGCGCCAGAACCAGTCGAGCCGCTGGCCGGACTCATCATTCATCGTGCGATAGAAATCCGCGGGCGTCGGGTGCTTGTATGCCCAACGACGAATGTATGCCTTGAAGCCCGCATCGAACGCATCCGGTCCGATGATCTCCTGACGCAATAGTTGGAGCCCGACGGACGTCTTGTCATACTCGGTGAAGCCGAGTTTGTCTGGGTCCATGCGATCGGCGGGCATCTCGATCGGGACGTCGAGGTTTCGTCGTTGCGTCTCCTCGATTTCGCTCCGTTGGTCCGCGGCGCGCTGCATCTGATCGCCCTTCTCCGGATAGCGGCGCGCTTCGGAGAACGTGTTGATGAAGGTGTTGAAACCTTCGTCCTGCCAGAAGTGAATACGCTCGTTGCTGCCCACGAGCATCGGGAACCAGTCGTGCCCGATCTCGTGCGTGATCACGTTGTAGAGGTCGTACTTGTCGTTGCTCTTCGCCTCCATTGCGAGCATGGGGTACTCCATGCCGCTCACCGGTCCTTCGACGACGGTGATCTGCGGCCACGGGTACTGATACCAGCGCTCCGAGTACTCCATGATCGACATGCGCGCCTGGTCCGCCGCATCGCTCCACGGATCGATGGCGCTCGGCCGATAGTACGAGTACGCCATGATACCCTTCCAGCTCGACGCATCCCACATGTAATCGGGCGACGCGGCCCACGCGACGTCGCGCACGTTCTTGGCGCTGAACTTCCACGTGAGCGAGCCGGTGGTGCGCGGACGAGCGCTGTGGCTCTGCAGTTCTTCCTGCGTCACGATGTGGACCGGCGTGGCCGACTTGGCCGCCTGCGCAAGGCGCGCGATCTGCGTTTGCGTTAGGACATCGCGCGGATTGTCGAGGACGCCCGTGCCGCCGACGATGTAGCCCGCGGGCACGGTGACCTGATAGGTGAAGTCGCCGTACTCGAGGTAGAACTCGCCCTGCCCTTCGTACGGATCGGTGTTCCACCCTCGGATGTCATCGAAGACGGCAACACGCGGATACCACTGTGCGATCTCGTACAGCGAGCCTTCACGGCCCATGCGATCGGCGCCGTGCTCGGGCACGCGGAAGTGCCACGCCACGTCGAACGTAGCCGACTTGCCCGGCTGCAGCGGCTCGGCGAGCTCGACGTGCAGCATGGTGTCCCATGTGCGCGTGGCGAGCTTCACGCGGTGGGCTGATTTCGCTCCGCGATCGGTCACGAGCTGGTCGAGCCGGTCGATGCGGTCGCCGCCCTCGAATCCGCGCGCGCCGAAGCGCGATTGCTGCGGGAATACGTACGCGTTGAGCGAGCTGTCGGTGAAGGCATCTTGCTCGACCTGCAGCCAGATGTGATCGAGCGCCACTGGCGAGTTGTTGGTGTAATGCAGCGTGAGCTCGCCGGTCACCGTTTGCGCCGCCGTGTCGAGCGTGGCGCGGATGTTGTAGTCGGCGCGGTTCTGCCAGTAGCGCGGTCCGGGCTCGCCGTCGGCGAGACGGAACTCGTTAGGCGTAGGCAGACGCAGCGGTGCGAAAATGGATGTATCGGGAACGCCAGGCCGGTCCACCGAATCGGTTTGCTGCTGGGACGCGGCCGGCGCTACCACGGCGCAGAGCGCGAGGGTCGCGAGGGCGCGCGCGGTGCGGGCGCCGGTATGCGGTCGAATGCGTGTCGGCGAGTACATGGGCTCGAAGTTGATGGACGCGGCGGACTTCTGTCGTTTTCGAAGGTTAACGAGGCGGCAGGCCGCGTGGTACGAGGCCCAACAGCGAACCCGGCCGGTATCGCGCCTCGGCGCATGTGTCGGAACGGTTGACGTCGGGTGAGCCGCGTGCGTAGCGTGTAGCGCGCACAGTCGTGCGTCGCGGACGCATTCCTTCCAGCTGGAGCCGGTTCTCGTGCCCGACATCGGTAGCTTCCACCCACAGGTCGTCCACTTCGTCGTCGCGCTCCTCATCGTCGGCGTCATTGCCCGCATCGTGTCGCTTATTCCGTTGGGCCCGCGATGGTCGTTCACCAACGGCATGGCCGCGACGCTGCTGTTGTTAGGCACGGCCGCGGCCGTGGTCGCCGTGCAGAGCGGGCTCGATGCGCACGAGAAGGTCGAGTCGATCCCGGGCGTTCGCCAAGCCGTGAACGTCCACGAGGACTACGGCGAGGATACGCGCAACATCTTCCTGGTCGTGTCGGCGATCGAGATCGCGCTGCTCTTCGTCGCTGGTCGCAAACCGGGTGTGGCGAAGGGGTTGCGCGCGCTCTCCGCGGTGGTCGGGATCGTAGGCGGCGTGTACTTGTACGAGGCGGGCGATCACGGCGGCGATCTCGTCTACAGCTACGGCGCCGGGGTGGGCGTGCGAAGCGGCGACACGGCGGACGTGCGCCGCGTGCTGGTGGCCGGTTTGTACGACAACCTCCAGGCCGCACGCAAGGCGGGCCGGCGCGATGAAGCCGCGCGCCTCGCCGATCAGCTGCAGAGCATCATGCCGGGCGACACGTCCGCACTCTTGCTGCGCATTCAATCGATGGTGCGCGATCGCAAGGATTCGCGCGGTGCGCTTGCGGCGCTCGATTCGATCCCGGTGTCGCCCGGCAACAGCCGGTTGCGCTTCCAGAAGGCCATGCTCCAGGTGGAAGCGCTCGACTCAGCCGGCATGCGCGATTCGGCGCGCGCGGTGCTCACGGCGCTCAAGAAAGACGTGCCGCAGTTAGGCGGACGCATCGATCAGATGCTCCAGCAGATGCACTGAGCGCGGAGATCGCGAGCGCTCTTCGGGCTAACAGCCCTACCCGTCGAGCGCGTGTGCGAACTGCTCCTTGAGCACGGGTCGCGCGCGATACAGGTACCAACACATGGCCACGGCAGCGATCACGTTGCCGATCAGCACCTGGTACCACGCCAGTGCACCGAGCGGTGTCGAGTGCTGGAGAATCGCCACGAACGCGTAGAAGCCGATCTCGAATGCAACGAAGATCAGCACGGCGAAGAGCACCATGGACGGCTCTTCGCCCGCCCAGTCGACGACGCTCGCCGCCATGATGCCGGCAACGATGAAGGCCGCATAGTGGAACACGGTGTACGCAGCGATGAACGCGCCTCGCTCGTGCATTCCAACAGGTCCGGTCACACTGAACAGCGCGTGGCCGAGTGTGTCCGGCGTGAACAGCGGATGCCCGGCGATCAGATCGACGATGAAGAACCACACGGCCACAGCGGTGGCGCCGACGACGCCGGCGATCACGCCGTCGTGCAATACGGCGTGCGGCCGCTCGAAGTACAGCGCAATCCTGTGAATGAGCTCGGGGCTGCGCAGCCAGATCACGGCGCAGAGCAGGACGAAGACAACCACGGGAATCCAGAACCCGCCCTGCCCGCTCATGTGCTGCGTGGCTGACGCCGGGAACATGAGGATGGCCAGCGTCGCGGCGCCGAACACAGCCGCGCGCGGGACGAGCAGCGCAATCGCTCCGCCAATCTCCACGAGCCCAACGACCACGCGGATCCACACCGGGAATCCGCCCATCGTGGCGGCCTGAATGTAGAACGTGGAAGCCCCGGTGAGCTTGGCAATGCCCGTCGCCAAGAACACGATCGCGAGCACAATGCTTAGGATCCACGTGACGGAACGTGCCGGCCGTCCTCGATCCATATCGCACCTCCACGCGCAGGACACAGCGTCTGTCGTGCAGTCTAGGGGCGACGCACGCCGCGTCAAGCGAAACCCGAGCGAAAGCCCTGTACCGTCGCGTTATGCTGCTTCGCTTGCCGCGCTGCGCCGTGGCGATCGATATTGTGACGGCCGGCACCAACTTCGACGGCCGCACAACCGCCGTCATACCGCACGCATCGCGCCACACATCTCTCGGAGCGGGCCTTGGTGAATGACACGTACGACTACGATTTGGTGTGCATCGGCAGTGGGCCTGCGGGACAACGCGCCGCTGTCCAAGCCGCGAAACTGGGTCGCCGCGCGGCGGTGATCGAGCGACGCGGCTCGTTGGGCGGCGTGTGCCTCGACACCGGCACCATTCCGAGCAAGACGTTCCGTGAGGCGGTGTTGTGGACGGTGTCGTCTGCGGCGCGTGCCGAGGGCGCGTTGGACGGCGCGACGGCGCGCCCAACGGCGGAGGCGCTGCTCGCACGCGTGCAGGACGTCGTGTCGCGCGAGGCGTCGGTGATCGCCAATCAGCTGCGACGCAACGGCGTGGACGTACTGCGCGGCGACGCGTCGTTCAAGGATCCGCACCGCCTAGTCGTCCACGGCGGCGACACGTGGCGCGAAGTCACGGCGGCCAATGTCTTGATCGCAGTGGGGACGATCGCTGCCGCCGCGCCGGGCGCCGCCGCCGACGGCGCAACGATCCTCACCAGCGATGACATCTGCCGCCTCACGCGCATCCCGCGATCCATTGCCGTCGTGGGCGCGGGTGTGATCGGCATGGAATACGCGTCGATGTTCGCCGCGTTAGGCATCGATGTCACCGTGGTGGACAAGCGGGAACGGCCGCTCGAGTTTCTCGACAGCGAGATCGTCGACGAGCTCATCCATCAGATGCGGAAGCGTAACGTGTACTTCCGCGGCGGCGAGGCGGTGGCACGACTGGGCACGACCGAGGGATCGCCGCCGCGCGCGGTGCTCGAGTTGGAATCGGGCAAGCGCATCGTGAGCGACATGGTCCTGTTTTCCGTTGGGCGCCAGGGCGCGACCGCATCGCTCGGCCTCGAGCACGCCGGCCTGTGCGCCGACGACCGCGGGCGCATCGTGGTGGACGCGCAGTTCCGCACGTCGGTCCCCCACATTTTCGCCGCCGGCGATGTGATCGGCTATCCGAGCCTGGCCGCAACCTCGAGCGAGCAGGGCCGCCTGGCCGCGTGCCACGCGTTAGGCATACCGGCGCGGGCGATGGCGTCGCATTTCCCCATCGGCATCTACGCCATTCCCGAGGTGTCGATGGTCGGCGCCGCCGAACACGAGCTGACCAAGGCCAAGGTGCCCTACGAAGTCGGCATCGCCCGCTATCGCGAGATCGCGCGCGGCCAGATCCTCGGCGACGACAGCGGCTTCTTCAAGATGTTGTTCCACCGTGAGAATCGGCGGCTACTGGGCGTGCACATCATCGGGACCGGCGCCACCGAGCTGCTGCACATCGGCCAGGCGGTGTTGGGCCTGGGCGGCGGCCTCGACTATTTCCTCGAGACGGTGTTCAACTATCCGACACTCGCCGAGTGCTACAAGGTCGCCGCCCTCAACGCCGCGAACAAGCTCGCGTCGTAAACCGCCTGCCTAACGCTCAGTCCGCCGGCGAGAGCCACGAGCGGAGCGAGATGCCCCAGCGCACGCTTGCCAGCACGGCCACCACCTCGGGCGCAGCCGTGCGGCGAAACCGCTCGCCCAGCCCGGCTGAAATCCAGAGCGATTCGGCGGCGCGCAGCTCGAGACCCGCCGACCACGCCGTGGCTCGCCCGGGAACGCCGGCCGGAGTCCCGGAACGCGTCTGGCCGAGCAGCTCGGCGAACGCGTTGACGGATTCGCTGCCCACGTTGAAGCGGGCGCCGTAGCTGAACGCGTCGAACACATCGGGCGCGGCATCGCCGCGGTCGTGCGTCCAGTCGGCGTAGAGCAGCGTCTGCCCGATGCCGCCCACGCGAATGGCGCTGGCTGCCCACGCGCGATCTCCAGCGTGGCGCCGGCGCGCGAACGACCCGCGGCGCAATTGCTCGCCACCGGCGTATGCGACATACAGACTCGACGCATTCCAGTGTGCGCGCGCGTACCGGCGCGCCAGCTTGCGCGTGTGCGAGTCCATGCAGCGCACGGCGCGGTCGTGGTGCTCCGCCAGCAAATCGCGCAGCAGCGCGTTCATCCCGGTGGACGAGTCGGCGCGCGGAATACCGGGGATCGGCGCGCGCGGCCGGCAGCGTCCAATCGAGTCGCCTAACGCCTCGAGGAACGCGGGATCGCGCATCGGATCGCCGCGATCGAACAGCGTGACGCGGACTCCGTACGCGAGCACCGTCGGCGCCGTGTCCCCCGCGGCCCGGGCCGCGCCTAACGAGATGAGCAGATTGGCCAACAGGTAGCGCGGATTGACGCCCGGCTCGCGGTACTGCTCGAGCGACACGCCGAAGCCCGGCACGATCGCCGACGGCGACGCCTCGAGCGCGAAACCCTGCCGCGCCTGACCGTGCTCGTCGACGCCGCTCGCCAGGCCGATGAGGAAGTCGCGCGCGGTCGCCGGACGTGCGATCGTGGCCGGCGTCGTGCCGAGGAATGCGGCGGCGGGCATGTCCGGAACCGAGTAGCTCGAGATCACACTGGCCGCCGCGCGGCGCACGAGGTCGGCCGAGTCGCTCTCGGCGTCATCTATCGTTGTTGTGTCATCGTCCACTTGTGTCGTGTCCGCATCCTGGGCGGCGAGCGGTACGGTCGCGGCGACGAGCATCGCCCAGCAGATGAGCGCGGCGCGCACGCCCGGCGTTAGACGAGATCGAGCCATTGTTCCACCGAGTCGTTGCCCGCCGCGTCCGTGGTGCCGCGCAAGTCAATCGAGCCGTGCGGCACCGGCGTATCGCGTTGGGTCAGTGTGAGACGAGCGTGATAGGCGGCGTGCGGACGCGCGGGATTCGACACCGCGACCCAGTAATAGATCTGTGCGTGGGGCTGTGTCTCGAGCGTGGCCTGGTGCGTTTCACCCTGGCCGTCACCCGTGCGACCTTCCGAGAACTTTTTCCACTCGTCCGTGCCCGGCAGCCGGTGCCAGAGCGTGAAGGCCACCGCGTGTCCGGATTGTGACGCCACCTCGATGCGCACCGGCGCGGTCGGATCGATCGGGCCAACGCGTGGGGTCATGCTGTCTCCTCATGGTGGCCGGGTGCGGGCGCCGGCGTCGGGCGTCGTGTTCGCCTAACTTCCGGATCGCACCTGCAACCGGTAGCTGCCGGGGTTGGGAGCTGGTGTGGCGCTCCAGCCCACGGCGATCGTGTACGCGCCGGGCTGGAGCGTCGTGGTGATCTTGGAGCAGTAGTTTCCGGGGAACGTCACCGTGGGATCGCTGAAGTAGGAGTCGTTGTCGTTGGCCGCGACGGGAGCGCCGTTCTTGTCGGTAACGGCAAGCGTGGTGTTGAGCTCGAGCGCCAGGCCGCAGGCGCCGAGCACGCCCGACGTTTCGATGGTGTAGCTGCCGGCGGACGGGATGAGAACGCGATAGTAGTCCTTGCCGCCGGACGCGCCGAGTGAGCCGGCGATCCAGCTGTCGACGAACACCTGCTGCGCGTGCGTCCTGTCTCCGTTAGGCGATTGCTCCACCGGCGCTCCAATCACGACGGCGGCGGTGCCTACGTGCGCGCTGTCGGCCGCGATGGCCGATGGCTGCGCGCCGCCCGCCCACCCGAACCGGCGGCCGGGGAAGCCGGTCACACCGTCGCCTTCTTCATCCTGCCCTGCCACCACATAGTACGAGCCGGCCGGAAGCCGCGTGAGGGCGTACGATCCGTCGGCCGCCACCGGAGCCGATGCGGCCACCGCACCGGTGTTCGCATCGATCGCCCGGACCGTTGTCGTCGTCGCCGGTTGATGGCCCGTCACCGCGGCGTAGGCGTCCACCAGGCCCATGCCGTAGCGATCGTCCGGCCCAACGGGACCGAGATCCACGGACGTGCCTAACAATCGCGCGCGGAGCGCCGAGCCGGACATGCCCGGGTTGGCGGCGAGCACGAGCGCCGCCACACCGGACACGTGCGGCGCGGCCATCGACGTGCCCGTATAGAACGCATAGCTCGGCACGCCCGCCGAGAAATTCCACGTCGTGGACAGAATGCCGCTGCTGCCGCCCGTGTACGGGTTCGTCAGGTCGTCGAAGCGAAAATCGCCGCCCGGCGCGACGAGCGAGACGTCGGCGCCGCTCGAGCTGTAGCTGGCGAGGTGCGCGTCGGGGCCCAACGCGGCAACCGCGATCACGCCCGGATACGCCGCCGGGTACGACGGCTCGGTGCTCGGCGTGTTGCCCGACGCGGCGACCACGATCGAGCCCGCGGAAATCGCCGCCGCGACGGCGCGCGCGAGACCGGTGTCGGCCGACGGCCCGCCCAGGCTCATATTGATGATGGGCGAACGGTTAGGCGCGGTGACCAGCGCGCCGTTCTGGCCCGCCGCCGGCAGGCCCGCCGAGTACAGCACCGCCTGCGCGATGTCGAAGAAGTAGCCGCTGCCGTCAATGCCTAACGCGCGCACGGGGCGAAGCTTCACCTGCCAATCCACACCGCTCACGACGCCCAGCGCATTGCCGCCGGCACCGATCGTCCCGGCCACGTGCAGGCCGTGATTCGCGGCATCGTCGATGGTCCAACAGCCGGCTTGATTGTCGAATGTGACCGACGCGGGCATGGTCGGATTCGCGTCCGGCCCCGCGTCGCCGTCATCGTCGAAATTGGAGAACGTGCCGCCGCTGCACAGCGGCTGCGCTCCCACGTTGGCCGAGTCATTCTGCACGAAGTCGTAGCCGCCCGACATGTCGAGGTTGGCCACGATGTCCGGATGCTGGTTGATCCCGTCATCGATCACGGCCACGACCACATTCGGGCCGCCGGTCACGACGTGCCACGCCCGCGGCGCGTCGATGAGGCTGTAGTTCCAGAGTTGGGCATCCATCCCCTGCGCGGCGGGAAACGTGATTGTGCCGGCGCCCGGATTCTGCGCCGCAGCCGGCCGATGCTGCGACAGCGGCGCGAACATGCGCTTCGCAATGGGGCCGCGGCTCAAGAGGCCATCCACATTCACCGAGGCGACCGCCGGATCGGCGCGCAACGCGCGCATCACCGAATCGCGGTCGGCTGCGCCGTGAATGCGGAGTCGCGCAACCGCGATCACCGGCGACACGGCCATGACGTCGAAATGCGACGCGACCGGCATCGCCGTTAGGCGCGACCGGATCGCTGCCGCGATGACCCGCGCCCGATCCAATGCGAGCGTTCGGATCGCGCCCGGACCGGGCGCGCCGATCGCCGACGCGCGGTACGCAACGTCGAGCTGCAGCCCCTTAATGGGTCGCGGCGCAACCGAGGGCAGCACCACCGGCGTGCCGAGCGGGCCGTGCGCGAGGGCCGGGAGCCGCACGTTGCCCGCGGCGACCGTGACGTGCCCAACGATCGTCGGGCCGGTGCTCACGATGAAGTCGGCCGCCGCGCCCGACACGGCGTTGCTCATGGCACTCACGGTGGTGACGCCGGGCGTTTGACCCATCGTGAACGTCGCCGACGCATTGCCCGATGCGTCCGTGCTAACGGTGGATGGCGAGAGCGTGCCGGCGCCCGAGGTGACCGTGAACGTCACCGACACACCGGGTGCGGGCGCACCGGTGGTGGTCGAAACGCGCGCCACCAGCGGCTGCGCGAGCGGTTGTCCCAGGTCGGCCGTCTGGCCCCCACCGGAAATCGCGACGATCTTAACCGGGGTGGACGTATTCGGCGACTCCGTTCCGCCGCATGCGCAGAGTGCGAGCAGCGCGAGAGCGCGCGTCCCGTCGCGGAGCAACCGATGCATCGACATGTGCAACACCAGATTGGAAAAGCGGGGCCGTTGGGCGAGGTGTGGTGCGGGGGCCGCACCGGGCCCTACATTGGGGCCGACCGGGCTCCGGAGGCAAGGGTTTGACGCCGCACGTGTGGGGATTTCTCGTCGGCGCACTGCACATCGGGCTCGCGCTGGCCGTGTCCGCGCACATTGTTCTCTACAAGACCGACGTCCGATCGGCGATCGGCTGGATCGGCCTCGTATGGCTCACGCCCATCGTTGGCTCCGTTCTCTACGTGCTGTTCGGCATCAATCGCATCCGGCGACGCGCGGGACGCGTGCGCGGCCGTCGCTCCACGTTTACCGAAGAACTGCGCGCCGACGGTCCCGAGCCCCTCACGCCGCCGCCCGATGTCCCCGAATCGTTAGGCGCGCTGGCCACGCTCGTTCGCCGCGTGACGCGATGGCCGCTCACGGGCGGTAATGCGATCGAGCCGCTGTGCAACGGCGATGAGGGCTACCCGGCGATGCTCGAGGCTATCGACGGTGCCTCGCGCAGCGTCGCGCTCGCCACGTACATCTTCGACCGCGGCCGCGCCGGCTCCGAGTTCGTCGCCGCGCTCGAGCGGGCGGTGACGCGCGGATGTCAGGTGCGCGTGCTCATCGATGGGGTCGGCGCGCGCTACAGTCATCCACCCATCGTGGATGAGCTGCGCCACCGTCGCGTGCCGGTCGCGCGGTTCGTACCGTCGCGCGTCCCGTTCCCGCATCCGTACATGAACCTGCGCAACCACCGAAAGCTGCTGATCGTGGACGGCGTGATCGGATTCTGCGGTGGCCTCAACATTCGCGACGCGTGCGTGCTCGCGTACGGTCTGCCCGACGCCACACGCGACGTGCACTTCCGTTTGCGTGGACCGGTGGTGCAGCAAATGACCGCTGCGTTCGCCTTCGATTGGGAATTCACCACGCGCGAGCGACTCGGCGGCGACACGTGGTACCCGGCGGAGGCGAATGGGAAAAATGGGAAGGCCGGCGATCTCGTCGCGCGCGGTGTGCCCGATGGTCCGGATGAAGATTTCGAGACGCTCCTCATGACCATCCTCGGCGCAATCGGACAGGCCGCGCACTCCGTGCGTGTGGTGACGCCGTATTTTCTTCCCGATCCACCACTCGTCGATTCGCTGCGCGTCGCTGCAATGCGCGGCGTGAACGTGGAGCTCGTGCTGCCGGCACGCGGGAATCTGCGACTGGTCCAATGGGCCGCTACTGCGAAGCTCGGGACGCTCATCGAGGGCGGGTGTCGCGTGCGTCTCTCGAAGCCGCCATTCGATCACAGCAAGTTGCTCGTGATCGACGGCGCGTGGACACTCATCGGATCTGCGAACTGGGATCCGCGCAGTTTGCGGCTCAACTTCGAGTATGACGTGGAGTGCTACTCGCGCCAGCTCGCTGCGCGCGTGAATTCGATGATCGATGAAAAAGTGGCGTCGAGCAGCGTGCTCACGCTCCAGGATTTGCGCGAGCGTCCGCTGCTGAGCAAACTCCGGGATGGTGTGGCTTGGCTGGCGCAGCCGTATCTTTAGACGGTTACAACGTTGCCGTCCGGTAACTTTGCCGTGTCAGTTTTGGCCGCTCCGACGCGCATCTCGCACGAGTCCTGCACGCAGCGGTCAAGGTTTCGGCAGCGAATCTTCCCACCCGAGAGGAGGAGTCGATGTTCGCACGACACATTGCACTGGTGACGGCGCTTGGCGCGTTCGTCGCGGCCGGCACAGTGGTCACGCATCGAGGCGTCGAGGCTAGTCCGCTCTCACCGCGCGTGACGACCGCGGACAGCGGATTGACCGCCACATTGAGCGCTCCGTCATCGTATGCGGGAGACGAACACGTTTTCGGCAGCGCGACCGTTACGCCCGACAAGTCGGGCAAAGGCTTCACCGCGAGTGTGAACATCGCGGGCGCGACGCCAAAATCGACGCACCCCTGGCATGTGCACAAGGGAACGTGCGGCAACGATCAGGGCGTCGTCGGTAGCGGCAGCTCGTACACGCCGATCAAAGTCGGCGACGATGGCAAGGGCACATCGTCGGCGAAAGTGTCGGCCCCGCTCGATCCCAACGGCAGCTACATGGTGAACATCCATGCATCGGCCACCGATATGAAAACCATCGTGGCCTGCGGCCCGCTGACCAAGCAATAGTCCGGTCGTTCGCGCTGGCTCGCGCCTGCGCGCCGTGCACGACATCTTGAAGGCCTGCTTTGCGTCGGCGCATCGGCCGGCGCGGAGCAGGCCGCGTTACGTCCGGACGCCACGGCGGCCGCGTCGCGCGGGTGCCTAACTTCAACGACAGGACTGGTCATGCGCGTTCGTCGTGTCTCGCGTGTGTGTGTCGCGCTCTGGTGTGTGGTGTTGGCTGCGGCCGTCGTGCCGCAGCGCGCCGCCGCGCAGGAAAAGACTCGGCTCACATCGTTCTCGGACTGGCTGCGCGCCGGCCGTGCGCTGCGCGGTGAATCCGGCCCCGAAGATGTCAACTGGATCGAGGGCGGGACGCGCTACTCGTACATCGTGCACGATCCGCAGACGGGTCAGGAGACGATTCACGCGACGGATCCCGTGACCGGCCGCGACACGGTGCTCTTCAGCGCACAAGGCCTCACCTTCCCCGGCAGCACCGAGGCGTTCGAGTACGACTCGTTCCAGTGGGCGAAGGACTCACGCCACCTCGTGTTCCAGACGCACTTCAAGCCGATTTACCGCAATTCGGGTACGGCCGACTACTTCGTCTATACGCTGGCGGACCACTCGCTGCAGCTGGCCGCCAGCGGCGCGCGGACCGCGGAGCTCTCGCCTAACGGAATGATGCTGGGGTACGAGCGCGATGGCGATATGTACGTTGAGGATCTCGCCAAGAAACAGCAAACGCGGCTCACGTCGGATGCCACCGCGCACGTGTACAACGGCCACTTCGATTGGGTGTACGAGGAAGAATTCGGTCTCGTGCAAGCGTGGAATTGGTCGCCTGACAATCGGTACATCGCCTACTGGCAGGTGAACGAGAGCAAGGAGCCGACCATCCAGCTGAGCGACTACGCCGGCCGCCATCCGGCTTGGGACAGCATTCGCATCCCGCAGCCCGGGGACTCGAATCCCACCGTCAAGATCGGCGTGGTGAACGTGAGCACGGGGTCCAAGATCTGGCTGGATCCCGGCCTCACCGGCGAGTACTACGTGCCGCGTATTTATTGGACGAGTCGCCCCGACACGCTGGCGATGGTCACGCTGGACCGCCGACAGCAGGTGATGACGCTGTTTTTCTTCGATGTGCGTTCGGGCGGCAAGCGGATGGTGATGCGCGATTCGTCGCGGACGTGGATCGACGTCTCGGACTTCTATGCCGCGGTGCAGGACCTGATGTCGTTCCCCGCTGGCCTAACGCAATTCTTCTGGCTGTCCGATCGCGACGGGTTCCAGCACATCTACCGCTACGACTATTCGGGCAAGCTCCTCGACCAGGTGACGCGCGGGAAGTGGAGCGTCACACAAATCCGAGGCATCGACCCGAAGCGGCGCGTCATCTACTACAGCAGCACCGAAGCATCCCCGCTCCAGCGACAGCTGTACGCCATCGACTTCGACGGGCGACACGCGCGCCGCCTGACCACGGGCGACGGCGTGCACGACATCGACATGTCACCCAACGCCAAGTACTACCTGCGCACGTACAGCTCCATCGCCGATCCGGGTGGCGTCGACGTGTGGACCAGCGCCGGGAAGAAGCTGCGCACACTCGTCGACAACCACGCGCTGCGGCAGTGGCTCACGTCGCACGTCTACTCCACACCGCAGTTGTTCACGTTCACCACGTCGGATGGCGTGAAGCTCGATGGGTCCATGGTTAGGCCGTCACCATTCGACTCCACGCGCAAGTACCCGGTCGTGTTTGCCATCTACGGCGGCCCGGGCTCGCAGGCCGTGTTCGACTCGTTCGACAGCAGCCCGATCACGCAGTGGCTGGCGCAGCAGGGCTTCATCATCGTCAACGTCAACAACCGCGGCAGCAACAACTACGGCAGCGCGTTCATGAAGGTCGTCTACCGCGACCTCGGCAAATGGGAAAGCCACGACTTCGCAGAGACGGCAAAGCACCTGGCGAAAATGCCGTACGTGGACGCGCGGCACATCGGAATCATCGGCACGAGCTACGGCGGGTATTCCACGGTGTTCACCATGGAGTCGTACCCCGACCTGTTCACGGTGGGCGTCGCGAACTCGCCGGTCACCGACTGGCGCCTGTACGATTCCATCTACACCGAGCGGTACATGGGCCTGTTAGGCGAAAACGAAGCGGGCTACGACTCGAGCTCGGCCGTTTTGCACGCGGCCAAGCTCGACGGGCATCTGCTCGTGATCCACTCCATGATGGACGACAACGTCCATCCGCAGAACACGATGCAGCTGCTCACGGCAATGACGGCGGCCGGCAAGGATGTCGCACTCCGGATCTATCCGCCCGGTCGTCACGGCGCAGCGTACGACCTGCAGAGCTTCACGCTCATCTCCCAGGAAACGGCCAACTGGCTCACTCGCTGGCTCAAGACCGACACCACGGCGTCGGCCCAAGCCTCGCAATGATCGGCCGCGGCGGCGCGCCTAACGGTACGCCGCCGCTGCGCGCCGTCAGTGTGTCGCCGGCGCGGGGACGTTCTTCCGCAAGCTCGCGAGGAATGGCTGCACGATCGACGGCGCTTGCCCGCCGTTGGTGTTCAACTCCTTCCCGACGCTCGTTCTCGTCCCGCCGTTCAGCGCGTCGCCTGCGGATGCGTACGCCTTCTTGTTCGCCGAGTAATCGATCTCCCACTTCGTCCCCGCGATCTTGATTCCGGCGAACAACCCTTTGCTCTTCGAGTACGAGTAGATCTCCGCTTGCGCCTTGTAGTCGGTCGCGGCAGAGAGATCGCGTCCCATTGGCCCTGCAGCAACGGACACCTCGCCGCCCAAATCGAACGACGAACCCGCGATCGTCTTGGGCGCGTTCTGATTCATGAAGATCAGCACGACGTCGGCCGACTGCGCGCCAATCTGTAGACCGAAGCTGCCGCCCTTGAGCCCAACGAATGTCGGCCAGCTCCAGTCGCCGCCGGCGCGGCAGCTCACCAAGCCGTACCCGGCGCGGCCGCCAACACCAAACCCGGCCTGCACCACAGCGGGCACGACAGCCACGCACACCGCTTCACGCATCAGCGAGGTCGGCGGCGATCGATCCGGCACCGACACAAGCTCCGACAACACTTCTCCCGCGCGCTTGGCGCGGTCTGCCAACTGGTCGTCCTGCGCATGCAGTGCCGGTGCGAACGCCGTGCCGCATGCGCACAGTGCCAACGCGCTCGCGATGACACGCCGGCGCCTACGTGCATCTCTGATCGTCATCGTGGTTCCTTGTGGAGTTGAGTCCTGAGTCCTGTCTACCGTGACTGTCCCAGCGCAAAGCAGATGCCACCAGCGAGCGCGGCAGCAGTCAGGGTGACGCCATGCTCTCACTTGCGACCCGCGCGCGCCACAACCCGGCGAGCGCGGGCAGCGTCGGCCGCGGCGCCCGCCATCCCCACAGCTCGGCCTGCATCACGAGCCATGCGATCGCGCACGGCAGGGTCTTGAGCCGGTAGTGCATCACGATGCCGACGCGCACTGCGTTGGGCACGGCACTCGATGCGCCGATCGACACGATCGCAACGGTCGCGACGATCACCGAAATCGTGAGCGCATCGGGCGTCGAGATCACGAACCAGATCGCGATCCCTACCATCGCGATCACGAACGACGGCGATTCCGATCGATGATTGAAGATCACGAGGAACACGAGCAGCGAGCAAAGAAAGCGCAGACGGAAATCGGCATCGGCCCAACGGCGGAATCGCGCCAACAGTGGTAGCACGAGGAGTGCAGCGCCGACCACGTCGATGACGAGCGGCGACGACCGTGTGCCGAACCAGAGATGCAGCAGCTCCGGCACGCCGCCGGTGTGCATGCCGCGACCCGCCACCGTGTCCGCCACCGCATCGCGCGGCAGCAGCGTCATCCACGATGCGTACTGCGCCTTCACCTCGTGCGGCGACACCACGAGAAACGGCAGCGCGAGAACCACTGCCAACACCACGGCGAACACGATCGCGAACCGCACGCGTCGCGGACGCAGCAGCGCCATGGCTACGCCGGCAATCGGAAAGATCTTGACCGCCGTGCCGATGGCGAGGGCGAGCGCGGCGCCAACCTGTCGTTCCGACTCGAGCGCCAGGAACGCAAGAACGATGAGCGCCGCGAGCAAGCTGTTCGACTGCGAGTGCTGCATCGAGCCGAACATCTCGAGAAACGTGAGCGCGAGTACCGCGTCGCCGCGCCGGTCTGGCAGCAGCTTCACGATGGCGACGGCGAGGAGCATCGTGTTGAGCGCGTCCCAGAGCACGAGCCCGAGTGTGTCCGGCAGCATCGATATCGGCGCAAACAAGACCGCAAACGCAGGGCTGTACTTGAACAGGTCGATGTATTGATCGGGGTGCGGCGCGTACAGGTCGCGTCCAGCACGAAGATTTCTGAACGCGGCGTCGAAGATCAGAAAATTGTTGTCGGAGTGGTGCAGGCCCTTCGGAATGGCCACGACGAGCACGCTCAGCGCGTACGCGCCGAGCAGCCAGGGCCGCCAATTCACCCTCCGTATCCAGTCCCATGTCCGAGAGAGCATGGGCTATTCTCCCCCTCGGAAGGCCGCGCGGCAAGGACGCCGGCCAAGGGGTCTGCGCGTCGTGACGCGGGGCGTCGACTGGACGTCCTCCTCTCGCCACCCGTCGCGCGCAACCGCGTGCGCTGTGCAAGGGATCCCGTGCCGGCATCAGTGCAGAACACCACATCGTTCGAGGGCCCCACCACCGCGGCGCTGCTCGCTGCGGAGCGCGCCAACGCCGAACGCCACCTCAACGGCGTGCGTGCGGTGGTGCTCATGCTGTTAGGCGTGAGCGCGGTGGTCTATGCGCCGCGGATGTCGGGCGCGCTGACGATGGTGAACGCGTCGGTGCTGCTGCCGATGCTGCTGTGGACGCTGTGGCAGCAGGTGCGCATCCACCGGAACCGTCTCGAGCGGCCGTGGCTCGCCGCGGCGAACGCGATCGCCGACGCCACGGCGGTCACGTGCCTGCTCGCGGAATACGGCTTGGCGGTTTCGCCGAGCCTCGTCATCAAGTCGCCGATCTGGCTCACGTATTTCGTCATCCTCGCGGCGCGTCCCTTCACCAGCTCGGCGCGCCGCGCGGCGTTCGTGTCGACACTCGTCGTGGCCGAGTACGCGGCGCTCATCGGCTACTTCCTCGTCACCGGACACGTGCACCTCGAGACCGATCCGATCGCCGCCATGACGACGAGCGGCGTCTCGCTGTTGGACGAGGGCGCCAAGGTGCTTCTGTTAGGCATGGCCGCGTGGGTCGCCACGTACGCGACGGCGTGGAACGAGCGCACGCTTCGCCGCGCCCAGAGCGCCCTGCACGCGAGTGAGGCCGAGCTCCACGCGCTCGTCGGCGCCATGTCGGACGTGATCGTCGCGCTCGACCGCAACGGCCGCTACGTCAAGATCGCCGCCAGCGCAGCCGACGCGCGGCACCGCGCGCCGGTCGAATGGTTAGGCCGCACGGTTAACGAGGTGCTGCCCGCGAGTACTGCCGAGACCGTCCATGCGTGCGTCACGCGCGCGCTCGAGTCGCGGCGGCCGGTGGACGTCGAGTACAGCCTCGAGATCGAGGGTGCCACGGCGTGGTTCGCGGGCACCGTGTCACCCATGGATGAAGACGCCGTGGTCTGGGTGGCGCGCGACATCACGTCGCGCAAACAGCTCGAGTCGCAGCTCGCCTATCAGGCGCTGCACGACCCGCTCACCGGTCTGGCCAACCGCGCCCTCTTTCACGATCGCGTCGAGCACGCGCTCGCCGGCATGGAGCGCGTCGGCGGACGCCTGGCGGTTCTGTTCCTCGATCTGGACGACTTCAAGACGGTGAACGACAGCCTGGGCCACACCGAAGGGGACCGCCTGCTTGCCGCCGTGGCCGCGCGCTTTCTCAACGCGACCCGTGGCTGCGACACGGTCGCCCGGTTAGGCGGCGACGAGTTCGCGGTGCTGCTCGAAAGCGTGAGCACCGACTCCGATGTCATCACCGTGGCCGAGCGCATCGCGTCGAGCCTCCGGTCGCCGGTCGTACTCGATGAGAAACCGGTCGCGGTGAGCGCGAGCATGGGCATCGCGCGGGCCGGCGACGCCGACGGCGCGGACGAGCTGCTGCGCAACGCCGACGTCGCCATGTACACCGCCAAGGGCGCGGGCAAAGGACGCTACGCGATCTTCGCGCCCGAGATGCACAAGTCGCTCGTCGACCGGATGGCGCTCGAGAACGATCTCCGCGACGGGATCGCGCGGGGCGAGCTCCGGCTCATGTTCCAGCCCATCGTCGACCTCTCCACCGGCCGGATGGCGGCGGCTGAAGCCCTCGTGCGGTGGCAGCACCCGACGCGCGGCCTGCTGGCGCCCAACGTCTTCATCCCGATGGCCGAGGACACGGGCCTCATCGTTCCGTTAGGCCGGTGGGTGATCGGCGAGGCGTGCCGCCAGGCCGCGACGTGGCGCGCGCCGTCGCCGCTCGACGAGCGCCCCACCGTGACCGTGAACCTGTCGGGGCGACAGTTCCAGCACGCCGATCTCGTGCGCGACGTCGCGGCGGCGCTCGCGGAGTCGACGCTCGAGCCCAACCGGCTGGTCCTCGAGATCACCGAGACGGTGATCATGCGCGACGTGGACGCCACGCTGGCGCGTCTCCTCGAGCTCAAGGCACTGGGCGTCCGCCTCGCCATCGACGATTTCGGCACGGGCTACTCTTCGTTAGGCAGCCTGCGGCGGTTCCCGATCGACGTGCTCAAGATCGACAAGGCGTTCGTCGACGGGATCACGCTGGGCGGCAACGACGCCGCGCTCGCGCGCACGATCATCGCGCTGGGCGACATGCTGTCGCTGCGTACGGTCGCCGAAGGCATCGAGGACTCCCAGCAGTTCCGCGCGCTGCGCGAGCTGGGGTGCGAGCTCGGACAGGGCTACCTGTTCGCAAAGCCGCAGCCGCCGGAGGCGTTCACCGCCCTGCTGGCGGCCTCGCGCGCCGGCGTGCCGCCCGCGACTCCCGCGCTCGCGCGCTAGGAAGGCGGACAGGACCGGACACTGCCGGACACTGCCGGACCGTTCGGAGCAGGGCAGACCTCATCGCACGCGGTCCAAGTCTCCTCCGTGCCCGAATGGTCCGGCTGTGCCCTGTGGTGTCCGCCTTCCTCTTGCATTCCGACAGGAGTGACCGCATCTTCTGTCGGAACCCGACAGAAACGGCGCCATGCCTGCCTCTTCGCCATCGGCCGACGTCCTCCGCGGCACGCTCGACCTGCTCATCCTCAAGACGCTGGCGCTCGAGCCGATGCACGGGTGGGGCATCAGCCAGCGCATCCAGCACGTCTCGAAGGGCGTCCTGGACGTGAACCAGGGCTCGCTGTATCCGGCGCTGCAGCGGCTCGAGCAGCGCGGCTGGGTCGGGAGCGATTGGCGCACGACGACGAACAACCGCCGCGCAAAGTACTACCGCCTAACGACCAGCGGGCGCCGAGCGTTAGGCGAGGAGACGGCGAGCTGGCGGCGCTACGTGTCCACCGTCGAGCTGATTCTCGGCACTCCGTGACCATCCGGCGCCCACGCGCCACGAGCCGCCCATGATGCCCTTCGAACGAATCCGGCTCCGTCTCCGCGCGGCCCTCCGCCGCCGGGCCGCCGACCGCGAGTTGGACGAGGAAATTCGCTTCCACCTGGAGCGCGAGCAGGAGAAAAACGTGAGCGCCGGCATGAGCGACACCGACGCATGGCGTCGCGCCTATGTCGCGTTCGGCGGCGTGCAGCAGGTGCGCGAAGCGCACCGCGAAGTCCGCGGCGTACCGTGGTTGGCGGATCTCACCAGCGACATGCGCGTGGCGCTCCGTGCACTGGTTCGCCGGCCTGCGCTCGCCGGTGCGGCGGTGATCACCCTGGCGTTAGGCATTGGCGCCAACACGGCGATCTTCTCGGCGGTCGACGCGGCGATTCTGCGCCCGCTGCCCTTCCCCGATGCCGGTCGTCTCGTGATGCTCGGTGAGAACAATCCCGAGTTCAACTGGCACATGGAGTCGGTGGCCGGCGCCAACTACCTCGATTGGAAGGAGCAGGTCGGCGCCTTCCAGGACATTGCAGCGTACACGAGCGGGACGGGCCACGGCACGCTCACCGGCGCAGGCGATCCACAGCTGCTCACGCTTCAGGCCGTAACCGGAAACTTCTTCACGGTGTTGGGCGGACGCGCGGAGCTCGGCCGCGGTTTCGTGGATGACGAAACCTGGGATACGACACACGCGACCATCGTGTTGAGCGACCACGCGTGGCGCACGCGCTTCGGCGCCGACCCGGGTGTAGTCGGTCGGACCATCCACGTCGATGGACGCCCGACGCAAGTGATCGGCGTGATGGCGGCCGGATTCACCTTCCCGTCGTCGACCGTCGACGCATGGTACACGCAACGATGGGATCGCGCGTCGCGCACCAAAGTCTGGTTCCGTCGCGCGCACTGGCTGCGCGCCATCGCGCGCCTCAAGCCCGGTGTGAGCGTCGATGAAGCCAATGCGCAGTTCCAAGTCGTGGTGCGCCGCCTCCAACAGCAGTACCCGGTGACCAACCGGGTGATGGGCGCCGGCATGGTGCCGCTGCACACGTATCTCGTGGGCGACACGCGCACCGCGCTGCTCGTCCTGCTCGCGGCCTCGGGACTGCTCCTGCTGATCGCCTGCGCCAACGTGGGCAACTTGATGCTCGTGCACGCGAACGGACGTGCCCCTGAAGTCGCGCTGCGTCTCGCGCTCGGCGCCGGCCCGTGGCGGCTCACGCGCCAGGTGCTCACCGAGAGCCTGGTGCTGTCGTCGTTAGGCGGCGCCGCCGGCTTCGCGCTCGCCTGGCTCGGCACGCGCGCCATCACCCTGCTCGCGCCGGCCCTCACGTTGCCCGACTCCGGCGTCCACATCGACTGGAGCGTGCTGGCGTACACGCTCGCCATCACCACCGCGTGCGGCGTGCTGTTCGGTATCGGCCCCGCGTTGTGGAGCGCGCGCCGCGCACCGGGCGACGCGCTCAAGGAAGGCGGACGCGGACGTCATCAGGGACGGCGGATGCGCCGCTGGGGCGAAGCGCTCGCCGTCGCCGAGATCGCGCTCGCGCTCATGCTCTTGTCGGGCGCTGGGCTGCTCGTGCGCAGCCTCTGGCGTCTGGCACACGTGGCACCCGGCTTCGATCCGCGAGGCGTGCTGGCGGTCGGCCTCGAGCTGCCGCAGGCGCGTTACGACACGACGCCCAAGGTCAACGCGTTCGACGACGCACTCGTTGCACGCGCGCGTGGCCTGCGCGGCGTGACCGATGCCGCGATCGTCTCGCATCTACCGCTCACCGGCACCGAGTGGACGAGCAGCTTCAGTATCGCAGGCCGCCGCCCAGGCGAGTATGGCTCCGAAGTCGCGCACCGCGAAGTGGGTCCGGACTATTTCCGCCTGATGCGAGAGCCGCTCTACGCGGGACGCACGTTCAACGTCTCCGACCGCGACCGCTCGCCTAAAGTCGTACTCATCAACGACGTGCTCGCGCGGCGTTTCTTCGCCGGCCAGAACCCGATCGGCCAGCGCCTAACGTTCGACAAGGTGCCCGACTCGTCATCCGTGTGGGGCACGATCGTCGGCGTCGTCGGCAGCGAGCATCAAATTTCGCTCGGCGCCGAGCCCAGGATCGAGATCTTCACGCCCCAGGCGGAGGACCCATCGGGCGACATCTACCTCATGGTGCGCACGACCGGCGACCCGATGGCGCTTCTGCCGCACCTCCGATCCATTCTGCACGACATCGACCCCGAGCAAGCCATCGTCGAGACGCACACCCTCGATGAGATCGTCGCGACGTCGATGGCGCGCGCCCGGTTCCTCACGACGTTGCTGCTCGTGTTCGCGGCCGTCGGTCTCGCGCTCGCCGTGGTGGGCGTGTACGGCGTGATGGCCCAGCTTGCCCAACGCCGCACGCGCGAAATGGGCATCCGCCTCGCGCTCGGCGCCCCGGCGCGGGCGGTGCGCTGGCTCATCGTGCGCCACGCGTTAGGCATGGTGGTGCCGGGGCTCGTCATCGGCACCGGCGCGGCGTTGCTCGCCACGCAGGCGTTGCGATCGGTGCTGTACCACGTTGCGCCAACGGATCCGCTCACCTTCGTCGCCGTCCCGCTCGCGCTCGCGCTCAGCGCCCTCGTCGCGTCATGGCTGCCGGCGGCGCAGGCGAGTCGCGCCGATCCGGCGCAGGCGCTGCACGTCGAATAGCGAAGCGATGTTCCGTTAGAACGTCCACTGGACGCCGAGCGTCGGAATGCGCGGCAGCTGGAGCTTGGACCGCTGGCTCACGACCACTTCGGCGGAGTTCCAATCGGCGACGGTATAGCCCAACCCGCGCGGATTGTTGCGGCCATAGACGTTGAATACGTCGAGATAGACCGACAGCTTGCCGGGCCCGAGGCGCCGGTCGTTGGACACGCGGAAGTCCAACCGGTGATACGGCCCAATGCGCGTCGAGTTGAAGATGCCGTACTGGGCGCGCACGTGGTGGCTGCCGTCCACCAGCGTGTCCAGTCCGAACGTGATCGGCGTCGCCGGCCACCCCGAGTGGTACTCCCACGCCGCGCTCACGCGCCAACCCGGATGCGGCGACGCGCTCGCGTCGACGTGAATCGAATGGCGCTGATCGTACGGCGACGGCACCGACTCGCCGTTCACGTTGTCCCGCGACGACGCGAGCGCGTAGCTGGCCAGCCACTGGATCGGACCTCGATCGGACGACGCCGAGATCTCCATGCCTCTGGCGTAGCCGCTCACGGGATTGATGAGCACGCGGTCGTTCCCCGCCTCGGGGAACACGTCGAACGAGCTCTCGAGGTTCACGTATTGCGGGTCGAGACGCAGCAGGCGGCGATCATACGCCTCGAGCTTGAGGGTGAGCGCATCGAACCGATGATCGATACCCAACACGTATTGCTCATCGCGCTCGGCACGCGAGAAGTGCGTGACGCCATCTGCTACTTGCAGCTCGTACAGCGCTTGCGGCTGGGCGTAGAACCCCCACGCGGCGTGCAGCGTCGTGCGGCCGCCGATCGCGTATGCCGCTGCGACGCGCGGGTTCGACGTGTGCTCGCCCGTATAACTCTGCTTGTCGTAGCGCAGGCCAGCCTCCACGCCTAACGAGCGGGTGACCTGCGCGAACTGCGTGACGTACGCGCCGAGCGTCGTGCCGTGCGTCGTGAAGCGGGTGCCGAGGTCGTTGGAATCCGTCACCCATTTGCCGGCTTCGACCACCGGCAGCGCCTGCTGCCGCCCGTACTCGTACTGCGCGCGGAGCGATCGATACTGCGCGCCGGCTTCCGTCCGGAAGCGCTGCGACTCGTCCACGGTCACCGACTGCTGGACGCCCTGCGCCTGGAACCCGCGTCGGTCGTCCACCTGCAACGCCAGACCCGAGGCCGACGTTTCGCCGCCCGTCCGGTCCCAATCGAGATTGGCGGTGGAGGCCATCGTGCGAGTCGTGAGCCACGTGGTCGGCATCGATGTCCACGTCGCCCACACGTAGGAGCTGCCGTATTCGCTGGCCAGCGAGGGCTCGCCGGACGCATAGAAGAAGAGCCCGTCGTTTGCGCGCAGCGCGCTGATCGTGAGCTGATTGTTTGCGTTAGGCCGGACGCGCACGCGCGCGTAGCTGTCGTCGTAGCGCGGCGCGAGGGTGCCGCCATCGCCGGCCACGTCGAGCGCCGTCGCGAGCAGCCCTTTGCGGGCCGACATCATGACGTCGGCATGCGAGCCGATGATCGGCGCCGCGAGCTCCGCGCCTACGCCGCTCAAACTCGCCGTGAGACTGCCGTGCATCGCGGCGGCCATCTCGTCACGCGTCTGCAGTGCGAACACGCCCGTCAGGTGATCGCCGTAGCGCGCGCCGAATCCGCCGGTGCTGATGTTCGCGTCGCCGAGAATCCCCGGATCAATGATCGAAATCGCGCCGTCGAGGTCCTTGAGATGGAACGGCTCGTAGAGCTCCATCCCGTCGAGCGACAACAGCACTTCGCGATTCGCGCCGCCGCGTACGCGGAATCCCGCCGACAAATCGCTCGCCTCGACGCCCGGCACGCGCGTCACCGCGCGGAAGGCATCGTCGGCGATTTGCGGCGTGCGCGCGATGTCGGCACGCGTCAGCTCCACCGATGGCGACGCGCCCGTGACGGCGATGTTCGTAGCCACGGACCGGACCGCGACCGTGTCGAGTTTCGTCGTGAGGTGCACGAGCTCCGCTACCACCGACGTCGTCGACGGCGGCGAAACGATCACGTTCGTGAGTGTGTCCGGTTGAAAGCCGATGCGGCGCACGACGATGACGTGCACGCCACCGGCTGCGCCAATGGCGAATCGGCCGTCGCGTCCGGAACGGGCTGCCTGAGTGGAGCCCGACACGGTGACTATGGCATCTGGGAGCGGTGCTGTCGAACCCGCGGCGCGAACGACGCCGCTGATGCTACCCTGCGACCAACCCGGAGCAGAAACCGCAATGCAGAACACAACCGACATCGGCACCGCAATTCGTTGCGGCAACCAGCTTGCGTGGCGACATCGCCACATGAGGCGCCTCCCCTGCCTGTACTTCTCGCGCCCCAATCTAAGCGCGTTTGTGCTCTGTGCACACCTCCCTACTGAAAAGCGAGGACTCCATTCCCCCGCTCGAGGTCACTCGGCGCGGATTGCGATCAACGCCACGGGTCGGCGGCCGACACGCCGAACAATTGACTGCGGATGAGCCGGCCAGCTCCCAGGGCCCCCACGAGCCTGAAAGCGAGCGAGGCGAAGACTATGCGTCCGCTCTGCACGAGCAGCATGGGCGTGACGTCGAATCGGCTCGCGGCCAACTGTCAGACATTCGTCAGAAGGCGGCGGACGGCTGTCGCATTCGCTTTCTTCGGCGTTGCGTGCGGGAGCAGGCGGAGCCGTGCATCGGTGGCTCAACGACGGGGGGATGGATGCCTAACAGAACGTGCGTGGTCGTGTTCGTGTTCGCCGTTGCCGCGCTGGGGGCGATCGGTACTTCAGCTACCCCGCAGTCTCCGAGCGCGCGCGCCGACAGCGACACGGTGGTGGCGCTCGAGCACACGTGGCTCGTGTCGGGTGACAGCGCGACGCTCGAGCGGATACTGGCGCCCGACTTTCTCCACCCGGTGTTCACGGGTAACATCCTCGACAAGTCGGAGCACATCGCGTTCGTGGCCAAGCATCCGAGGCCGGCGTCCGTGCATCCGCGGTTCGAGCGGTTGGACGTGCGCGTCTACGGGTCGACGGCGGTTGCGACCGGCATCGTGGCCGCGACGCAAGACGGCACGACCGGCATGCGGCGGACGGTCTTCACCGATGTGTTCGTGGAGCGGGACGGGCGGTGGCAGGCGGTGAGCGCGCAGGAGACGGTGGTCGCGCCTCGGTGACGCGCGCGGAGGTCCAAACGCGAGCGGGCCCGCCCCGGCAGCATCGCCGGAGCGGGCCCGCCCTTCTCGTGCTTCCTTCCGTTAGAACGTTAGGCCGAGCAGAACCGAGAAATAGCGGTTCTTGATGTCGCTGTCCTTGAACGCGTCGCTGAATCCGTAGGAGTAGCGCGCGCCCACCGACATCTGCGTGGCGCCGACGTTAAAACCGAGGCCCGCGCCGGCAACGCCGAGCATGTCGAACGACTTCTTCTCGGGGGACACCCCCTGCTGACTCAGGTCATCGCAGCTCGCGCTCTGGCCCGAGGCCGACAGGTCGCAGCCAACTTGGAACGCGGCCGCCGGACCGGCAATGAAGAACGGGTGCATGGGGCTTTTCGCCATAACGTCCCAACGAAGCAGAACCGGCACCTGGAGGTAATTCATCTTGGCGGTCTCGCCGCCCGCGCTCGCGCCTTCTTGCGTATACAGCGCCTCGGGCTCGATCGACCACGCCTGGTTCATGTGCAGCGTGAGGAACAGACCCGCCTGGAAGCCGGTCCGGTTGCTCGCATTGCTGATGTCGTTTCCACTCAGCGTGGAGAAATTGAGCCCACCGAGCACGCCGATAGTGGGCTTGGGGGTCGCGAGCTGAGCCGTCGCGGTGTGGGAGGCAGCGGCGAGGGCGAGGGCAGCCGCGGAAACCATGACGAATCGCTTGTGCATGAGGATCTCCGAAGAAGTCCAGTCGACTGGTCAGGAGGCGGGGCGACCACCGAAAGGGAGGAGTCGGGGTTGCCGCCGCTGACGCGCCGGACCGGTTAACTGCGTGTCCGTGCGTGACCTGCTAGAAGACTGGCGACCGGTCAAAACGTGACATACGCCGCGGAAACATCTGAGGGTCGCAGGAAGGTCGTTCAGTTAGACCGACTCCCTCTCCGTCCCGTGTGGCCTGTCAGAATGCCAGCCCGAATTTGGCTGGCCTTGGCCGAGGCGCCCGCAATCTCTTCGATTTTGAAGACGAGCCTGTCGGTGCGCCGGACCGGCAGGGACAAGGACAGCGTGTCCGAGCCGCGTCGGGCTACCACGGGCAGCGTCGTGCCGGTCGTGGTGTTGTAGCGGGCGAGGACTTTCGGCCAGTCGGTGAGCGATGTGACCGGGACGTCGCCGACTTTCGAGACGCAGTCGCCGCCGCGGAGTCCCCCGGCCTGTGCCGGGCCGCCGTCGTTCACCACGGCGAGACGCATACACCCGTCACCCGGCGCGACCTGGGCGCCTAACCGGAGATCGCGAACGGTGTCGCGCGCGACGCGCCAGCCGGCGAGTGCGAGAACCGAATCGATCGGCATCGCGTCGCGACCGGTGATGTAGTGACGGTCGAAGGCGGCGAACGAGCGTCCGCCGGCGAACCGGCTCACGGTTCCCCACCAGTCGGCGGCGGTGAACCCGCGCCACCGGGTGCGGTACGTACTGTCGTACAGCGCGCGCATCACGTCATCGAGAGAATGCGCGTTGTTGCTGGCGTCGCGGATGAGGATGTCGAGCAGGAGACCGGCGGTCGCGCCTTTGGGATAATAGATGCCGGCGGTGCCGTCGGCCGCGCCGATCCACGCCGAGAGCGAGGCGTCGCCTAACGCAACCGGTACGGAGCCCTGCACCTGCGCGATGTCGCCCGCCATCTGCGCCTCGAACGCCGAGTCGCCGATGATACCGCTGCGCACCAGCGCAAGCGGTCCATAGTAGTCGGTGATGCCTTCGCTCACCCACAACGATGGCGTGGGCTGCGCATCATCGTAACGGTACGGCACCATGTCCGCGGGGCGCAGCCGCTTGACGTTCCAGGCGTGGAACATCTCGTGTGCGTAAAGGAACGGGAGGAACGGATAGTCGTTGCCATCCATGGTCACGCCGTCGAGCTGCGAATCGTGATGCTCGAGGCCGCCGCCATTCACTATCGTGTCGGCGAGCTGCAGCACGGTGTATTGCGCGAACGGGATGTCGTGGAACACCGCTCCTTCCGTCGGCACGAGACGCGACAGCCAGCGCAGCGTCCGCTGCCGCCATTCGGCGCGCATGCCGCCCGCGGGGAAGCTCGCCAGGCGAACCCACACGTCGCCCGTGCGCACGCTGTCGAAGTCGAACTTGCCGATGACGAACGGCGCGTCGACGACGTCGTGATAGTTGGTGGCGGTGAAGGTGTTGGGCGCGCTGCCTGCCGTTAGGCCGGTGGCGACGCGCCAGTCTGCCGGCGCGTGGATCTGCACGGTGGCCGGCCACGAGAAGCCTCGCCCAACGGGATACAGAAACACATTCGTGCCGTTGAAGAACGCGAGATCGCGCGCGGTGTAGGCAACGGCGCGGTCGTGCGCGTCGGCCTGGTAGCGAAACGACACCGACACGGCGGACGCTCCGTTGGGCCTGATCTCCCACGTTTGGAAGTCGAGCTTGTGCCACGCCAGCAGCGTGCCGCCCGCTGTCGCGCTGAAGTCGAGCACGCGCGACGCGAACCACAGAAGGGTGTAATGTCCGGGACTCCACGCCGGCAGGGCGAGCACCACCGGACCAGATCCATCGACGTGGAACTGCATCGTTACGGCGAGCTCGCGCGTCCGCACCGTCGTCGAATCGACCGTGACATCATAGTGAATGTCGGACACCGGCGCGGAGGCCGGCAGCTTGGCGCGCGCCGTGACTTGCGCACCGACGCTCGCCGAACCGAACGCGAGCAGGACTGCACCGAAGATGACCGCGCGATGATGTCTCATGTCCAGACCGTGAGCGTGAGCGACGACGTGAGGATTCACACAGCTTGGACACTATGTCGCCCCGCGATGGTTGAACGGGATGGGTCGCTGGACATCGCGGCGCCCGTGCGCATCACTTCATGCATGACCAACACCGCGATGCCGAGACAGTGGCGCGCGAGGCGGCGCGCCCGGGCCCGCGCGATCGGCGCCATCATCGTCGCCGCCGGCATGCTCTGCTGTTCATTCGGACCTGCCCAAAAAGACGAGCTCGTCGCGTACGCGCACAACCGCGGAGCCTTGACTCGCATCTCGACCACGATGCAGCCGCGGCGCGGGCGCTATCAGGTGCAGCGCATCACGTTCACGAGCAGCACCGGGCTCGTCGCGCGTGGGATCGTGATGCAGCCGATCCCGGATACGGGTCATCTGCCGGCGGTGTTGTTGGAGGACGGACGCGAGGAAAACAGCGCCGCCATCGAGCGTCTGCCTGCGGAGTTCGGCGACGTCATCGTCTTGTCGCTGGATTACCCGCCGTCGCTGCCGATGAGCATTTCGGTGTCCGACGCGCTGTTTCACTCGGACGCGCTCCGGACCACGGCGCAGCGCATCCCGCAGATCTTCTCGTTAGGCGCGGCGTACCTGGCGCAGCGCGCCGACGTGGACACCACCCGGATCGCGATTGCCGCGACGTCGTTCGCCGTTCCGTTCGCCACGATCGCGGCCGCTGCTGACACGAGATTTCGGAACGTGGCGCTCATCTACGGCGCAGGGGACTTATCCGCGGTACTCGCCGCAAACCTCGACACACGTCCGGCCTGGTTGCGTGGACCGCTGGCGTGGCTCGCCACGCGACCGTTCCGGAGCCTGTCGCCCGAGCGATTCATCGGCGCCATCGCGCCGCGACCGGTCGTCATGGTGAACGGAATCGACGATCCACAGATGCCGGCGCACGCTGCGCGTGATCTCTACGATGCAGCGCGCGAGCCGAAGACGCAGATCTGGCTCAAGACCGGGCATCTCATGCCTACCGATAGCGCACTCATTCAATCGCTTGTCGATACGGCGCTGGCGCGCATGCCCATCCTCGCCCGGACGCGATAGCCGCTTGCGCCGCCACCGTCACGAGTCGAAGTTTTTGCGCCATGGCGGTGGGGAAACGAGCCAAGCACGCGCGCCGCAGGTCGTGGGAGCGCCTCCCGCGCGAGCAGCTCATGAAAGTGCGGCTTCGCGACCTGGGCGTATCGATCGAGGGGTCATGGCTCGAGCCGCAGGTCGACCAGTTGCGGCGTGAGCTGCTCGACCGGGCGCTCGTGTTCCAGCCGCACATCTGGCTCTCCGATGAATGGTTTTCTCCGTTGGGCATACCGGGATTCGCCGCACCATTCTACCTGGCTCACCCGCGTCTCATGCGTCTCGAGCGCTCGCAGATGTTGGATCTGGAAGGCGGCACGCACGGCGAGTGCATGCGCATTCTACGGCACGAAACCGGACACGCGATTCAGCACGCCTATCGCCTGCATCACCGACGCCGGTGGCGCTACCTCTTCGGGAGCTCGGCCCAGCCGTATCCCGATCAGTATCGGCCTAACCCGGCGAGCAAGCAGCATGTCCAACACCTGCGACTCTGGTACGCGCAGAGTCATCCCGACGAGGATTTCGCCGAGACGTTTGCCGTCTGGATGCGGCCGCGGCGCCGCTGGCGCGCGCGCTACGCCGCGTGGCCGATAGCGCTGCGCAAGCTCGAGTACGTCGACGAGCTGATGGCCGAGGTCGGCGGACAGCCCCCGTCAGTTACGTCGCACGCGGTCGTCGCGCCGCTCCACCGCATCTCGACCACGCTTGGCGCCCACTACGAGGCGCGGCGCCGCCGCTACGTGATCGAGGTCCCGAACACCTACGATCGGGATCTCGTCCGGCTCTTCTCGCGCGACCCGGCGCATCGCGCGCACGAGTCGGCGGCCGTGTTCCTGCGGCGCCACCGAGCCACCATCCGCCAACTCGTCGCGCGCTGGAGCGGCGAATACCAGATCACACTGGACGCGGTGCTCTCCGACATGATCGTACGCTGTCGTGAGCTCAAGCTGCGCGCCGTCGGCACCGAGCGGCCGCTCGTGACCAACTTCGCGGTGCTGCTCGCGGTGACCATCACCCGCGTGCTCTATAGCCGGCGCCGCGAGTGGATCGTGGTATGAAGCGGCTCCGCGTGCTGGCGCTCGTGTACCCGGATCACGTGCCGCCGGATTCGCTGGACGGTCTGGACGACAAGGATATCCTGGCGTGGCGCGCCGAGTACGACGTCATCTCGTCGCTGCGCAAGGCGAAGCACGAGGTGATGGCGTTGGGCGTTCAGGAAGAGCTGCAGCCCATCCGCGACGCAGTCGAGTCGATGAAGCCGCATGTGGTGTTCAACCTGCTCGAGGAGTTTCACCACAACGCGCTCTACGACCACAACATCGTGAGCTTCCTCGAGTTGATTCGTGTGCCCTACACCGGGTGCAACCCGCGCGGCCTGGTGATCTCGCGCGACAAGGCGTTGGGCAAGAAGCTCCTCGCGTACCACCGCGTCCGCACCCCGGCGTTCGCGGTCTTTCCGTTAGGCAGGCGGACCAGGCGGCCGAACAAGCTGGGGTTCCCGCTCATCGTGAAGAGCCTGACCGAGCACGCCTCGTTGGGCATCGCCAAGGCGTCGCTGGTGCGCGACGACGCCGAGCTCGAGGAGCGCGTCCGGTTCATCCACGACAGCCTCGACACCGATGCCATCGCCGAGCAGTTCATCGAAGGGCGCGAGCTGTACGTGAGCGTGCTCGGCAACGGGCGCGCGCGGTCGCTGCCGGCCTGGGAGCTGGTGATCGAGCACAGCGGGCCTAACGAGCCGCTCATCGCGACGGCGAAGGTCAAACACGACCTCGAGTATCAGGAGCGGCGCGGCGTGCAGCTGCAGGCGGCGAACCTCGACGAGCCGCTCGCGTCGACCATCGGGCGGCTCAGCCGCCGCATCTATCGGATCCTCGAGATGTCCGGGTACGCCCGCATCGACTACCGGCTGGATGCGCATGGCGTGCTCTGGTTCCTCGACGCCAATCCCAATCCCGACATCAGCGCGAGCGAGGAGCTGGCGTCGGCGGCGAAGCGCGCCGGCATGAGCTACATCAAGCTCCTCGACCGCATCATCGCTCTCGGTCGCGCCGCGCACGGACACCGCGCGTAACGCGCCCCGGCGGACTCTTCCGCCCTGCGCCTGGATGACGCTAATTGTTGGCAGAGCTGCCCAACCATCCCGCCATTGGAGCGCCCTATGAACACCGCCATGGTCTCCCTCGGTCATCTGTGGCTGCCGATCATCGTCTCCGCTGTCATCGTCTTCATCGCGAGCGCAGTGATGCACATGGTGCTCACGTATCACCGCGCAGACTACATGGGGCTGTCGAACGAGGACGCGGTGCGCGCGGCGGTGAACGCGGGACGCCCGGCACCGGGGCAATACACCATTCCCTATTGCGCCGACCCCAAGGAGATGGGTTCGCCCGAAAAAGTGCAGAAATTCAACGAGGGTCCCGTGGGCATTCTCACCCTCCGCCCAACGGGGGCGGTGAAGATGGGCGAGTTCCTGGGCGCCTGGTTCATCTTCCTGCTGGTGATCTCGTACTTCACCGCTTACGTGCTCTCGCGGACCATTCCGTTAGGCGCGCCGTATCTGGCGGTGTTCCGCATCGCCGGGACCGTGGCGTGGATGGGCTACGCCGGTGCCGAGATCACGAATTCGATCTGGCGCCAGCAGCCGTGGTCGGTCACGACGAAGAACGTGATCGACGGGTTGATCTACGGATTGCTCACGGCCGGCGTGTTCGGGTGGCTGTGGCCGCATTGAGCTGACAGGTCGCGCCGGCCGGCGCCTTCCGATGAATGCAACAAAGGTTGCGTGCGCGGGGGTCAGATTTCCCGCGCGCGCCGGCGCGGCGTAACGGAGTTCGCCTGTGCGCGACATCGTTCGTCGCGAGACACGATGTCGGCGTGACCGCCGTCGTGGAGGCCGAGTCAAGGGTCGGTATGGCCTCCTCACAGCGACTCGCCGCAGGCACGGTGCGCGGACCGTGGTTCACCCACGCGTGGCGCACGGTCGCCGCCGTTGCATCCACGGGCGCCGCCGTGGTCTCCCTCGTGTCGGCGCTCTACACGTACGGCGTGATCGGACGACCCGACGCGCACCAAACCATCGGCAACTTCGGCGCGGCGTGGGTCGGCGTTAGGCCGGCGGCCGACACCGCGCTCGCGATCGGCGACACGCTGCACCTCGCCGCGACGATCACCGACCGCACCGGCAGCGTGCTCGTCGGCGCGCATCCCACGTGGAGCTCCGATGATCCGCGCGTCGCCACCGTGCTCGGCGATGGATCGGTGGTGGCGCGCGGGCCGGGCGCGACGGGCGTCGCGGTCATCGTCGGCGGGCTCGTCGCGCATGCGCGCGTGGTGGTCGCGCAACGCGTGGCGGCGATCTCGGTGGAAGCGGGCGCACTCGACAGCGCCGTGACCGTCGCCGAGGATGCGCGCCTGGCCCTCCACTCGATCGCGCGCGACGCACGCGGCTACACGATCGGCGGCGTCGTGCCGCGTTGGCACATCGACGACACGACTGTGGCGACCATCGACTCGACCGGGTTGCTTGGCGGACGGAGCCAGGGTCGTTCGATCGTCACGGCGTCCGTCGGTGCGATTGCCGGACACGCTGCGATTACCGTCGTTGCGACGCCGGCAGCGATCGTCGCCGTGGCCGGAACGTCGCAGCGGGCGCTCGCGGGTCGTGCGCTGGCGCAGACCGTCGTCGTGCGCGTGACGAGCCGGCATGGACGGCCCATCGAAAATCAACTGGTGACGTTCGCGAGCGCGGGTGGACAGGGCGCGGCGTCGCCGGACACGTCGCGCACCGACGCCGACGGGCGCGCGCGCACCACCTGGACGCTCGGCGGTCTGCCGGGTCGCCAGATGCTGCTCGCGTCGGTGGACCACCTCGACACGATGGCGCACGTCGCGGCCGAAGCCGATCCGGCGGCGCGGAACACGCGCGTGTCGGCGCTCGCGGCGTCGCTCGGCGCCGAAGCCGGCGCTTCGTTAGGCGACTCGGTGGGTGTGCGCGTGACCGACTCGACCGGCCGCGCGCTGGCCGGCGTGCCGGTGACGTGGGCGGCGCTGAACGGTTCCGTTAGGCCGCTCGACCCGCGCACCGACTCGCTGGGCGTGGCGCGCGTCCATTGGACGTTGGGCTCGGCACCGGGCGTGCAGCGTGTCCGCGTCCAGGTCGGCGCGGCCGAGAGCGCCGATCCCGTGGCGCCGGTGACGATTTCGGCCACGGCGCACGCCGGGAAACCGGCCGCCATCGAGATCCTCGCCGGCGACGACCAGCACGCCGTGGCCGGCACGCCGCTCTCCAAGTCGATCGCCGTGCGGGTGGTGGACGCGCACGGCAACCACGTGGCGGGAGTGGCGGTGGTGCTCTCGCCCTCGGGCGGCACTGTGCCGGACACGGCGCTCGAGAGCGATGCATCGGGCGTGGCCCGCACCCGATGGACCATGGGCCGTGCCGCCGGCCGCCTAACGCTGGCCGTCCACGTGGATGGTGTGACGGCGCTGGTGGCCGTGCACGCGCGCGCGATGCCGGCGACAGCGGCCAATCTCACCTTCGATGATGCCCCGCCCTCGCACGGGAGCCACGGCGTGCGCCGCCTCGTTGCGCTCGTGACTGACGCGTATGGGAACCCGGTGCCCGAGGTGGCGCTGCATTTCACGACGCATACCGGGTCCGTCGCGCCGGGCCGCAGCGTGACCGATGCGCGCGGTCGTGTCGCGCTCGCGTGGGCCGTCGGAAACCATACCGGTGATCTCACGCTCTCGGGATCGGCCGGTCACGATGTGAAGGCGACGTACACGGTGCGCGCCAGCGCAACGCATACGGGAGCGCGCGCCCAGCGCTAGACGCTGGATCATCGAGCCCCGTCGGGCTTGCTACATCGCAGCCCGTGCAGTAAGGTCGTGCGCGTTCCTCCCTCCCGTCCGGTCTCATCTCCATCTCCTTTGGCACACGTATGCCCAGACCAATCGGTGTGCTCGTTAGCAGCACGATTGCGTTGGCGTTCGCATCCGTTTTCCCCGTGTCCGCGCAATCGGCACCGTCGACGCCACTCGGATACTACCGCTCCCCCGCGATTCACGACACGACGGTCGTGTTCACGGCGGAAGGCGACTTGTGGACCATCGGCATTGGCGGAGGTGTGGCCCGTCGTCTGACCAGTGGACGCGGTCAGGAGACCAACGCGGCGATCTCGCCCGATGGCGCGACGATCGCGTTTACCGGCGAATACGAGGGACCGGACGAGGTCTACACGATGCCGGTCGCCGGCGGCTTGCCCGAGCGGCGCACCTGGGACGGCAGCGTCGATGTCGTGGTGGGCTGGACGCCCGACGGTCGGGTGCTCTACTCGACGCGACGCTATTCGACGCTGCCGATGGCGCAACTCGTATCGCTCGACACCGCGACGGGCGTGCGCACGCGCGTGCCGCTCGAGCAGGCGTCGGATGGCGCATACGACGGCGGGACGCTTTTCTTCACGCGATTCGGATTTCAAGGGAGCCACACGCGGCGCTATGAAGGCGGCACGGCGCAGCAGCTGTGGAAGTGGAGCAGCGCGATGCCCGAAGCGACGCCGCTCACGGGCGACTATGCGGGGACGAGCAAGACGCCGATGCCGTGGAAGGCCCGCGTGTATTTCGCGAGCGACCGCGACGGCACGATGAACATCTGGTCGGTGGATGAGAACGGGCGCGACCCGCGCGAGCACACGCACCACACCGACTTCGACCTGCAGTCGCCCGCGTTGTCCAACGGGCGCATTGTTTATCAGTTAGGCGGGGACATCTGGGTCCTCGATCTAGCGTCGGGGCAGGACCGCATGATTCCGATCCGGCTGGCGTCGGACTTCGACCAGATGCGCGAAGAGTGGGTGGACACGGCGATGAAGTGGGTGAGCAACGTGCACCTCTCGCCGACCGGCGACCGCGTGGTGTTGACGGCGCGCGGGCAGTTGTTCGTGGCGCCGGTCAAAGCCGGCCAGGGGCGGCTGGTGGAAGCGGCGCGGCACCCAGGCGTGCGCTACCGCGACGGCCGGTTCATGCCGAACGGTGACACGCTGCTGGCGCTCTCGGACGAGAGCGGCGAGGTGGAGCTGTGGACGATGCCGGCCACTGGCGTCGGCGCGCCGCGCCAGCTGACGCGCGACGGATCCGTGCTGCGTTGGGACGCCGTGCCGTCGCCTAACGGAAAGCTGATCGCGCACACCGACAAGGACCAGCGGCTCTGGGTGTACGACGCGTCGAGCGGCGCGTCCAAGCGCATCGGGACGTCCGAGTACGGCGACTTCTCCGATCTCCAGTGGTCACCGGACTCGCGCTGGCTGGCGTATCACGTCGCGTCGCCTAACGGCCTGAGCCGGATTTACCTGTACGACGCGCGCTCCGGGCGCACGACCGCGGTGACGAGCGACCGGTATGATTCGTACTCCCCCGCGTGGAGCCCGGATGGCGCCTGGTTGTGGTTCCTGTCCGACCGGCATTTCCGCTCGACCGTGGGCGCGCCATGGGGTTCTCGCGCGCCGGAACCCTACTTCGATCGCCAGACCGAAATCTTCGCGCTCGCGTTGCGGAAGACTGGCCGATTCCCGTTCGCGCACGCAGACGAGCTGCACCCCGACACCACGGCGGTGCCGAAGAAGCCCGAACCTCGCCCCGGACCGGCGACGAAGCCCGCCAACGCACCGGTGGTCGATTCCACGGCGGTGACGATCGACACCGCCGGCATCTCGGAGCGCCTCTACCGCGTGCCGGTCGATCCCGGGAACTATGGCGCGTTGTCCACCGACGGCGCACACCTCTTCTTTCTCTCGGTCGACCCGGCGCCGCCGCGCAAGAACACGCTCCGCGTGCTCGCGATCACGCGCGTCGACCCCAAGGTCACCACGCTGCTCGAGGACGTGCGCAGCTACGAGCTGTCGGCCAACCGCACGGAGCTTCTCGTTAGGCGCGGCGACGACCTGTTCGTGTTCGATGCCGGTACGCGCACGCCGGAGAAGCTGAACGACACCAAGATCGATCTCTCCGGATGGAAGCTGCGCATCCAGCCGCGCGAGGAATGGCAGCAGATGTATCGCGAGGCGTGGCGGCTCGAGCGCGACTACTTCTACGACCGCAACATGAACGGCATCGACTGGCCGGCGATGCGGAAGAAATACGAGCCGTTGGCCGCGCGGGTGACCGACCGCAACGAGCTGTCCGATGTCTTCGGGCAGATGATCGGCGAGCTGTCGGCGCTGCACATGTTCGTGTACGGCGGCGACCTGCAGGCGGCCACCGAGCAGATCGAGACCGGTTCGTTAGGCGCCGAGCTTTCGCGCGACGTGAAGGCCGGCGGGTACCGGGTGGTGCACGTGTATCGCAGCGACCCGGATGACCCGGATGACCTGTCGCCGCTCGCACGCGCCGGTGTCGACGTGCGCGCCGGCGACGTGATCGTCGACGTGAATGGGACACCCGCGTTGTCCGGCCCATCGTTGGGCGCGCTCCTGCGCAACACGGCGGGCACCCAAGTGCGGCTTCGAGTCCAAGGCCCGGGCAACGAGACGCGCGACGTGGTCGTCGAACCCATGAGCGCGCCTGCCGCGTCCGGCCTGCGGTACAACGAGTGGGAGTACACGCGGCGCCTGCTCGTGGACAGCCTGAGCCACGGACGCATCGGCTACGTGCATCTGCGCGCGATGACCAGTAACGACATCGCGCAGTGGGAGCGTGACTTCTATCCGGTGTTCAACCGCGATGCGCTGATCGTCGACGTCCGCAACAACGGCGGCGGCAACATCGACTCGTGGATTCTCGAGAAGCTGATGCGCCACGCGTGGATGTTCTGGCAGCCGCGCACCGGTGCGCCGTACTGGAACATGCAGGAAGCGTTTCGCGGGCCGATGACTGTGCTCGTGAACGAGCACACCGCATCCGACGGCGAAGCGTTCGCGTACGGGTTCCGGGCGCTCGGGTTAGGCAAGCTCATCGGTACGAGGACATGGGGCGGCGAGATCTGGCTGTCGTCGTCGAACATATTGGCCGACCGCGGGATTGCGACGGCCGCCGAGATGGGCGTGTACGGGCCAGCCAGCGAGTGGCTCATCGAGGGCCACGGCGTGGATCCGGATGTGGTCGTGGACGACACACCCCACCAGACCTTTCTCGGCCACGATGCGCAGCTCGAGATGGCGGTGCACACGTTGATGGATCAGTTAGCCAAGCAGCCGCCGAGTGTGCCGAAGCCGCCGAAGTATCCGCACAAGGGACCGTGACCACCGGGCGCGCCGATCCCGCTCCACGCGGTGCTCGTCGCCTAACGCGGCGACGCGGGCGGGCATCCCTGCCCGCCCGCATCGCGGCGGCGTCAGTAGTCGTCGGTGCCGTCGTCCTCGTCCTCGACGCCCGGCAGGCCGCGCGGATCGGGCTTGACGGTGAAGGGCTGCGTGTAGGTCTTGCCGTTCACCGTTAGGCGCGCCGAGAAGGTGCCGAGGAGCGGAATCCGCCGGCGGCCGAATCCGCCGCCGCCTCCGCCCGGACCGCTGCGCGGCATGTCTTTCACCGGCAGCCACACGACGCGGTGCATGCCCGGCGATGTGGCGAACGGCTCGGGCGCCGGCCGCCACAGTGCCGTCGTGTTGGGCAGGCCCGGCCGGCGCCGACCCGCGGCGCCGCCGGCGGCAGCTTCGACGGGTGCGCCGTTCCCGAACGTGTGCACCACCTGGCCCGAGGCATCCAGAATCTCGAGCGTCACCGGTCCCGACGGCGCGGCCTTCAAGAAATAATCGATGGCGGCTCCGTTAGGCGGGTTGTCCGCCTGCGGCTCGTCCTTCTGCAGCGGCGTGCCGTTGTCCCCGCCCTGATTGTAGTAGATCGCGTCCGTTGGTTTGAACAACACCACGTCGCTCGCCAGCTGCGACGCCTCCGCCTGGCGCAGAGGCGTAATGCCGTCGATGACCCAGAAGCCGCGGCCGTGCGTGCCGACGATGAGATCGTTCTGGTACACCTCGAAGTCGCGGACCGATGTGGGCGGCAGGTTGAGCTGCAGCGGCAGCCACGAATCGCCGTCGTCGAAGGAAACGAAGGCGCCGCGCTCGGTGCCCGCGAACAACAAGCCGCGGCGCATCGGGTCCTCCTTCACGGTGTGCACGTACAGACCCGCGGGCAGGCCTTTCGTGATGCGCTGCCACGTCTTGCCCAAGTCGCGCGTGCGATAGATGTACGGCTCGAAGTCCTGCAATTGATGCCGATCGACACTCGCGTACGCCGTGTTGAAGTCGAAGTGCGACGCCTCGATCATCGTCACACGGCTCCACGCGGTGAGCGCGGGCGGCGTCACGTTCTGCCAGTGCGCCCCGTTGTCCATCGTCACTTGGATGTTGCCGTCGTCCGTGCCGATCCACACCATGGGCACCAGGATCGGCGACGGCGAAACGGTGTAGATCACGCCGCGCTGTCCGTTAGTCCCGGTGTCCGCTGCCGCCGCCGCATCCAGCCCCGACGGGACGCCGGGCTGTGGGCGCGTGAGGTCCGGACTCACCCGTGTCCAGGTTTGCGCGCAGTCTGTCGAGCGGAACAGATACTGATTGCCGTAGTACAGCGCGCGCGGGTCGGCGCGCGACACCACGAGCGGTTGCGTCCAATCGGCGCGCGCGGTCTCGCCCTTCGGAACGTCCGGCGCCGTGGTGCCGGCCACGGGCGCGTTGAGCGCGAGATCGTACCGCTGACCCGTGCCGCCGAACACGATGCCCGGATGCAGCGGGTCACCGGCCGTGTAGCCGCTCTCACCGCCGGCGCCGATGGGCTCCCAGTCGCGCATCGAGATCTCGCCGAACTTGCCGCGCGACCGCACCGCAACGGCTCCGCTGTCTTGCTGTGCGCCGGTCACCCAGTACGGAAAGCGATAGTCGACGGAGACGTGATAGATCTGCGCCGTGGGCTGATTGAGCCACGAGCTCCACGTGACCTGGCGAGGATCCTCCGTCTTCGCGTTGCGCGTGATCACCGTGCCCTGATCGCTGGCCACGATCATCGTGTTCGGATCATCGGGCGACACCCACGCCTGGTGATAGTCGTCGCCGCCGGGCGAGCCGCGCACGGGCACCCACGTGTGGCCGCCATCCATGGAGCGCGACACGGACACATTGGACACGTACACCACGTCGGCATTCTTCGGGTCGACAGCGACGTGCTCGAAGTACCATCCGCGCCCCCAGAGGGCCGAGTCGTTAGACAAGCGCGTCCACGTCGCGCCCGCGTCGTCGGAGCGGAAGAATCCGCCTAACCCTGGGACGCCGACACCGAAGCGGCGCGCGGCCACCGCGGCCTGCGACGTGTCCACGGGAATGCTCGGATCCGGTACGAGATCATCGATCAGCGCATACACGCGCTGCGGATTGCTGGGGCACACGGCGATACCCGACTTGCCGATGCCTTCCTTCGGAAGCCCATTCGTTAGCTCGGTCCACGTGTCGCCGCCGTCGGTCGACTTGTAGAGACCGCCGCCCGGCCCGTTGGTCGGCGCGTACACGAACCATGGTGGACGGCGCGTGTTCCAGAGACCTGCGTAGATCACGCGCGGGTTGGTCGGATCGATCACGACTTCCACGGCGCCGACATGTTCGTTCTTGAACAGCACTTTCTTCCAACTGCGACCGCCGTCGGTGGAGCGGTATACGCCGCGATCGGCGTTCGGGCCGTAGAAGTTTCCGATCGCCGCGACGAACACGATGTTGGGATCCGTCGGATGCACCGCGACCTTGCCAATGTGCTGCGTGCCGTCGAGCCCGATGTGTGTCCACGTCTTGCCGGCGTCGGTGGACTTGTACATGCCGTTGCCGAAGCCCGTCGAATCGCGCAGCGTGCATTCGCCGCTGCCCACGTAGACGGTGTCGGGAGCAGATGGCGCGACGGCAACCGCGCCGATCGACGCGACGGGGTTGGCGTCGAACACGGGCTCCCACACGCGGCCGGCGTCGATCGTCTTCCAGAGACCGCCGTTCACCGAGCCCGAATAGAAATCGTTAGGCCGACCCGGTACGCCGGTCACGGCATCGGTCCGCCCGCCGCGGAAGGGGCCGAGGAGCCGCCACTGGAGTCCCGAGAAGAGGGGCGACAGATCACCCGCCGGTGCGGCGAAGGCCGTCGGCGCGTCCCCCAGCGCGTGCGCCGATTGACGCATCACGTCGCGGACGGCAGATGGCGTGCGGGCAAACAGGGTGAGCGCGCCGCCGAACAGGCCGGCACGCACGAGGAAGTCGCGCCGCGTGACGTCGTTCTCGGGGCGTTCGGGTTCCAGGCGCGGGATGTTGTCTCGTGTCTCCACGGTCAGGTCTCGTTTGTGTGCGGGACAAGCATGCGTAGATCGCAACGCGTGAGTCGCACGCGTCGCGCAGTCAAATAGGCCGCGGTACAGCGCGTGTCAAGCGATACGACGGCGTTCAGCGCGGTGCGTACGCGATGGGATCGCGGACGCCGGCGGCCTCGAACCCGCGCAGACGAAGCAGGCACGCGTCGCAGCGGCCGCACGCCTCGCCGGTGGGCAGCGGATCATAGCAGCTGCAGGTCACGCCATAATCCACGCCTAACGACAGACCGAGGGCGATGATCTCGGCTTTCGAGAGGTGGAGGAGCGGCGCATGAACGCGGAAGCGGCTCGTGCCATCGACGCCGGCCTTGGTCGCGAGATTCGCCAGGTGTTCGAAGGCCTCGATGAAGGCGGGGCGACAGTCGGGATAGCCCGAGTAGTCGAGTGCGTTGACGCCCAGGAAAATATCTTCTGCGCCCAGTGTCTCGGCGAACGCGAGAGCGAGTGCGAGGAATACCGTGTTGCGCGCCGGCACGTACGTCACGGGAATACCGGCACCGATGTCGCTCTCGTCGCGATCCTTGGGTACAGGGATGTCGGCTGTGAGCGCCGATCCGCCGAATGCGCGCAGGTCGAGATCCACGATCTCGTGCCGGACCACGCCCATTCGTTGGGCACTGCGCGCGGCCGCCTCGAGCTCGGCGGCGTGGCGCTGGCCGTAGCGCACCGAAAGCGCGGCGACGTCGAAACCATCGTGCCGCGCGACAGCGAGCACTGTCGTAGAGTCGAGCCCGCCGCTCAACAGGACCACGGCGCGCGGGCGAGGCGTGTCACTCATGTCGTACAAAGTATGCGGCGGCGGAGCGATTGCAGAGAGCGCGGCGCTTCCGGTGGTGGATCTGACCCAATACTGCCTTTCTTGAGACGCGGCGTCATCCCGAATATGTTGAGAATGTGAGCGACATTCGACCTTCCGCGACCGTAGCCGAGCGCTGGCCCGACCTGCCGTTCGATTCGTGGGCCGACACGCACGCCACGCTGCACATGTGGACGCAGATCGTGGGGAAGACGCGCCTCGCGCACGCACCGATGCTGAATCACTGGTGGCAGGTCGCTCTCTACGTGACGCCACGGGGGCTGACGACATCGGCGATGCCGGCCGGAGACGGCGTCAGGACGTTCTCGGTCGATTTCGATTTCATCGATCACCGCCTCGACATCCGCTCGAGCGACGGTCGCAGCGCGTCGCTGCCGCTGGCTCCGCAATCGGTGGCGGAGTTCTATGCGGCGTACGTCGCGGAGCTCAGGGCGCTCGATCTCGAGGGGCGCATTCGCCCCGTGCCTAACGAGGTTCCGGTGGCGATTCCGTTCGCGCAGGACCGCGTGCATGCGTCGTACGACGCGAACGCGGCGCACGCATGGTGGATGATCGTGAGCGAATCGCAGCGCGTGCTGGAGCGATTCCGCGGGCGCTTCCTGGGCAAGTGCAGCCCGACGCACTTCTTCTGGGGCAGCTTCGACCTGGCGCAGACGCGGTTTTCCGGCCGGCGCGCGCCGCGTCACGGCGGCGGCGCGCCTAACTGTCCGGACTACGTGATGGTGGAAGCGTACTCGCACGAGTGCGCGAGCGTCGGGTTGTGGCCGGGCGGCCCCGGGACGCCGGGCCCGGCGTTCTACGCGTATTCGTATCCGGAACCGGAGGGTTACGCGGCGCGCGCGTTGCGTCCAACGGGCGCGGGATACGACCACACGATGCGCGAATGCATCATGCCGTACGACGTCGTTAGGCGGGCATCGTCGCCCGACGATGCGATCCTGGATTTTGCCCAGTCGGCGTACGAAGCCGCGGCGGAGTTAGGCAACTGGGATCGAGCGGCGCTCGAGCGTCCGAAGCACCAGTGGCCGTAGCACGAACAACGCGCGGACACAGCCGGACTCTCGCAGCCGAGTAATCCGTGCACTGTCCGGCTGTGTCCGGTCGTGTCCGTCCTCACGGGAGCCCGATGAGCTTGTGCGTTTGCAGGGAGAGCCGCCAACGCGGGTGTGCGAGGCAGTAGGCAAGCGCGCGCTGCGTGTTCTCATCGCGGTGCGGGCCGTCCATCGGCTGCAGGAAAAAGTGCCGGAACGCCAGTGACTCGAATCGCTCGGGCTGCGCTTCGGGTTCGCTCTGCGGATACACGAGCTTGAGCTCATCGCCCACCACGAGGCGTAGCGGCGCCCCGGCCTTGGGACTCACGCAGATCCAGTCGAGTCCAGGCGGCGCGGGCTGCGTCCCATTGGTCTCGATCGCCACCTGAAAGCCGACGTCGTGGAACGCGTCGACGAGCGGCACGTCGAGCTGCAACAGCGGCTCGCCGCCGGTGCAGACGACGAGCGGCGTGCCCGAGAGGTACCGGCCCTCACCCCACGTGAGGAGCGCGGCTTGCGCGAGCACCTCCGGTGTGGCGAAGCGGCCGCCGCCCGGCCCGTCGGTGCTGACGAAGTCCGTGTCGCAGAAGGTGCAGACGGCGGTGGCGCGGTCGCGCTCGAGGCCGGTCCACAGGTTGCAGCCCGCGAAGCGGCAGAACACGGCGGCGCGACCCGTCTGCGCGCCTTCGCCCTGCAGCGTGTAATACAGCTCTTTGACCGCGTACGTGCGTGACACGATGCCGGTTCTCTCCGTTAGGCAATGCGGCCACGCATGCGGCCGCCTCTACGAAATGTCGGCGTCTCGGGCTGCCACCGCCAGCGGCGCGGGCAACCCGGCCGTCGCGGCGAGGGCGGCGCGCGCGGCATCGACACGCTCGAGCCACTCGGACACGGGAGCGGCGCGGATCGGGACGTCGTCGCCCGCGCCCGCGTGCGCCACCAGGTGGCGCACAGCGTACGCGAGATCCACCGCGGCACGCACCGAGTCCATGAAGCGAGGTGTGTGCAGCGGCAGGTTGATCTCCCAGACGGGGCGCGTGGTCTGGCGGAAGCGTTGCACCGCACGATCCACGCCTCGTGCCCAACGCAGCCGCGCGCTCGGCGGCAGGGACGTCGCATCGGGCGCCGTGAGCGCGTCGACGGCGCGCGACGATTCGCGCAGCAGGTCGGCCGCGCGCCGGTCCACGGACAGGCGTGCCGGCGCGGGCAACACGAGGCTGGCGACGACGGCCCCGATCGACGCGCCGATGAGCGTCTCCTCGAGGCGCAGCGACAGGAGCGCCGACGAATAGTTGCCGAACGTATCGTACAGCAGCGCGAGCGCAGTGGTGACGAACACGATCATCCAGGCGTACGAGAGCGGCGCGAGGTAGAACGCGCCGAAGATGCTCAGATACAGCAGCACGAGTGCCGCGCGGTGGTCGGCGCCGACCGCGTCCGCGATGACGACGCCTAACACGACACCGCCAACGGTCCCCAGGATCCGCTGCCACGCGCGCGAGAGACTCTCGGCGCGATTGGTCGCGCGCAAGAATACAACGAACGCGCCGATCACGGCCCAATACCAGCGCGCCGAAGAGACCGGGTGACCGGCGATCATGGCGAGGGCGGCAGCGATCGCGGCCTGGATGGCGAGTCGCAGCGTCGGGCGGAGCGACTCGGGCGATGGTGCAACCTCATCGGGATTGAGTCCCAGCGGCGTGGAGCCGCCCTGAGCAGTGACGGACTCGTCGATCACCGCATCGGCGGGTCGCGGGGACGTCCACGGATGGCGGTGCGCAATGATGTACTCCGCAAACCGCATCTTGCTGCCGAGCGAGTCCGGCAGCCCGTCGGGCGCCCTGGCCTCCGCGTCGCGCTCGCCGCCTGCCGCGCGAACGTGTGCGCCTAACGCACGGGCCGTCCGCGCCACCGCGCGACGAACGCCCGCCCAAAGGCGGACTCGGCGCGCACCCTCGAGGACGTCGGCGACTGTTTCGATGGCCAGCTCGACCTCGAAGATGTCGAGCGCCCATTGATCGGCGGCGGCAGTCCGGTGCCGTCGCGCCGCGGCTTCATCCGCGAGTGCGAGAGCCGTGTCGTTCAGATGGGCGAGCGACACACGCAGTCGGTGCATGCGCCACCGTCCGTCGCGCTTCGCATCGGCCGTTTGCGCGAGCGACTCGAGGACCGTTGCCGCCCGCGCACGGAACGCCACCAGCATCCCATCGAGCAGGCGGTCGGGGCGGTCACGGACGATTCCAAATCGCACGACGTACGCGACGGCCACGGCGATCACGATCGAAACCGACGACAACGTCAAGTCGCGCTCGCCCGCACGGGCAAAGAGTGAAAAAAAGAAGCTCATGAACGCGAGCAGGCCGAGCGCGCTGCCCCGCGGACCATAGCGGCGCGCGAACGTCGCACCGAATACGACGACACAAAACAACAGCTGGTCGAGCCACGGCCGCGAGGCCGCGAGCGATCCGGCCCCGATGACGAGGAGTGCCACGGGGACGGCCAGCAGCATGGTGAGTCGCTGTGCCCGCGGTGTGTCATCGTATACGCGCGCCGCCGCCATGATACCGACAACGATGCCGGCGAGTACGAGCGTGGCGGACTCGCGGCGGGCGTGCGCGAGCGGCACCAGCACGGCTGACGACGCGATCGCGGTGAGGGTGGCGCGCGCCGCAGCGCGCCATCGCGTTAGGCCGGGATCCGACGCGATCATGACGCTGAGCGCGTGCCGCAGCGGGACCGGGCGCGCATCGTCGCGCGCGTCCGCCGGAGGGCTGTCGCTGCGCGATTGGGTCGAGCTCCGCCCCGAACGCACGTCATCGAGGCGTGCATAGACCGCGCCACCCACCGGCCGTTGACGAAGCCTTCTGGCCCGCGCATTCTCTGCGCATCGCGGTTCTCTGCCCCAGGCTTGTCGCCGCTCGGCACGCAGCGCGGCTGCGGATGCCCGATCACCTCTTCCGTTAGGCGCATGTCCGCATCCATTCTCGGCGCGCGCGCCGCCCTCGAGCGTCTGCGCACGCACCCTGCCCTTCCACTCGTGACAACCCCGACGCCGATTCAGGAGATGGCGCGTCTGCGCGCTGCGCTCGGCGGCGGACCGCGCCTCCTCGTCAAACGCGACGATGCCATCCCGTTCGGATTCGGCGGCAACAAGGTGCGGAAACTCGCGTTCGTCGGCGCACAAGCGGTCGCCGACGGTGCCGATGCGCTCGTCACCACCGGAGGTATCCAGTCGAACCACGCG